>CAYFSC010000029.1:14386-23711 GCA_964345695.1 uncultured Rhodothermales bacterium | reverse complement strand
GCGGGCCGGCGCGTCGGCACAGGCCTCTGGGTCAAGCGTGGCGGTGACGATGGCGTCCTCGTTCTCGGGAGCCTGCGTCATGATGCGCCCCACGGGGTCGGTCACGAACGACGCACCGTTGAACGTGAGGTGAGCCTCTGCGCCGATGCGGTTGGCCAGCGCCATGAAGAAGCCATTCTGAAACGCTGCCACGCGCAGCTCGGCCTCGTACATCCCGTCGGGCCATTCGCCCGCCACCCCGGCCTGGGGAACGACGATGAGGTCTGCCCCGTCGAGGGCCATCGCGCGCAGGGTTTCGGGATAGTGCCGGTCGTAGCAGATGGCCACACCGATGCGCCCAGCGGCGGTGTCGTAGACAGGTGCGCCCGTGTCGCCGGGATCGTAGTAGTCCTGCTCCCAGAAGTGCGCGTACTGCGTGATATGCATCATGCGCGTGACGCCAAGCAGCGACCCGTCCGCATCGATCACGGGCGAGGTGTCGAAGAAGCAATCGCCCGCCTGTTCATACAGGTTGGGTACCACGACGACCCCGCGTTCGCGCGCCGCCTTCCCCAGGGCCTCGGTGATGGGGCCGGGCACCGGCTCGGCAAGATCGGATCGCGACGCCGCGCGTTCTGCCAAGCGCACCTGCGGGTAGAACGGCGTAAACGAGAGTTCGGGGAAGACGACGAGGTCGGCCCCGCAATCGGCCGCGTCGTGGACGGCCGCCACGCCTTGAGTGAGCGCAGCGTCGCGGTCGCCTGGAACGGCCTGCTGAACGAGGGCGATGTTCATCGGCGTACAGTCAGTATCGGGACGAGCGGGCGAAGGGGCGAAAGGTGCCGTGGTGAGACCGTCGCTGGGCCTGGACACGTTGGGGCGCGATGAAGGCATCGGGATAGCCCTCATCCACGACTTTGAGCATAATCTCGGCCCGCTGGCGGGACGCAAACGGGCCAATCCGGACGCGGTAGAGCGGCGGGCGCCACGCAATGGACACGGGAAGCTCGTCGATGCCGGCTAGAGCGCGGGGGCGCTCCGCGGCCGGCCGCTCACGCCACCACGATTTCGCATCGCCGACCGTCCGGTCGGCCACGGCCTTGCGCTCCGTCATGCGGATCTGCACATGGTAGAGGCGCTTCACCTCCGGCTCCGCACGCTTTTCCTTCCCCTCGCGGGCACTGGTGCAGCCGGCAGCCAGGACCGCGATGCATAGACCGCACGCAAGTCCTGCCACCCAGCGCGTAAGAAGAGGATGTCTGTCGCGATGCTTCATGCAAACCGGGCGCGTCGGCGAACGGGACCTGGACGTGTCATCATACGAAGACGCACCCGGTTTGGCAACGGGCCCGTTCCGTCGGCACAAGCGTGGCGCCTTCCCCATCCGGCCCAGTTTACGATGAAGACATCGGTGACCGGGACGTCGGAGGGCGCCCGGAAAACGAACAGCCCCACCCCGGCGCGGCCAGGATGAGGCTGAATGGAACGCCGTGGGGTTAAGGGGCTACTCCAGCAAGCCCTTCGACTGCGTCCAGCTCCGGAAGCCGTCCAGAAGCTGCTGAAAGGAGTCCATCACGAAAAGCGTGTCCTGCAGATGGTATACCTCATAGTCGGTGTTCACGAGCGTATCCGGGTCGAACGTCACGACCTCCACCTCGTCGGACAGTGCGTGCGTCACCTCTTCGTTCGAGGAGACGATGCCTGCGCCGAAGATGCGCTGCTCCCCGTTCTCGCGAATGAGTCCGAACTCGACGGTGAACCAGTGGAACGCCTCCAGCTGCGGGCGCACCGAGCCCTCGGCACCGAGCGCGGCCTGCCCGAAGAGCTGATAGAAGTCGGCAAACGCCGGCTGGGTGAGCATCGGCATGTGGCCGAAGATGTCGTGGAAGCAGTCGGGCGCCGGGGTGTAATCGAGCTCGTCACGGCCCCGCACGTAGTTGGTGGACGGGAAGATGCGGCGCGACAGAAGATCGAAGAAGTCCTTCTCGTGAATGAGCCCAGGTACGTTCGCGACTTTCCACCCGGTGGCCTCTTCCAGCCGCTGGCTCAGGTTGGCCAGGGCGGGGATGCGGTCGGCCTCCAGCTTCAGGACATCCTGCCCTTCCAGGTAGGCCTCGCAGGCCCGGCCGGGCAGTTGGTCCATCTGACGCTCAACGAGGATCCGCCACGTTTCGTGGTCTTCCTCTGAATGATCGGGATACTCGATCTCGTCTCCGACCGGCGGCTCCTCCTCCAGTTCTTGAGGGATGGTTCGCGGATCAACATCTTCGCCGGCTTCTTCGGCTGCTTTTTCGAATGCGGAGCGCTCTTCGTCTTCGGGGGCAGTGGTGTCTACGGCAGTCTTGTCACTCATGGCGTCTTCTGGGTTCGTTCGATGCATCGCGATCAGTGCGGGGCTTTCACCGCGGGAAATCCAGTTCGCCTGGAAGCGGTTCCAGCTCTCGATCATTTTAAAGGTATCCGTTTCCGAGCCGTCATCCGGACGGCGGCGGCTCACGGCGGACGAGCCACGCGGTGCCTACGTAGCCGACAAAGGCCGCCCCGCCGATGGCTTTCGTCGCCCGGGCGAAGTGAACGCCTCCGTCCACAACCTGTTCGGCAGCGAGCATGATGGCGATGAACGACATCGCGAAAAGGCTCGCCCCCACGAGGATGTGTCCCCACGTCCGAAAGGCACGGGCCGAAAAGAGCATGGCGCTGAAGGGGGTTGGCGGCAAAACCGACGGGGCGGGGCGTGAGGGGCGGCGTCCCCGTCTCTTTTCAAAAGGTAGACGAGAGCCCGTCCGCACGCAAGTGTGGCAGGGCCGCTCTGGTTGGGGGACGAGCCTTGCCGCGTGCGTTACGCATGTGCCGGTTCGTTGCCCGGCTTCCACTTGATGTTGCATCCCATCGACGGCTTCTGCTCGATCGTGACGCGACCGGTCTCGAGCAGGTCGTCGAGCGCCTGCCGCAGGTCGCCGCCATGCGCCTCCCCCTGGTCGGGGCGCGTCTCGTCGAAGCGGCCGCGGTAAACGAGCGTCCGGTCGTCGTCGAAGACGAAGAAGTCGGGCGTGCAGGCGGCGGTGTACTCTTTGGCCACCTGCTGCGTCTCGTCGTGCAGATACGGGAAGGGATAGTCCTTGATCTGCGCGCGCTTGGCCATCTTCTCGAACGAGTCGTCTGGGTAGCGCTCCGGATCGTTCGAGCAGATGCCGATGAACTGAACACCGCGGTCCTGGTACTCGCGAGCGGTTTCCAGGAGTGCGTCCTCCACGTGCTTCACATAGGGGCAGTGGTTGCACATGAAGACGAGGACGAGCGCCTCCGCATCGGCGTAGTCGTCGAGCGAGCGCATGGTTCCCTCGACGTCGTCCACCTCAGGATTGACGACGGGAAGCGTGAAGTCGCGGGCATCGGTGCCCAGCTCTAACATGGTCGACTCTTTGACAGCCATAGTGGGATGGTTCGGGTCCGTATTCGTTGGTGCGATCGGTATGCATCGAGGGTGTCTTCTCCGGATGGTCCCGGAAAACGTTCCGCGGTTCCGGGCACATGCCGCATTCGTCACGTTTCGTCAGTGCCTTCGGCATGGGCACGCCGGATGCGGTCGAAGGGCGCGGTCACGGTGGAGGCAACATTGGACAGGTGCGAGCTGATCCGGCTCAGCAGTCGGGCGAGGAGAGCGTAAACGATGCCTTCATTGGCCGTCAGGTCGTCGGCCTCGGCGAGCGTGGCGAGGTACATCGTCGTGTCATCCTTGATCTCCTCGTGCATGCTCATGAGCGTCCGTGCGGCCTCGGGATCCTCCTCCACAAGCCCTCTTTGGCCAGGTCGAACATCTTCCTCAGGCGGTCGCGCAGGTCGCGCAGCGGCTCTACGTGCGGTCCCATCCGGGGCTTGTGGGCCAGCCGTCCAGCCTTGACGATGGACTTGGCGATGTCGCCGATGCGCTCGGCCTCGCCCACGATGCTGATCAGCTTTAGGCTGAACACCATCTCCCGGTTGGGATTCACCGTGAGGTGCTCCAGCAACGATCGGCGCAACTCCTGCTCGCATCGGTTGATGTCCTCGTCGGCCGCGCTGAGGTCTTCGTTCAAGATTTCGTTGTCAAGCGCAAACGCGGTTGCAGACTCAAACATGTGATGCCCGTCCGAGAGCATGTTTGTCACGTTCTCGAACGCCTCTTCCACGAGGGGCGGTCCCCCTTCCCGGAACAGATCGAAGAGCCCCATGGAACGAGATGGAACGGTTGAGTGGCAGCCGTGGACGGGCGGAAGATGGACTCGCATATACCGAAGCCACTCTCAAGAGATTCCTCCAGTCCGTTCAGAGAGGAGGAATCGGAGCGCTCGTTTCCTGGCCCGCCATGCAGGCCACCAGGGCTCGCTGTGATGCCGGCACGGTGCTGTAGGTACAGAGGCGAACGTGGGCGTGGGGCACGGCGTCCAAGACGTGTGGGCTCCCAAGCGCCGCGACGACCGCATCTCGCGACGCGGTGAGACGACGCATCCATGCCTGCTGCTCGCGGCGCAGGCCGAAGGTGTGCCACGCCGCCGGCTCTACGACCCCGATCAGCACGAGGTGCTCTGCGTCGAGCGCCGCGGCACGAACCGCGTCGTACTGCGCAGACGAACTCTCGGCGGTGAGGGTGTCGTAGCGGATCGCCGGATAGGTCGACCGCAGCGCCTCGGCAAGCGGTGCGAGCGCCCTGGCGTCGGCCCGCGGCGTGAGGACCACTCCCTGCAGGGTGTGCCCTTCCCCCACGCGCGACGGCGATAAAGGCCAGAGGGCTTCGGCAGACACGCGCTCCCGAACGGCCCGCCGGGCGAGCGCATCCGCCACCGATCGATGCCTGGCGGTGTCCATGTCGCCCGGTGCAGGCGCGAAGGCCGCGTTGCCCCACTGCTCGCGGATGCGCATCTTCAGATGCCAGACCCGCTGCCAGGCCGCATCGAGGCGCGACTCCGACAGCACTCCATCCTCTACCGCTGCAACCAGCCCGTCCACCACGGCCTCCGGATCGTCGGGATCGAGCAGCAGATCCACGCCGGCGTTCAGAAGTGCGGCAGCCTGCTTCCCGGGCGGATGCCCCTGGCCCGGCCCGCCTTCCATCAGAAGACTGTCGCTCACCACCACGCCGCCGAACCCCATCTCGTCGCGCAGCCGGTCGCGGAGGATCGGAGAGGAGCCGGTGGCCGGACGGGCCTCCGGGTCGAGAGCAGGATACGCGACATGAGCCGTCATGATGGCGTCCACGCCGGCGTCGATGGCGGTCTGGAAAGGCGGGAGATCGACGCGTTCCAGCGCGTCAGTGGGCGCGTCCACAACCGGGGTCGTTTCATGTGAGTCCACGGCCGTCCGGCCGTGACCCGGAAAGTGTTTGGCCGTCGTGAGGAGCCCCTCGTCGCGCGCAGCGTCGACGTAAGCCTTCACACACCGGGACGCAAGCGCCGGGTCCTCTCCGAACGCCCGGATGCCGATGATCGGATTCTCGGCGCACGTGTTGACGTCGGCGACGGGAGCAAACGCCCAGTGGATGCCGCAGGCCCGGGCCTCGCGGGCGGTGACGCGGGCCAGGCGGACCGCAGCGGCCTCGGGGCGGTCGGTCGCTCCCAGCGCCTGCGCATGCGGAAACACCGTGCCTCCACGCACCTGCTGCCCAACGCCGCGCTCGATGTCTGCCCCCACCAGAAGCGGAAAGCGGCTGATGCGCTGCAGATCGGCAAGCCCCCTAGAGGTGGCAGGATGCGCGCCGCGAAACAGGATGAGCCCGCCTATCGGGCACCGCTCCAGCAGCCGCCCCACGCGGTCGGCATCGGTTTCGGCGGCAGTGGTCGGCGGCAGGTTGGAGCCAAGACGGGGCATTACGCATTGCCCGGCACGCTCGCGCACCGTCTCGGGGCGCCGTATTGATGGCGGCATGGCGAAGTAGAATAAGCCGAAGGGAGCAGGACGGCGCAGCTTCGGTCGGGCGGCGCGCTCCGGGGCTTTGCCGCCGGTACCGCCTTCACGCTGGATCGGAAGTGTACAGCCCGTGCGTCTCGATGTACGTACGGACCGTTTCGGGCACCAGGTGACGAATGGAGCGTCCGGCCTGGCGCCGCGCCCGCACCTCGGTGCCCGACACCTCCATCACTGGAGCCGCAACGTACTTCACGCTGTTGACGAAGCGCGATGGCGCCACGGCATCGATCACGCCGGGCCGCTTGTACACAATGAGCGGAACGCGCCGCGCAATCTCGTCCGGGCGGCGCCACTCGGCGAAGTGGTCCAGGCTGTCGCTGCCGATGATGAGACCAAAGTCGACGTCCGGATGCTCGTTCTGGAGCGACGAGACCGTATCGACGGTGTACGACACGCCGGCCCGCTGAATCTCGACGTCACACACGCGGAAGCCTGGGTTTTCAGCAGTCGCGCGTTCCGTCATCGCAAGGCGGTGATCGGCGTCGACGAGCTCCTCATCCACCTTGTGAGGCGGGGTTGCATTTGGAATCCACCACACCTCCTGCAATCCGAACTGATCGCGCACGATCTCGGCAACAATGAGGTGAGCCACGTGCGGCGGATTGAACGAACCACCGAAAAGACCAATGTCCATAGCGCCAGGACGCGTAGGTGAGAGCTCAGTTTCCGCTTCCGCCAGACGATTCTTCGGTCGCGAGCGACTCGCTTTGCTGTATGTCGGCCAGCTTGCTGCGCGCCTCGGAATAGAGCGCCTCGGCCTGGTTTAGCAGCGGACTGTCGGGGAAAACCTGTGCGAGACGGTTGTATGTGTCGATGGCCTTCTGCAGACGATCGTCCTGCTTGCTTTGGATGCTGCGGTCGGCGTACTCGATGTACGAGCGAATCGTGCCCAGCAAAGCATCGTCGGCCCAGGGCGTATCCGGATACTGGTCGAAGATGCGTTTGTAGGTCTCCGTTGCCGCGCGCCACATCTCCCGCTTTTCATAGAGCTCGGCGGCTGCATACTTCTTGTGCGCCAGCTTGCTGCGGAGGGTCTCGATGTGCTCGCGGGCCTTGGGGACGAGATCGTGCCGCGGATGCCGCTCGATGAACAGTTGAAAGTACGAAATGGCCGACTTCGTGTCGCTCTGATCGAGCTTGTAGTGGGGCGACAGGTTGAAATACATCAGAGCCCGCTCGAACTCGACCTGCGGCACCCGCTCGTTGTTGCGGTAGAGTTGCAGGAAGCGTTTGAACTCGTTCGCAGCCAGCAGATACCGCTCCTGCTCCCGGTAGGACGCCCCCAAGAAGTACTGCGCATCGGACGCATATTGGTTGCCACGTCCATACTGGAAGACGGCCCGGAAGTAGTCGATAGCCTCGTCGTAGTCCTCCTCCTGAAACGCCGCCCGTCCCTTCTGAAATGCCTGCTCGGCCGACTGGTGGGTGATGCGGCCTCCGCCCGAGCAGCCGACAAGGACGGCCAGCATCAGAACAAGAACGGGCGAGAAGGGGCGAATACGCATGGACAGGAGCAGCCAGTTCACAAAGCGAAGCGAAGAGAGGCGCCGACGCAGAGTCAGGGGGAAAGGGGCCGCGCCCCGACGCCGAGCCGTAACGACCCGTCCAAACGTCTGTTCCTGCGCCACTAGCGCAGGCGCTCGATGCGACCGGACCGGTATCGGTGAAAGAACATGGCCTCGTTGACGTTGCCCGCCCGGAAGTCAATCCGGACGCCAAGGCCGTCGTAGGCGTCGGGGCGACGCAGCGCGTCCGGACGCGGTTTTGCAGCGGGAGACAGGGTTGTGAGCAGGAAGTGCGCCACGTCGTACCCCGTGTAGGCCAAGCGCCGCTCGGTGGCCGGCAGTTCGCCGGGCGTTCGGCCGGTCAAAAGTCGGTAGTCGCGGATGAAGCGCTGCACGGCGTCGCGCCGCGTCTGCACATAGAAATCATTCGCATAGGTGGCGAGGTGGCGGCTGGCCTCCTTTTTGAAAGAAACGTCGTGCCACTGTGAGTTGCCCAGAGCACGCAGGTCGGGGCTCATTCGGCTGAGCCCGACGAGCGCATCCTGGATGTTGCCCTTCGCATTGCGGCCGGTCATGGGCAGATAGACGGCCTCGGCGGTCGCTTGCTGCTCGGGCGTCAGGGTCGAGTCGGCCTCGAAGGCAAGGGGAAGGCGCGACCACTCGCGGGCCGACGGCAGTTCCAGTGTGAACGGCACCCCGAGCCCGATGCGCGAGGCCTCTTCGCGGAACCCCGTCGCCATGCGAGTCGCCGCGTCGTCCTTCGCTTCGACCACAACCCCCACCCGGTCGATCAGCAGGCTCTGCGCCGCAAACCGCGCCATCAGCCGGCCGCGCATGGGGATCGTCGGGTTGGCCTGAAAGACGTGCTGCCGCCCTGCCGACACGCTCACGTCCGTCGCCAGTGGTGCGACCAGAACCGTGCGCGCCCGATCGGCCCGGGCCCCTGCGGTGCGGGCCTCTCGGCTGTACAGCGGCCCGATGATTACGTCCACCCGGTCGCGGCGCACCAGCGAGTCGACCGCCGTCCGGGCGCTTTCCGGGGTGGCGTCCGTACGTCGGAAGACCATCTGCGCCACCCAATTGGGACGGCGGACCTGCTCGGTCACGATCTGCAGCGAATCGGTCTGGATGGTGTCGCGCGGCGTGACGATGGACGTCGGGCCGTCCGCCTGCGCGAGGCTGTCGCTGAAGAGCGTGGTGGTGTCGTAGACGTTGAACGTGTCGACCGACGCCCGCAGCCGCGACGGAAGTACGTACCGCCGGCGCACGCCGTTGCGCGCATCGACGGCAAGCCGGATGCCGTTGAGAAGTGCCTGGGTGAGCGGGGCATCCTGATCGCGCATCGGCAGCACCAGGCCGATCCGCAGCGTGTCGGGCGCCTGGCCGTACGCCGCCTGTCCACGCTCGGCCGCGTCGAGCACCGCCTGGGCGGCATCGCGGTACGACGTGCCGGGATAGCGGTCGAGCAGCGCGGTCAGCATGTCGATGGCCTCACGATAGCGCTCCAGCCGGTAAAGCGCCTTGCCCGCCATCAGCAGCGCGGCGGTCGTTTTGCGGTTCAAGTCGTACTCGGTAGCGAGGCGAAAGCGTTCGTACGCTGTTTCGTAGCTGCCCGCCTCGAAGGCCGCAAGGCCCTGTTCAAACATGAGTTCGGCGTCCTCATTCCGCGGAATCTCCGGCTGCTGCGCGTAGACGGCTCCCGCGCCCAACGTTGCGAGAAGAAACAGGGCGACCGCCCGACGAAGCCATCCTGTATACCCGCGTGCTGTGTACTGCATCAAAATCATGAGGACGTTGAAGGATAGAAGCGCCCGGTTCCGTCGATCCTGCGGCGAGGCCCGTGCCCCCGAGCACGCAAGACCCTCAGATGGACCGCTCCCAAGAGGGGATCACTCCCA
>CAYFSC010000029.1:12626-14286 GCA_964345695.1 uncultured Rhodothermales bacterium | reverse complement strand
CTCCCAAGAGGGGATCACTCCCACTCGATGGTTGCGGGCGGCTTGGAGCTCACGTCGTACACCGTGCGGTTGATGCCGGGTACTTCGTTGACAACACGGTTGGCCACGTGGCCGAGGAAGTCGTGCGGAAGGTGGGCCCAGTCGGCCGTCATGCCATCGACGCTCGTCACGGCGCGCAGGGCGCACACGTTTTCGTAGGTGCGTTCGTCGCCCATCACGCCCACGCTCTGCACCGGGAGCAGCACGGCGAAGGCCTGCCACACCTCGTCGTACAGGTCGTTGGCACGCAACTCGTCGATGAAGATGGCGTCGGCCTCGCGGAGGAGGGCAAGCCGCTCGGGAGTGACGGCACCCAGGATGCGAATGGCCAGGCCCGGACCGGGGAACGGATGGCGGCCTACGATCCGCTCGGGCACGTCGAGCAGCCGACCGATCTCACGCACCTCATCTTTGAATAGCTCGCGGAAGGGCTCGATCAGCTCGAAGTTCAGCTCCTCCGGCAGGCCGCCCACGTTGTGGTGGGTTTTGATCGTGGCCGACGGTCCCTTGAACGACACGCTCTCGATGACGTCCGGATACAGGGTGCCTTGAGCGAGAAACTCGGGCCGGTGGCCCAGGTCTTGCGCGATCGCCTCGGTCTGCTCTTCGAACACGTCGATGAACGTGTTGCCGATCAGGACGCGCTTTTCCTCCGGGTCGATGACGCCCTCCAGCGCGTCGATGAACAGATCGGTGGCGTCGACCGCGTGCAGGTCCATATGGAAGTGCCCGTGAAACGTATCTTGCACTTGATCCCACTCCCCCTTTCGGAGCAGACCGTTGTTCACAAAGATGCAGTGAAGCTGGTCGCCGAGGGCCCGGTTCAGCAGCGCCGCGGCCACCGACGAGTCGACGCCCCCCGAAAGGCCGAGGATCACGTGTCGGTCGCCGACGCGCTCGCGGATGGCCTCCGTCTTTTCCCGAACGAACGACGCGGGAGTCCAGTCGCCGCTGCAGCCGCAAATCTCATACGCAAAGTTTTCCAGGATCTGCCGCCCGAACTCGGTGTGCACCACCTCGGGATGGAACTGCACGCCATAGTGCGGAGCCGACTCGTTGTGGACCGCCGCCACCGGTGCATTGTCCGTGCGGGCGATGACCTCGTAGCTGTCGGGCAGCTCGGTCAGGTGGTCGCCGTGGCTCATCCAGACGGTCGACCCGCTGGGCACGTCGTGAAACAGCGGCGACGCCGCGCCGTCGTCCTGCGGAATGTTGATGTGGGCCCGGCCGAACTCCCGGCGGTCGGCACGGGCCACCGTGCCCCCCAGCAGATGAGCCATCGCCTGCAGGCCGTAACAGATGCCGAGCACGGGCACGACGGAGCCATCGGGACGACGCAGGTCGAGGTAGGATGGGTCGAGCTGAGGCGCCTCCTCGTCGTACACCGAGCATGGACCGCCGGACAGGATGAGCCCCTTGGGCTTCATCGCGGCAATCTCTTCGGGATCGACCGTGCAGGGATGAATCTCGGAGTACACGCCGGCCTCGCGCACCCGCCGCGCGATGAGCTGCGTGTACTGCGATCCGAAGTCCAGGATGACGATCCGCTCGTGCATCGGCAGTATGTCAAGTTACAAAGTGCGAGTGATTAAGCCTCTCACGTCGGCGTGCCGGGCGCTAC
>CAYFSC010000029.1:0-12526 GCA_964345695.1 uncultured Rhodothermales bacterium | reverse complement strand
GCGTGCCGGGCGCTACCCAACTGGCCCTTCGGCGTTCGACCCTCGACGACGGTCAAACCATCTGCTCGTACGCCTCCGCGTCCTTCAAGTCGTCCAGTTCGTCCGGGTTCGCGAGGTCCACCTTGATCATCCACCCGTCGCCGTACGGGTCTTCGTTCACCAACTCCGGGGCGCCTTCGAGTTCGTCGTTGAACGCGGTGATGGTGCCGCTGGCGGGCATGTACAGCTCCGATACGGTCTTGACCGCTTCGACGGTGCCGAAGACATCGCCGGCGGACAGTTCAGTGCCTTCCGGCTCGATCTCCACGAACACGACGTCGCCCAACTCGCTCTGCGCGAAGTCGGTCACGCCCACGGTGGCGGTGCCGTTTTCGACCCGCATCCATTCGTGATTCTCGGTGTAGTACAGTTCGTCGGGAAAGTCCATGCGTACGAGGGTTGGTACGTGAGGAGGATTCAGAGAAAGAGCCCGGATTCAGGGCGACGCAAGGAGCGTCGGAGCCCGCTCGAGCGCCCGTTTTGTCATACGGCATCATGCGGCGCCAGCGGAATGCGGCATCACGCCGGCTGGCGGTCGGGGTGTAAGGTAAAGTCGTCGAGGAACTGGGTGGTGAAGTCGCCCGCCCGGAATCGCTCGTCGCGCATCAGCTGCTGGTGGAACGGAATCGTCGTCTGGATGCCTTCGATCACGAACTCGTCGAGGGCGCGCCGCATCTTGTTGATGGCCTGGTCGCGCGTCTTGCCCCGCACGATGAGTTTCGCAATCATCGAGTCGTAGGTGGGCGGAATGCGGTAGCCCGTATACGCGTGGGTGTCGACGCGCACGCCATGGCCGCCCGGCTGGTGGAAGGCCGTAATCGTACCCGGACTCGGGCTGAAGTTCTTGAACGGATCCTCGGCGTTGATGCGGCACTCGATAGAATGGCCGTTGAGCGGGACCGTCCGCGTCTCGATGGTCTCGCCCATCGCGACGCGGATCTGATACTCCACGAGATCCACGTCGGTGATCTCTTCGGTTACAGGGTGCTCCACCTGGATCCGCGTGTTCATCTCCATGAAATAGAAGTTGCCCTCCGCGTCCACCAAGAACTCGATGGTGCCGGCGCCGGCATAGTTGACGGCCTCGGCCCCGCGGATGGCGGTCTGCCCCATCTCCTCGCGCAGGTCTTCGTCGACGATGGGAGAGGGCGCCTCTTCCAGCAGCTTCTGGTGGCGGCGCTGGATGGAGCATTCCCGCTCGCCGAAGTGCATCACGTTGCCCTGCCCATCGCCCACGAGTTGAATCTCGACGTGGCGCGGCTGCTCGACGACCTTTTCGATGTAAATACTGGGGTTTCCAAACGCGGCTTTGGCCTCGGACCGCGCACTGCTGAAGGCCTGATCGAACTTGTCCGGCTCGTGCACGAGGCGCATGCCGCGCCCGCCGCCGCCGGCGGCGGCTTTCACCATCACCGGAAACCCAACCTCGTGAGCTACCGCTCGGCCTTCGTCGATCCCGTCGACGACGCCGTCGGACCCCGGCACGGTGGGCACCCCGGCCTCGGCCATCGTCTTTTTGGCGAGCGACTTCTCGCCCATGAGGCGAATCGTGTCCGCCTTTGGCCCAATGAAGATGACGTCGTTGTCATCGCAGATCTGGCTGAATTCGGCATTCTCCGAGAGAAAGCCGTAGCCGGGATGGATGGCGTCGGCCCCCGTCACTTCGGCCGCGGCAATGATGCGATCGGGACGCAGGTAGCTTTCGCTGGACGATGGCGGGCCGATGCACACCGCCTCGTTGGCAAAGCGCACGTGGAGGGCATCCTGGTCGATCGTCGAGTAGACGGCGACCGTGTCCAGCCCCATTTCGTGGCACGTGCGGATGACGCGGAGGGCCACCTCCCCGCGGTTGGCAATCAGGACTTTCTGAATGTCACTCACGCTTCCGGTTTCTCGTTAAAACGACAGATCTTGGCACGGGGCGACGCTGGCGGGGGCCGTCGCGTTAGTCTTCGTCGATGACAAACAGGGGCTGATCGAACTCAACGGGCTCGGCGTCTTCCACCAAGACCTCTTCGATCGTACCCGACGTTTCGGCTTCGATCTCGTTCATCAGCTTCATGGCCTCGATGATGCACAGCACGTCGCCCTCCGAGACGCGATCGCCGACCTGCACGTAGGGGTCGGAGTCGGGCGACGGGGCTTCGTAGAACGTACCCACGATGGGCGCTTTCACCACGTAGCCCTCCGTCTCCGGGGCTGCGGCCTCGTCGCCCTCGTCGGTGGCAGTACCGTCGGTGGTGGCGTTGTTGGAGGCCTCTGCTGTGGCTGCCCCAGCCGACGCGGACGGGGCGCCTCCCGAGGCGGCCGGCGGCGAGGCGGCCGGCGGCTGCGCAGCCCCTGGACGGCCGGCGGCCGGCGCCTGGGCCGGCGCCGCCTGCTGCATGGGCTGCGTGGCATGTGGCATCTGCATCGGGTACGAGCTCGGCTGCATCAGCACCTGCGGCGCATTCTGGCGAATGGTGAGCTTAAAATCATCTTCCTCGATTTCGATCTCGGCCACGCCGCTTTCGCTGACGATGCGCAGCAGTTCCTGGATCTTGGAGAGCTTCATGTTCGGTGGGATATGAATGCGATAGACCTGCGGACAAGCAAAAGACCCCGCGCCTCCCGGACGGAGGAGCGGGGCCGTTCAGCGCTACACGGTGGGGCCGGACGCAGTGGACACGCGCGTCTCGTATTCGTCGGTGTTCGTGTTGATGCGGACGACGTCGCCCTCGTTGATGAAGAGCGGGACGTCGACCGTGGCCCCCGACTCCAGCGTGGCCGGCTTGGTTCCACCCTGCGCCGTATCGCCCTTCACGCCGGGCGTTGTGTCCACCACCTCCAACTCGGCCTTCTGCGGAACCTCGGTGCGCAGCGGCTGATCGGTATCGGCCCGGAAGAGGATATCGACCTCTCCCCCTTCCTTGATGTACTCCTTGCCGCTCACCTGCTCGGGCGGAAGCGAAAATTGCTCGTACGTCTGTGTGTTCATGAAGTGCAGCCCCAGATCGTCTTCATACAGAAACTGGTGGGGACGCCGCTCGACCCGAATGTCGTCGACCTTGGCCCCAGCCCGGAAGGTCTTTTCCAGCGTCCGGCCGTCTTTGACGTTTTTCAGGGTCGTGCGCACGAACGCTCCTCCCTTGCCGGGTTTGACGTGCAGAAAGTCGACAATCTCCCAGATGCTGTCCTTCCAGATGAAGGTGAGCCCGTTCCGGAAGTCACTTGTTTTGGCCATCACTCAGTCGCCGGTTAATGATCGGTGCGTCAATGCTCGCAGGTCGAATCGGCAGGAGCACGGGGCTCGACCGGTGCGCGATATCAGGTGCGCAATATATTGTCCGACTGCCGAGGCTGTCAATCCGTAGCGCTCCAGATTCAGTTGTGAAAGAGAAAACAGGAAGCTTTGTTGCAGGGGGCTCTCTTTCCCGCGGCGCCTGTCTAAACAATTCACGGGGCTCGTTGCGCCTGCAGGACGGCGCCGGGCCGTCAGTTGAACCGCTGCTCCTTCGACAGTGCCGCCGGCAGATCCGTCACGCCGAACGGGCCGTGGCGGTACAAGAAGGGCTCCCCGTAGGTGGCGCCGACCTTGTAGCCGTAGGTTCGGGCGCGCGCCTCTACCCACTGGAAGAATTCCGGATTGGAGACGAACGTTTCCGGTTCGTCCTCGGCGGCGTCGTACTCGGGATTGAAGAACTGGGACTCGAAGGCCTGCAGCGCGTCGATCCGCTGGTCCCACACGTCGGTCACGTCCACCACGAGCGTCGGCTCAAACTCGATGGCCTGCATGTAGTGAAGCACGTGATTGGGGCGCCAGGGCTCCTGCGGTGTGCCGTCCGGCTCGGTCGTCTCGATTTTTTTCAAGCCGCTGTAGTAGAGGGCGTCCGTCGAGAGCCGGGCGGCGTCGCAGTGGTCGGGATGGCGGCACTCGGCGCTGTTGATGAGCACGATGTGCGGCCGGTAGCGGCGAACGACCTCGATGACCTGGCGCCGGGTCTCGGTCGTGTTCTGGATGTTGCCGTCCATCATGCCCAGGTTCTCCCGCGCGGCGAGCCCCATGATGGCGGATGCCCGCTTCGCTTCCTCCATGCGTCCCTCGGGCGTGCCGCGTGAGCCGAGTTGTCCTTTCGTAAAGTCGACGATGCCGGTGCGATACCCTTGCTGCGCCAGTGCGCACAGGGTGCCTCCTGCGCACAACTCTACATCGTCGGGGTGCGCTGCCAGGGCGAGCACGTCAAGAGGGGCGTCTGTGGGCATGGGGGTTGAAGGGTTGGAACAGTTTTGGCTGTTTGGTAGCCGTGAATATGGATTCTGGCGAGGGCGCCGCGCGCAGATGCCGTTCGCCGGTACAGCGAGGCTGCATTTGCTCATGAGCCGGCCGCTCTCGGGCCGTCCTGCTTCTTCACGACTTTCTGCCGACGCCGCCTATGCGCAACGATTTTCTTCTTCCATTCGGTCCCGTTACCGATTCCGCGTCGGAGGACCTGCCGCCGCATCTGCGCCGGATCGGGCTCCGGGTGTACCGGCAGGGATGGAATGCCTATGATCGGGCTGGCTGTCCATTCGGCGTGCAGGACAAGGCCATGATGATCTGGTACTCGTTCAACAGCCGTACGAACGGCCCGTCGCTCACCGTGGGTAAAAATTAACCGCGTGGGATTACGGTTTTACGGAACCGGAGCGGCGAACGTACCGGTCGAACCACACGTCACTGCACCACGAAGTTGACGATGCGTCCCGGAACGAAGATCTCGCGCTGGATCTGCTTGTCGTCCAGATAGCGCGCCACGTTGTCTTCGTCTTTGGCGACGGCCATCACCTCCTCCTCGCCGGCCTCCGCATCGACCTCGATGGTGGCGCGCACCGTACCGTTCACCTGCACGGCCATCTCGATGACATCCTTCTTCAGGAGCTCGGCGTCCCACTCAGGCCACTCCTCGTAGGCCAGCGTCTCGTCGTGCCCCATCCGTGCCCACAGCTCTTCGCTGATGTGCGGGGCGAACGGGCTCAGAAGCAGCACGAACGGCTCCATGGTGTCGCGCGGCACCGCGTCCCACTTGTTGGCGGCGTTTACGAACTCCATCATCGCGGCGATGGCAGTATTGAAGTCGAGGTCCTCGATGTCTTCGGTGACGCGCTGGATCGTTTCGTGCAGAATGCGCAGCTGGTCGCGGCCCGGCTCCTCGTCAGTGAACGCCTCGTTCAGCGCGCCGGTGTCCTCGTCGATGACGAGGCGCCAGACGCGATTCAGGAAGCGGAACACCCCATCCACATCGCTGGTGCTCCACGGCTTGACCTGCTCCAGCGGCCCCATGAACATCTCGTACAGGCGAAGCGCGTCGGCGCCGTACTCGTCCACCACGTCGTCGGGGTTGACAACGTTGCCGCGGCTCTTGCTCATCTTGTGGGCCTTCGCGTCGACCTCGATGTGGGAGGCGTCTTTCAGGACGAACCGGTCGCCCTGCTTCTCGACCTCGTCGTCCTCCAGCTTCTTCGCGGTCACATCCTCCCCGGTCCGCGCGTCGACAGCCCGTGCTGAACTTGATTCAGTATCGACGTGCTCGGCCGAGACCCAGTCGTGATCGGCATCGACGTACCCGGTGTACTCGCGCTCGCCCAGGATGATGCCCTGGTGCACGAGCGACTGGAACGGCTCTTGGGTCGAAACGACGCCTGCGTCGTACAGCACCTTGTGCCAGAAGCGCGCATACAGCAGGTGCAGCACGGCGTGCTCGCTGCCGCCCACGTACAGATCCACCGGCATCCAGTACTGCTCCTTCTCCGGATCGACGAGCTGTTCGTCGTTGTCCGGATCGATGAAGCGCAGGTAGTACCAGCACGAACCCGCCCACTGCGGCATCGTGTTCGTTTCGCGCTTCGCGGGCTGGCCCGTCTCCGGGTCGACCGTGTTCACCCAGTCCTCGTACTGCGCCAGCGGCCCTTCGGGCGTGCCGCTGGGCGTAAACTCGTCGACATCAGGCAGCGTGACGGGCAGGTTCTCTTCGGGGACGGGCTTGTCCTGGCCGTCCTCGGTGAAGATGATAGGGAAGGGCTCGCCCCAGTAGCGCTGCCGGCTGAAAAGCCAGTCGCGCAGCTTGTAGTTGACCTTGCGGCGCCCGTTGTTCGTCTCTTCCAGCCACGCGGTGATTTTCTCCTTGGCCGCCTCGTTGTCCAGCCCGTTGAGGTCCACCTCTGCGTTGGCGGAGTGCACATGCGAGCCGTCGCCGGTGTAAGCCTCTTCGGACACGTCCCCGCCCTCGACGACCTCGCGGATCTCGATGTCGTACGTCTCCGCAAACTCGTAGTCGCGCTGGTCGTGGGCCGGCACGGCCATGATGGCCCCGGAGCCGTACGTGGCCACGACGTAATCGCCGACGTAGATCGGAATCTCCTCTTTCGTGGCTGGATTGATGGCGTAGCCGCCCGTAAAGACGCCCGTCTTTTCCTTCTGCAGTTCGGTGCGCTCCAGGTCGCTCTTCTTCATGGCCTGCTCGCGGTAGGCGTTTACCGCGTCGCGCTGCGCGTCGGTCGTGATGGCGTCGACGAGGTCGTGTTCCGGCGCGACGACCATGTACGTGGCGCCGAAGAGCGTGTCGGGCCGGGTGGTGTACACCTGCAGATGGTCGTCGACGTCGGCCAGCTCGAAATAGATGTCCGCCCCCTCCGACCGGCCGATCCAGTTGCGCTGCATCTCTTTGGTGGACTCCGGCCAGTCGAGGTCGTCCAGCCCTTCGAGCAGGCGGTCGGCGTAGTCGGTGATCTTCAAGACCCACTGCCGCATCGGTACGCGCTCGCACGGATAACCGCCGCGCTCGCTCTTGCCGTCAATGACCTCTTCGTTGGCGAGCACGGTGCCCAGTTCCTCGCACCACCACACGGGCTCCTCGGACTGGTACGCCAGCCCCTTGTCGTAGAGTTGCAGGAAGATCCACTGCGTCCACTTATAGTAATCGGGATCGGTGGTGTTGATCTCGCGCTGCCAGTCGTAGGAGAACCCGAGACGCTTGAGCTGCCGCCTGAACTGAGCAATGTTTTCCTCCGTCGTTTCGCGCGGATGGGTGTTCGTCTTCAGCGCGTACTGCTCGGCAGGCAGGCCGAAGGCGTCCCAGCCCATCGGATGCAGCACGTGGACGCCGTTCATCCGCTTGTAGCGCGCCACGATGTCGGTCGCCGTGTAGCCCTCCGGGTGCCCCACATGGAGGCCCGAGCCGCTGGGATACGGAAACATGTCGAGGACGTAGCACTTCTCCTCGTCGTCCGGAATGTCGTCGGGCGTCCGAAAAGTCTGCTGGTCTTCCCAGTGCTCTTGCCACTTGGGCTCGATCTGGTCAAACGGATACGGCATGGGCGACGCGGCGTTGGGACGAGGAGCGAATGCGGGTGCCACGGTAAAAGCCGGGCTCAACACGATACCTCCGGGTCCGGAGAACGTTCACCGTGGCATGCGTAACGTACCAATGCGCGCTCCCTCCCCCAATCCTTTCACTCAATTTCAACCGACTCATGCCGGATCCTTCCTCCTCCGACCTCGCGCAGATCCTGAGCGATGCCTCCGTCGTCGCCGTGGTGGGCTGCTCCGCTCGTCCCACGCGGACCAGCCACCAGATCGCAAAATATCTCCAGGAGCATGGCTACCGCATGGTGCCCGTCAACCCGAACTACGACGAGATTCTGGGGGCGACCTGTTACCCCGACCTGCCGAGCATTCCGTCCGACGTTCCCCTGGACATCGTGGACATCTTCCGTCGTCCGGAGCACACGGCCGACATGGTGCGCAGCGCCGTCGAACGCACGGAGGCGACGGGCGAACGACCCGTGATCTGGACGCAGATTGGCGTGTCGAGCCCGGAGGCCACCAGGGTCGCCGACGAGGCCGGCCTGCCCTACGTCCGGAACCGGTGCATCAAGGTCGAGCACCACCGCCACTGCACCTGACCTCTTCTGGGACCAGGAACCCTCGACTCAAGGAATTGCATGCTGAAAGCGCTTCGATATTTTGCGGCAAGACCTGTTGTTCACATCGACGAAGAGACGATGTGCGTTGTGCAAACGCGGTGCGAACGTATGGTCAAAGCCGTCCGAATACGTGATCAGGCGCCGCAGACGGGGAGAAGAGCATGCACGTGTTCGTACAGGCGAACGGATGGCAAGGAGCTTCTCCCGGCCATCTTTTGCACTGCGCATATGCTCTTTAAAACAGAAATCGAACACGCAATATATGTTTAACAGTCAGAACAGAAAAGGAGCGCGGAAGCTCACCACGAGCTGCCGACGTCCTCGTCGTCCGTTCCGGACGTGGTATCGCGGCCGGAGCGCTGGGCGCAACGCATCGTCGGAGGAGGCTTCCGACGCCTCACGAGACGACTCGCACCGGAAGCAGTGAGCCCATGCCCTTGACTCCTTCTATTTCCGAGCCCGAAAGCCGGCCCGTCTGTCGACGACGGGTCGGCTTTTTTGCATTGAACGGAGGTCTGCGGCACCGCGGCCTTCCGGAGGCCGGGCCGGACGACCGCGACTCGTCCATCATGGTCCATCATGTCTGCACCGAGGGGGTGCCCCGTGGCAGCGGAGCGTGCGTCTTCAGCCATGGAGTGAGAAGATCCGCCAGTGCGGCGTGCTCGATCAGGAAGCTGTCGTGCCCATGCGGAGCGTGCAGCACCTCCAGCGTCGCATCGGGCAGCCGGTCGACCAGTTCCTCCTGTTCGGCGAGCGGATACAGCACGTCCGAGTCGATGCCGATCACGAGCGCAGGTTGCTCGATGGAGCGGAGCACCGCGTCGTAGGCACCCCGGTTGCGCGAAACGTCGTGCGCGTCCATCTGCTGCGTGAGCGACACGTAGCAATTGGCGTCGAAGCGGTCGACGAGCTTATCGCCTTGGTAGCGCAGATAGCTTTCCACTGCAAACGGCGGTCCGCCCGGGTGCGGGGTGCCGTTTTCGGGCTGACGCTGGCGCCCGAAGCGCTCTTCGAACGAGGCGCGCGAGCGGTACGAGACCATCGCCATCATGCGGGCCGCGGCGAGTCCGCCGGTGGGCGGGTCGTCCGGGTCGTAGTCGCCGTTCTGCCACCGCGGGTCGCTGTAGATGGCCTGCCGCTGCGCCTCGCTCCACCCGATCTGCCACGGCGAGTGGCGCCCTCCGACGGCGATCGGCACGATGGCACGCACGAACCCGCGGTAGAAGGCCCATTCCAGCACGTGCATGCCGCCCATCGAGCCGCCGATGGCGGCAGCCACCTGCTCTACGCCCAGACGCCACAGCAGACGCCGGTGCAGGCGCACCGTATCGCGCGGCGTGATGGACGGGAAATCGGCGCCGTACGGGGCGCCGGTCTCTGGGTTGGTGGAGAGGGGCGAGATGCTGCCGTAGGGCGACCCGGGTATGTTCATGCAGACGACGAACGCCCGGTCGGTGTCGAGCGCGCGACCCGGCCCGAGGAGCGGGTCCCACCATTCGGCTACGTCTGTGCGGCCGGTGAGCGCATGGCATACGACGATGGCGTTCGTCCCGTCGTCGTTCAGGGTGCCCCACGTTTGGTACTGCACCGGCACCTCGCGCAGAACGACGCCGGACTCCAGTTCGTGTTGGTCGAATGTTGCGGTTGGCATATCGTTGGGAACGAGGGAAAGGGGAAGGGGGAGGAGGAGAGCAGAAAGAATGGGGGTCGCGATTCTGCTCCTGAAGAGCTCCCATTCTCCTGCTCTCTTTCTCCCTTTCGTCTACGCTGGGACGGACGTCTTGGCGGCCTGCAGCGCCGCGTCGATGTCGGCCTTGATGTCGTCGATGTGCTCGATGCCGACGGAGACGCGCACGAGATCGGGCGTGACGCCGCTGGAGGCCTGCTCCTCCTCCGTAAGCTGCTGGTGCGTCGTGGAGGCCGGGTGGATGACGAGCGTCTTGGCATCGCCCACGTTGGCGAGGTGCGAGGCCAGTTCCACGTTCTCGACGAACGCCTGGCCCGCGTCGGCTCCGCCCTTCACACCGAAGGCGAGCACCGCCCCGTAGCCGTTCCGAAGATACCGAGTGGCGCGCTCGTGATAGGGGTGATCCTCCAGGCCGGGGTAGCTGACCCACGCGACAGCCTCGTGCTCTTGCAGCCACTGCGCCAGAGCCAGCGCGTTGTCGACGCTCCGCTGCACGCGCAAACTGAGCGTTTCGAGGCCCTGAAGCAGCAGAAACGAACCAAACGGGTTTTGCGACGGGCCGTAATCGCGGAGGCCCTCGACACGAGCGCGCATGATGTAGGCGACGTTCTCGTTCAGAACGCCGTCCGGGCCGAACGTCTCCCAGAAGTTGAGGCCGCGGTAGGCGGGCGACGGCTCGTCGAAGCGCGGAAACTTGCCATTATTCCACGGGAAGGAGCCGCCGTCCACGATGACACCGCCGATGGTCGTGCCGTGCCCACCGATCCATTTCGTGGCGCTCTGCACCACGACGTCGGCGCCGTGCTCCAGGGGGCGGCACAGGTAGCCCGCGGCGCCGAACGTGTTGTCGACGAGCAGGGGAATATCGTTGGAGTGGGCCACGTCGGCCAGCCGCTCGAAGTCTGGTACGCTAAAGCGCGGGTTCGAGATGGTTTCGACGTAAACGGCCTTCGTGTCGCCGTCGATCAGCGCGGCGACCGAGTCGGCGTCGGGACCGTCGGCAAACGTCACGTCGATGCCCAGACGCGGCAGCGTGTTCTTGAACTGGTTGTAGGTGCCACCATACAGGTGGCTGGATGCGACGAGGTTGTCGCCGGCCTCGGCCAGGTTTGTCACTGCCAGGTGCTGTGCCGACTGTCCACTGGCAGTCGCCAGTGCGGCCACCCCGCCTTCGAGCGCGGCCACCCGCTTCTCGAAAGCGTCGTTCGTGGGATTCATAATGCGCGAGTAGATGTTGCCGAACTCCTTGAGTGCAAAGAGGTCGGCGCCGTGCTCGGCATCGTCGAAGGTGAACGAGGTCGAGGCGTAGATCGGGACGGCCCGCGCGTTCGTCTCGTCGTCGGGCTCGTGACCGGCGTGCACCTGCAGGCTTTCGTAGCGCAGCGGCGGCCGGACGTCGGACGCGTCGGCAGCGTGGCCGTTGCTTGTGGGCGTGGATGAGTCCGTGCTCATGGGAGGTCGTTGGATGAGGTCAAAAGACTGCGAGGCTCATCCAGAAGCACGGTCGCCCTGAAGACGTATGCGCCGCGACCGGCGGAGACAATGGTCGGGTTCAACCATAGAAAAATCCTCCGCCGTTCGGAAGCGCGGCAGAGGATTCAAAAACCAGCCGGTGAGCTGATCCCCTCCGCTCATCTTCCCTCGGCGGCTGCCGAGGCAGGATGTAGCACCTTCCAGCCGCCGGGGGACGGCGACGGGGGTTGCCAGGACGTCATCGGGCCTGCACCCTCTGTCCTTCTGGATGAGCGAGACACGTACCGGTCGGACCTCGTCCGTGCAGGACGGGCCGCCGCATCGCGTCTCTATGTTAGATACATCGTTTCATCGGTCAGGCGCAACGGAGCGTGTCGAAGCGGGTTCCGGGCGCCGCCGTCTACGAACCAGGATCGTCACACCCTGACGCGAGGAAACGTCCCGCAACCGAGTGGGTCCGTGGGTCGGAAGCGCTTTCTCCTACCGCCGCAGCCCCGATGTTCGGTCGATCTCTGCTTTAGGGGGCGCTTCGCACCCTTTCATTATGGCTCCCTCCATGATGTCAGCCCTCCATTACGATCCCGTGAAGAAGAGCTTCCCGACATAGAAAAGCCGCCGGAAGGAGGGGGCTCCCTCCGGCGGCCGGCTTGCGTCCGCTTCAGACCCGGTCGCGGCGCAAGTCATGAAGTCCCGAGACCAAGATTGTTATTCGATCTCGATCTGACGGCGCGCGCTCCGCTCCGTCTTGGGCACGGAGATATTTAGCACGCCGTTCTCGTAGGTGGCTTCAATGTTTTCCGCATCGACGGCGTCCGGCAGCGTGAACGTGCGGTGGAAGTTGCCGAAGGTGCGCTCCACGCGAACGTATTCGTCGTCCTCGTGGGTCTGTTCGGCCGTTCGCTTGCCGCTTACCGTCAGCGTGTTGTTCTGGAGGTTGATGGTAATATCCTCCTTCGACATGCCGGGCACGTCGAGATGGATGCGATAGGCGTTATCCGTCTCGACCAGATCGGTGCTCGGCGCCCACACGGCTGACGTGGATCCGTCGCCGCCGCTGCGTCCAAAGAAGCGGTCGAAGATATCGTCCACTTCGCGCTGCAGATCACGAAGCGTCCGATTCGGTGTTCTACGCGTCATCTTCGTCATAGCCGATCACCTCTTCGCGTTCACCTGGTTCACATTCTTGCGAACATGAATGGCTTCTGACCGGGACGATTGTCGTCCCGATCCTTCCTTGATTTCCACTCACCTACGGTATCAAATCGCATTCCAGCCGGCCTGCGCCCCACCGAGGCGTCCGTAGGACCCCCCGCCTTCTGCAGAGGTGTCAGCCGCCCACCGACGTTCTGACACCGTGGCCGCCATCTGCATGGACGTCGTGACAGA
>CAYFSC010000028.1:0-23906 GCA_964345695.1 uncultured Rhodothermales bacterium | reverse complement strand
TGAACGGGAAAGCGATCGGGAAAAACGCGCAGGTAGAGGTACTTCGAGTGCAGATACGAGTCTTCCACCACGCGGTCATCGTCGAGCCATCCGTGGGCGAGGTAGCCCTTGAACGAAACGAAGCCGTGCGTGCCGGGAACGCCCACAAAGCGGGGCGTCGACACGCTGATTCGCGGAATGGGAGGGGCATTCCTGCTCGTCATCATCGATCCCATCGAGAGCGTCGAGTCAACCAATCCGGAAGTCCGACGCATCCACCCTGCCGTCAGACGAAACGACCCGTACTGCATCTGCCCGTACAACTGGTGCGGGTGCAAGGTGCTGTGTCGAGAAGCGCGCGCGACGACATCCGCCCCGAGCGCGTAGTCGAATCCGCGGTTCTTCGTGAACGGTCGCTCGACGGTCAGGCGCGTTCCCGCGTTTCCGGCGTTTCGGTCGACGAGGCCGTACTCGTTGGTCGAGAGCCAGAACGGCAGATTGTCTGCCGTGCTCGCCGTGCCGAATGCCGTTGCCTTGATCTGAAGCGGGCGCAGGGACTGGGCGCGGCCGGGGACTGCCACAAGAAGGGCGATTCCAAAAACCAGGAGGCAGAACGGAATGGCACAGGGGGCCGCGACAGAGCGGGGGCGCATGTCGAGCAGAAGGACGAGGATCGGGGCGGGCGAGACGTCGCGTAGGAAGCGTAGGAAATGGCGTGTGCTCGCGCAATCCGACCCCCCATTCCCCACAGCGCGTTTCACGTGAAACACGGCTGCGACGCGGCCTGCTCCTGAAGCCGCTCCAACACGGTCTGCGCCGCAGTGCGGATGGACCGGTCCAGTTGGGCGTCGTCAACCGCGTGGGGATCGGGCGGGGAAAGGCGGTCGGCGTTTGCGCAGAGCGCGTCGGCGGGCACGTCGAGCGCGCCGGCCAGGCCGGAGAGGACACGCTCCGGTTCACGCGTCAATCGGTCGTAGGGCACGAGGACGCACGACGCCTCCGCGTGCTCCAGCACAAACCGGTACGCCGCGATCCAGTACTGCACCCAGAACGCGAGCCGGTCGGGCGAGGGCGCGTCGTCCAGCCAGTTTCCAAAGTTGACCGGCCGCAGTCCCTTGCCGAACTCGTGGTGCCCGATGGCTTCCATATATTCGCGGACAAAGTCGTCCTCCTCGTGCATCTTCAGAAATCGCTCGTGCTGGCGATGCATGGACGCGGCCTGCTGCAACGGATCGCGAAAGGGAATCACGAAGGTGCCATCCCGAAGTGGATCGGGCGGAGCGGCGAGGCGCGCGATGTTGAGGTTGTTCTTCGACAGGTACCGCAGCGGCCCCGACGCATCGCGCTGCCGGAGTGCGATCACCTTCTGCATGTGGGTGGGAAAGAACGCGTCGAACTCGCGATTTGCGTCGTCGGGGCGCCAGGGACGAATCCGATCAGTCCCGTACGGCGCCGACCAGAAGTGTTTCCACACCATTTCCTCGAAGGCTTCCGGACTGTTGGCGGACACCTCCAGCCCGTCGTCGTGGGCGCGCTTCTTCGCGCCGTCGTCCACAGCAAACGGCGCACTGAACCGGTTCCACAGCATCGGGCACAGCACGAAGGGCATGTCGGCGTACGTGTGGCTCGCGAAGCGCCCGGTGTCGTGCAGCAGCTGCAGCAAAATGGTGGTGCCGGCGCGCGGCAAGGCCGTGATGAACACCGGATCGGGGTCCGCATCGAGGTCTGCGTCGTACAGCAGCCGCTCCACGTCGGCCAGCGCATGCTGTGTAAAGCCGGCCCGAAACGCGATGCGGTACAGAAGCCGATCGCCCCAGCTGTAGCGGTCCCGGAAGTTCATGGTGAGCGGAGCGTTCGAGCAAGCAGCGAGCCCAGCATGCCCACGATCACCGTGCTGGCGAGAAAGTCGGGACGTTGCAGAAATGCCAGGACCGAGGAGAAGGACGCCACATCCATCTGTCCCAGAATCCACACGCCCGACAGAGGAAGCCCCAGGGCAAGGGTGCTCCCACCGGCCAGTGCGCCGAGCAGGACAAACAGGCGCCGGGCATGGCGCTGCAGACGCGTCTCCTTGACCTCGTCGGCCAGAGAGCGGTCGCGCACGACGTGGAGGCAGTCCACCCCGCGCTCGCTGACCTCCCGGGCGCACCCGACCAGGTTCAGGAAATGGATCGCTCCGGCGAAGCCCACGACTACCAAGATGGAGAGCAGGATCGTCATTCGCTTTTCTCCTCGGGGGAGGTGTCGTTCATCGAGCGATAAAGCCGCTTGAGAGGGTACCAGATGAAGCCGAAAATGGAGGCCAGGACTGCGGCGACTACGGCCAGAAACGTGCCGATGGCTGAGATGACGCTCCCAGGGCCGCCATACGCGTGAGCCTCGATCGGAGTGATCGAGACGGCAAGAAAAAGAATAACGAGGGCGAGGAACACACGGCGGATACCGTTCACGGTACTCGGTCCTTTCAGTGAAGAAGGGCTAATTGGTTTGGGAAGAATCGGAGCCGCACGGCCAGTCGGCTATCTGCTCGCGGGTGAGCGGGTAGCGTGTTCCTTCCAGGATGGTGGCCACGTCCGATCCGTTGTGCGACGCGCGGATCCACTCCCACACGGTCCGCCCGGCACGCGTGACCTCGACCACGCGCCCCGGCCGGGCTTCCGTAAGAAGCAGGTTTCCGTTGGCGAGGCGTTGCCACTTGCCACCGGCATGAGTGTAGAAGGAGTCGGCGTGCGGGGTGGGAAAGAGCATCCGGGTGGAGTCGGTGTGCGGTTGGAGGGCCACGATGCGACTGCCGCCGAGCATGGTGCCGCGCCGCGTGAAGTCTCGGTTGTTGTCGAACACGCCGATCCATCCGTCCCCGATAAAGTCTGGATCGTGCTGCATGATGAAGGGCTCCGAGGCATGCCACTTCACCTCGTTCGTGTCGGGGTCGAACACGAAGACAAGATGGGCATTCCGCAGCGAGACCGCAAGGTCGCCCGCCTCGAACAGTGGATACGCGTCGGCCATCTCGGCGCTCAACGGCTCGACGTCGTTCAGGTGCGTCACGTCGCGCGAGGTGGGGCCGTCGCGCTCGCCCTGTGGCTGATGCGCTTTCACAACGTACCGCGCAAGATCGTTAGCATACAGCACGTCGAGCACGTTGATCCGCTGTAGAACCTCTCCTCCGCGTGCGCTCACGCGAAGGATCTCGTCGACCCACACCGGCTCATCGAGTCCGGGAAAGCCGTTTGGGTACGCCGCGCTCGTCCGCTGCGGCTGTGTGCTGTGTCCCGCAATCCAGAACGACCCGTCGTCGGCGCGATGGATCGAGTGGTGGGTCGGCTCCGATAGCGTCCACTTCACCGCGCCGCAGGCGTCGAGGCGCACCGTGCCCTGGTATTCGACGTTGACGACCAGGTCGCCGTTCGGGTACAGGTAGCTTCCATGCAGGTAGCGATGCCGCCGCAAGTGAACCGCCTCCGGGAAGAGTTCCGATCCGTCCAGCACCCACCGGTGCACCGCGGTGCCGGTCCGGTCGAGCAGGCGCACGCCCATGCGCCAGTCGCCGTCGACCTGCCACAGCGAGGTGACGAGCGTGACGCCCGGCTGCATCGAGTCGGGGGCGACGGCGCGGGCCCCGCTTCGGTCGTACACCTTTGGGTTCACGAAATTCGGCGAGAGATACGACGCGATCCGCGTCTGACTTGCCTGGCGCGAGGCCTGCTCCAGCAGGGCGTCCGGAAACCATCCGTGCCAGCGGGCCAAGTACCCGTACAAGAAAGCAAGAAGGCCCAACGAGAGGACAAATCCGGCTTTTTCGAGAGTAGCCCGCTGTACCATGCCAGGTGCAAAAGAGTGAAATTGCGAAACATATCAACCTAAGGGAGCGAGGCCTCTCTTTTAAGAATTTAGACCGAAGAACGTAACGCTGGTGCAAAGCAGACAAACATATGACATTTTGCCAATGCCTCGTTACTCGGCATCGGGCACGGTCGTCCCTGACGTGGCGGCGAGGTGGCGGTAGATGCGCTCGCCGATGCGGTCCCAGTTCAGAGTCGTGGCGGCCCGTCGGCGTCCGTGGTTGCCGAGGGTGGCGCGTCGGTCTGCGTCGGTGAGGAGCGAGAGGGCCGCTTGGGCCAGGGCCTCCGGCGAGGAGGGCGGGACGAGAAGCCCCGTCTCGCCGTCCACCACCGCGTCGGGGATGCCCCCGGAG
Organism: uncultured Rhodothermales bacterium; assembly: GCA_964345695.1. GTDB lineage: Bacteria > Bacteroidota > Rhodothermia > Rhodothermales > Salinibacteraceae > CAYFSC01. Next base: position 19,732 of record CAYFSC010000028.1, on the reverse strand, counting down.
CGCGCGCCGATGACCGGCGTTCCGCAGGCGTTGGCTTCCAAAAAGACGAGCCCGAAGCCTTCCACGTCGGGTGGTGCCTCGCGCGAGGGCATCACAAACACATCGGCCGCGCTGTAGTAGTGCGGGAGGTCATCGTGCGGAACCTGGCCGAGGAAGTGCACGCGGTCGGTCACGCCCACGGTGCGAGCGATCTGTTCGAGCCGATCGCGATCGGGCCCGGTTCCTGCGATCAGGTACTGCACCTCCGGTGCCGCCTCGCTGATCGACGGCAGGGCGCGCAGGATCGTATCGATGCCCTTGCGTGGGACGAGGCGCCCCACAGTGAGCAGGAGCGGACGATCGCCGAGGTCCAGGTGCCGCCGCAGCGGAGTGGCATCCACCGGTCGAAAACGCTCCGGATCGGTGCCGTTGGGAACGACGTGGAGGCGCTCCGCAGGAACGCCACGGTCTTCGAGAAGTCCGGCCGTGTAGTGGCTGACGGGCACAAACGTATCGACCCACCCGAGCATCTTCCGCCGGAGCCGGTCGTAGGCTGCGTCCAGCCGAAGTGTTTTAGGGAGCGGGTTGAACAGCAGCTCGCGTCCATGGGCCGCGCATGCGATGCGCCGCGGCCAGCCTGTGAGGGCCCGGGCGAGGACCGATGCGCCGACCGTCTGCCATTGGGCATGAAACGCCACGTCGGGCCGTGCGCGCCGCGCCAGGGGCGGAGCGGTGGCCAGGGCGGTGAGCGGAAGGAGATCGGGCCGTCCGAGCACGCGCTGCACGGGAAACGGCACCGATGCGTCGACCGACGCGGCGCCGGGGCGGGCCGGCGCAACGACGTGCAGCGCCTCGGCCCGTGCGGCCAGCCGCCGAGACAACTCCCACGAGTAGGTCTGAATCCCTCCGACATCTGGCGGAAAGTCCTGGGTGACGAGAAGGAGCCGCATGTCCGTGGGAGCCGGTTCGGCGCGAGGCAGAGACGCAAGGGAGGGACGCGAGACATGGATGCGCTAAGCCACGTTCGGCGGGATGTTCCGCCCCCATTGCCGACTGCGGCCGTCCGCTCCCCGCGTTACGTTGCGCGGCGGAGCTCTCCGGAGGGCGACGGCGAACCGGCCTCCACCCATCGGTACGACGCATTGATGATGGCCGGCCACGGAAGGCCCAGAAGGATGAGCAGGTAGGTGGAGGCGCCGAAGAAAATATTCATCGTGATCAGGATGCCAAAGTGCATGCTCACAACCAGCATCACGATGTAGTACCGAAAGCGGCGCCACCACATCAGAACGCTCAGCCCTTCGGCCACGAGGCCGAATGCCAGCACCACCGTTCCCCAGTGGTAGTTGGCGAGGATCATCTCTTGGAGCAGATTCGGGTCGAACGCGCCGAACTTGGAAAGGACGTCGACCTTCCGCTCCGCAATCCAGAGGAGCATGTGCTGTCCGTGTGGCCACGTGATGCCGGTCGCCACCAGCTTACAGACGGCGGCCGACGTGTAGCCGAGCCCGATGAAGAAGTACAGAAAGCCCATCGTGAAGCGGCGCCGATTCGATTCCTGCGAGAAGAAGAGAACCGTGAGGGCGAGCCCAAGGATGCCCATGCCCACGAGGTTGGAGCCGTGCGAGATTTCCCCCAGCGAGTAGCGTGCGGTGTACTGCAGGTGGAAGAGGGCGAAGACGACGGCGTAGGCGGGCCGCCACACGCGGAAGAACCCCAGAGCGCCGAAGACCGTCACGAGCGCGGCGTTGACCACCGCCAGGGAGTGGTCGAACAGGAACGACACGTCGATGTACTGCGCGATGCCCAGCGGAAGGAGCACCTCGGTAATGTTGCGCTGGATGTAGAAGCCCCAGTCCCAGCAGAACCAGGCGGCGAAGACGACGAGGAAAAGCTCAACGACGTGGACGTGCCAGCGGTGTCCGCGCGTTTCCGGGCGGTCGAAGGCGAAGAGTTCGCGGGAGAGCGTATCGGCGATGCGCTGCATGGAGGGGAAAAGCGTCGGTGAGGAGGGGCGAGAGGCGGTCCAGGCGGTCCGGTTCCCGAATCACGAACCGCTGGAGGAGGCCACCGTGGAGGGCACGAGATCCGGATGGAGGTCGAGCGTGTCTTGGGTGACAAGCATGACGGGCGTGGCTCGCACCGACACCGAATCGCTGTTGAGCGCACCGCGGACGCGCATCACGAGCAGCGGCTGGTCGAGATCTTGCGACTTCGTGAACAGGCTTCGCAGACCGCGCTGCCGCCCGGGCGTCCAGGTTTCCGTCTTCGAGACGTAGTTGGCCACGTCGTTGGTATTGATGCCACGCGGCACGAGGGGATAGGCCGCCCCCGGTAAGTCCTGAAACGGAACGGCCTCCCACGACTCGAGGCGCTCCACATCGTCCGGCATCTCCCGGACAACGGCACGCGTCCACGGATTCCCGGCCTGCGAGAACATGGGATAGATGCTAAACGGCCAGAACTCGCCGAGGTGGGTGGCCACCAGCAGGGCGTACACGACGAAGACTCCGCCGATAATCCGAATGGAACGTTTGTAGAGGTTCATGGGCTAAACCACGAATTCATCTGACGGGAGCAAAAACAGGACCCAGCGTGCGTATAGAGGCGAGCTACGTCGAAGGCATGAAAAGATGCAATTCCTTACTGCAGTTGAGTCGCACGTACAACTTCATGTTACGCAAAAAGAAACCGTCGATTCCGGATTGTCGAGTGCTTTCGTCTCTTTTGAGCTACTTTTTGCAGTCGCTGATATTTCCCCACGCCGCCTCGCTCCGTTGAGGGCACCTGGGCCTATGACCCAATTGCCGTGCAGGCCATGACGATACGCCAGAAGCTACGTATCCGTGTTGCGCGCCTTCGCGTGTGGTGGCGGCAGTTTGCCGACTCGCAGCGGGGGCAGCGCATTCTGTGGTGGCTGCGCCAGCTGCTGACGGCAGCGGTCGTGGCCTATCTCGTCTACCGCCTATCGCAGATCGGCTGGGTCGAGATCTGGCAATCGCTGCCCCGCACCCCGTGGTTCTACATCATTTTTGCGGGAATGTACTTGATCCTGCCCACGTTCCAGGCCCTTATCTTCGGGCTCATCTGGTCGCTGTCGCCGCTGAAGATCTTCCCGGCGTCGCTCAAGAAGCGCGTCTACAACAAGGACGTGCTCAGCTACTCGGGAGACGTCTACCTGTATTTCTGGGCGCGCGAGCGGCTCGAGCGTCCGGGGCGCGAGATCATGCATGCGATCAAGGACAACGCCATTGTGTCGTCGGTGACCTCCACGCTCGTTGCCTTCGGGCTGCTGGCCGCGTTCCTGTTCAGCGGTATTGTGGCAGTGCCCGAGATCGTGGGGGACAACGGCATGCTCTACGTGGCGGGCACGGCTCTGGTCCTCGGCGTGCTCATCGCGGCGGGCGTGCGGTTTCGGCGCAACGTGTTCTGGCTGTCGGGCCGCCTGCTGATCGGCATCAGTGCGCTTCACTTCGTCCGGCTCCTGGCCGTGATGTCCCTGCAGGTCCTGGAATGGGAGGTCGTCATCCCGGAGGTGGAGCTCGAGGTGTGGTTCACGTACCTCGCCGTGCAGATCATGGTGACGCGGATTCCGTTCCTTCCGAGTCGCGACCTGGTCTTTCTGGCCTTCGGCATCGAGCTGGCGGGCGCCGTGCAGGTGTCCAAAGCAGCCATCGCCGGCGTCCTCGGTGTGCACAGTGTACTGGACAAGGGGCTCAACCTACTTCTCTTCTCGGCCGTGTCGGCGTGGGATCGTCGCCTCGGCGACGGAGCCGCCATGCCCGACGCGAACGGCGCCTCGCCGGACCCCGAAACCGCCGCGGAGGCTCCCGAGAAGCCCCTCTCCGCCGACTCGGCTGCAGCCGGCGTAGATGAAAACTAGAACGATTTGCGGGGCGGGCGTGACGGAGTCGTCACGATGGGCGCGCCCACCGTACGAACGTGGAACGGTCCTCGTTACCTCAGTGAAGTACCGGGCGGCCTTGTAAGTTGCGCCGCTTGCTACGCATGATTCTTTCACAGACGGAGGTCCTCATGATTCAGCTGTTTTCTTCGCCCCGGGCTGCGCTCACGGCAATTGCCCTGCTCGCATTCGCGGCTGCGCCGTCGCAGGGGCCCCGGGCCGCCGCCCAGGACGGCGGGTCTCCGGCGCCCGTCTCCATCGATGATTTTGAGTCGTACACCGTAGGTACTTTTCCCGAAGAGTGGGTCTTCGTGGAGCGCAACAAGGAGATCAAAAGCTACAAAGAAGCAGAAGAGCCGGGCGAAACGATCAAGGTGATGGAGGAGGACGGCAACCAGTTTGTCCGGTTTGTCATCGAAGACGAGGCCGTCCGCTACTCGCGAGTCAATGGGGAGGACTTCACGTGGAACCTGCAGAAGCATCCGCGCCTGCAATGGCAGTGGCGTGCGCTGCACCTGCCTGAGGGCGCCAGCGAGCGCGGGAAGAACGACTCAGGGGCTGCCCTGTACGTGACCTTCGGATCCGACTGGCTGGGACGCCCCAAAAGCATCAAATATACCTACAGCTCCACGCTGTCCGTGGGCACCGTCGTCAGCTTCGGGCCGCTCAAGGTGATCGTCGTCGACTCGGGCACCGAGCCGGGCGTAGGGACGTGGAAGACCGTGCAGCGCAACGTGGCTGATGATTACCGCCAGGTGTTCGGTGGAACCCCTCCGAACGAGCCGGTTTCGATCACGCTGTGGAGCGACTCCGACACGACCCACGACTATGCCAAGGTCGACTTCGACGATATCCGCCTCCTGCCCCCGTACCGGCGCTGAGGTGCGCTCCAGGTCTTCCTTCCGTCTCCGATGGCTGACGGTTGGACGCTGCCCTCTCTTTGCACTGCGACACGCTCCGCGTCATGGAACGTCTGTTTAACGCATTACGCCCCTTCATTCGAGCAGTGATCCGGCAGGCCGGCTGGGTGCTGGCGATTGCCGTGCTCATCTCGGGCGTTGGGTTCTACTTTTCCTCGGGCCTCTCCATCGACACAGACTTCTCGAAGCTCATTCCGGAGGATCGGCCCAGCGTGCAGGCGTTGGAAAAGCTGCGCCGCACCGTTGGGGGCGAGAGCGACGTGGCCGTCGGCATTGTGAGTCCTTCGTTCGAAGCCAACAAGCAGTTCGCCGAGGATCTTATTCCGAAGGCGATGAACCTGAAGCCGAAAAACGGCAACGCGTCCTACTTCACGCGTGTCGAGTACAAGCGCGAGATCCAGTTTCTGCAGAACAACGCGCTGTACTTCGCCAGCGACGAGGAGCTCGCCACGGTCGACACCTTCCTGCAGGATCAGATTGAGGAGGCCAAGCTGAAGGCCAATCCGTTCTATGTGGGTCTCGACGACGAAGAATCTGAGACGGACTCGGTCGGGCAAGAGCTGGAGCAGGTGTACGACCGGCTCGTGGGCAAACGGTATCCGATCTCGGACGACAGCACGACGATGGTGGTGCGCTTTTACCCGTCGTCCACGAACACCAACATCGGCTTCATCGACAACCTGTACGCGAACCTGCAGGGGCAGGTCGATGCGCTCAACCCGGAGTCGTACCACCCCGAGATGGAAGTCGTCCTTGCCGGGCGTTTGTACCGGCAGCTCGTCGAGATCCAGTCAATCCAAAAGGACGTCCTGAACTCATTCGGTTCCGGAGCCGGGGCCGTGCTTCTCTTCGTGGTGCTGTACTTCCTGTACAAGTCGTTCCGGGCGCGGTGCGGTGCCACCTTGAACTGGCGCTGTCTGCCCCAAGAGTTGAAACGAGCCCCGATTATGGCACTCATCATTGGCGTGCCGCTCGTGATGAGTTTGCTGTGGACTGGCGGGTTCGCGTATCTGGTGTTTGAGGAACTGAACCTGATGACGTCCACGCTGGGACTCGTCCTCTTTGGGCTTGGAATTGACTTCGGCATTCACTTCTACGGGCGGTACGCCGAGGAGCGTGCCGAGGGACAGACCATCACCGAAGCGGCCGAGGTGACCTTCGTGAGCACGGGCCAGGCCATCGCCGTGGGGGCCTTTACAACGGCGTCGGCGCTCTACGTGCTCACGGTGGCGGACTTCAAAGGGTTCAGCGAGTTCGGTGCGATCGCTGGCACCGGCATCCTGTTTGCCCTCGTGGCCATGACGGTAGTGATGCCCGCGCTGCTTGCTGTCTTCGAGCGCCTTGCTTGGCTCGATCTGCGCGCGGCAGCCGGCGTGCCGGTGCCTACGAACGGACGGCACATGGGGCGCCGATATCCGGCCGCGCGTCCGATCGTCATCGGCAGCGTGGTCGCCGTCATCGCGGCGCTGATTTTGTCACCCCGGGTCGGTTTCCAGTACGACTTCGGCGAGCTGGCGCCCGACTACGAAGAGTACGACAAGAGGGATCGCATCGTCGAGCGGTACGGCGAGAGCGGCGGGGAGCGGCGCAATCCGGCGTATGTCGTTGCCGACTCGCCGGAGGAGGTGCCGGAGATCGTCGAGGCGGTGAAGGAAGAAATGAGAGAGGACACGACCAACGTGGTGCTGGCCGTCGAGAGCCTGCAGGAGCGCTTCCCGCTGGCCGACTCGTCCAAGCAGTCCAAGCTCGAGCGCATCACGGAGATCCGCGAGACCATTACGGAGAGCAAGTACCTGATGGACAACGGCGAGCCGCGGTCGGAGGAAATCGGACGGCTGCTTCGTGCCGCGCAAACCAGCGTGCCGATTACTCTCGATCAGGTGCCCGACTTCCTGCGGGAGAAGTTCACCACGAAAAGTGGCCAGATCGGCAACTTCGTGATGATCTATCCGTCCCGCTCGCTGGGCGACGGACGCAACTCCATCGCGTTTAAGCGTGCGGTTGGCACCGTCACAACCGATTCTGGAAAGACGTACCATGCCGGCTCGACGTCGATCGTGGCCGCCGAAATGCTGATCATCATGCGGAACGAAGCACCATGGATGGTGGCAGCCACGTTCGTCATCGTCGCGCTGCTTATGTTTTTGAACTTCCGCTCGGTGCGCTGGGCGGCGCTTGCACTGGTGCCGCTGGTCATCGGCGTGCTGTGGATGCTGCTCGCGATGGAGGTGTTCGGTCTGATGCTGAACTTCTACAATATGATCGTCCTGCCGGCCGTCGTGGGCATTGGGAACGACGCTGGGGTGCACCTCGCGCACCGGTATCGGGAGGAAGGCGTCGGATCCATCTGGCGCGTGCTCCGCTCGACCGGCGAACATGTCACCATGGGCTCGCTGACAACCATGATGGGCTTCGGCGGCCTGCTCCTCAGCTTTCATCCGGGACTGCGCTCCATCGGCATCTTGGCCGTTGCTGGCATCGGGGCGACGCTGCTGGCGGCCGTCGTGTTTCTGCCGGCCCTGCTGCAGTGGCTGGAGGACCGTGGCGCCACTCTGCACACCGACGAAGACACCTCCACGCCGGCATCTGAACCCCGGACGGCCGAACCTGCGGATCTACCTTCTGCATGACGCAGGCGACAGCGCACGCCCCGAAACAGAAATCCAGCGGGTGTTAGAAAGAATATCGCGGGCCCTCCGTCCCGAAAACGACCCTTCAAATTTGCGCAGAACGCCCGATCGACGATTGGCCGGAGGTATGGGTCGAAAGGACCCTCGCGTTCGTGAGGGCGAAAACTGAGCAGCCTGAGGACGCGTCGGCTGGGTCGTGTGTAAATAATGCTCACACGGAGCGGGTCTGGCGTCTATTTCGCGGCACCTGCGGCGCCACCCCAGAGGGCTGACGTCAACCGCAACGCCATTGCAACAAATCGGTACGGACTGAGCCATCCGGTGGGTTGACCGTTACAGCCATTCCGCATAGACTGTTATTCTGTATTCTGCCGCACGAACCCCTCTGCAATGACCGCACGCGAGTTTCTTCGCCGCTACGAAAAAGAGAACTACTCCGAGGATCCGCGCATCGTCAACGGTCGCTTCTATCCCACGTCCAAATTGGGAGTGGAGCGCGGCGACACGGTGGGCGTCGTCCTTCTCAATCTGGGTGGCCCTGATCGGGAGGAAAACGTAGAGCCGTTCCTCTACAATCTGTTCATGGATCCGGCCATCATTGACATCCCCCTGGGGGGGGCCCTTCGCCACTGGCTGTGCAAGCTGATCGCGAACCGCCGAGCCAAGACTGTCGCCGAGGACTATAAGGAGATTGACGAAGACGGCGGGTCGCCCATCAACCCGCTCACACGCGAGCAGTCCGAGAACTTGGAAGCCGACCTTAACGAGCGCTTTGGTGCGCCGAACGGCGTGGACTTCAAGACCTACATTGCCATGCGGTATTGGAAGCCGTTCAGCGAGGATGCGGCCGCACAGATGGAGGCCGACGGTGTCGACAAGGTCGTGCTGCTTCCGCTGTACCCACAGTACTCCAAGACGACGAGCGGCGCCTCGATGGTGTACTGGAAGGAGTTGGAGCACGCCGGCGAAATTCCGGCGTGGCCCACGACGTACGTGTTCGAGTATGCGGCCTATCCGAAGTACATCGAGGCGCTTTCCGATCGCATCGACGAGACGCTGGAGCGCTTCCCGGAGCACGTGCGCGACGACGTTCATCTCCTGTTCAGCGCGCACGGCACGCCGCTGAAGGAGATGAAAAAGCGGCGCGATCCGTACTGCTGCCTTGTGCACTCGACGGTCAAGCACGTGATGGAGCATCGCGGGCACGACCTGTCGTTCGAGACGGCGTTTCAGAGCAAGGTCGGCCCGGCCGAGTGGCTCACGCCTGCCACCGACGAGCGCGTGGAGGACCTGGCGGAAGAGGGCACCGAGGCGCTGCTTGTCGTTCCAGTCGCCTTCGTAACCGACCACATCGAAACCAGCTTCGAGTTGGGCATCGAAATCCCGGAGGACCTGGAGGAAGAGGGCATCGAGCCGCCAGAGCATTACGAGGTGATGGCTGGCATCAACAGCCATCCAAAGTTCATCGAGACGCTGGCGGACGTGGCGGCGGCGCAACTCCGTCTTCCGAGCCAGCCGACCATCGAGCCGTGGAGCTCGCGCCCCTGCTTCAAGGCACGCAACCGAGACATCCGGTGCCACCAGTGCGAGCGCATTGCCGAGGCCACAAACTGGTCGACCGAGCCGGAGCCGGTACAGCCGGCCTGATCGCCGTTCCGGGCCGAGGTCCGGCCGCCGGGATCATTCGATGTCCGACGCCAGCGGGCGGGGCACCGTCTCGAATGCATCGTCGGGGAAGGGGAAGGTCGTCGACGGATCCGACGGGCGCGGCAGCCGAAACGACAGCGACACCGCGCAGTGATCAGACGGTGGACTGGGCGCCCCGCACCAGATCTTGGCGCTTGTCTTTCTGATCCGGTCGCGCCGGTAAAAGATGTGGTCGATCTTGTACCGTGGATCGTCGGCCGGGTAGGTGCCGCGGACTGCGTTCGTCAGAACGGCGCTCTCTGGCACGGCGGCATCCAGGTTCAGCTCGTCCATGATGATATTCATAGTCTCGTCGCTCGTCAGGGCCGGACGCTGTCCGGGTGGTACCATCGACCGGTCGCCTGGGCGCATGCTGTTGAAGTCGCCAATGAGCAGAATGGGCACCTGCTTCGCTTCGTAGTGGTTGTACAGCCTGCGGATCTGTTGGGCCTGCACCTCGCGGGTCTCCTCGTCGAACGCCTCCAGGTGCACGTTGATGATGACGAGCGGCCACCCTCCGATGTCGACGATCGAGACCTGGGCAAGCCGGTCGAGATAAAAGGCGTCCGACCAGAACGGCCGCGGCGGGCGCTCGAGTTCCAGCCGCTGATGCGACCGGATGGGATACCGGCTGAGCAGAGCCTGCCCGGACAGCACGCGCCCGAAATGAACCGACGGCGGCCAGTACGGGAACGGCAGATAGCGCTTGTCCCAGTTGACCGCCTGCGCCGCGGCAGGATAGCCGAGCCGGGCAGCCAGCGTGTCAAGCTGGTGAACGTCTTGCGACCGGCGGGCCCCGAAGTCGATCTCCTGGAATCCCACAAAGTCCGGGTCAACGCGACGGATAAGCGCTGCGGCCTGATCCATGTTGCCACGGAACAGTGATGGATCGCGCTCGACCGGCTCGTTGTTCGTCATCCCCGACAGGTATCCGATGTTGTACGTCATGACCGTGAACGTGTCGCGGTCGGCCGGTCCGGGGGCTGCGGCCTCGTAGGCCTTCGTCTGCGCCAGTTCGGAGGTCGGGAGGTGGCCGCTGCTGGCCCAGAAGAAAACGGCAGCGACGAAAACGAGGAGGCTGAGAAGAATCCAGCCGGCGATTCGAAGAGCTCGTTTCATGCGGTTTGGAGAGTGGAGGGATGAACGCCAGAGCTGAACGCCGAGGTCCGGCACAAGAGTATCGTTTCAACAGCAATGATAGTCCGCCCATGCTCGTGAGATCCATCCTTCGCACCGTTGCCCTTGCGCTCGTGCTCACCGTCGGCGCGGGGGCTCCGTCGGCGGGAGCGCAGTCCCTGCGGCAGGCCCTGGAGCCGTTCGAAGGAGCGTGGCGCGGATCGTTCGTCGTCACGACGCCCGACGGCGAACGGGTGGATTCGCTCGTGGCCATGCACCGCTACCGGTGGGACGGTCCGGTGCAGAAGGGCATGCTCGTCGATCGCTATCCGGCGTCCGGCCGCGTGGACACGTCGCGCGCCCGGAATTACGTTGCTGACGGACGCCTGGTCTGCGAGGTGACGCATCCCGACGGATCGACCACCGTGCACCGCGGACGCGTGCGGGGCAACGCCATCGTGTGGCATCGGCGCACTGCAGAGGGCGTGGTCGAAAGCTACCGTGAGCGCGTCGTCGACACGCCGGACGGCCCCGAGTACCGCATCGACGGCTTTGGTGTGTATCCCGACGGACAGGGAGCGCAAAGCTACGTCCTGTTCTATGGGCGCTACGAGCGCATCCACCGATAGCGGATGATCCATCAGCGACAGGGCGCGCGGTGCGGAGCCTCACCACGAGGTCTCGAACGGACGTGAAAAGGCGCGCGGCACCGGGAGCACGGCAATGCGAACGCGGCGGTTGCGGCGGCGTCCGCGATCGGTTTCATTGCTAGCAACCGGGCGGGTTGCTCCGAACGCCACGGCGGCGAACTGATCGGGCGACAGTCCGCTCATCTCGGCCAGGGTCCGCACGACCGTGGTCGCCCGTGCGCCCGACAGTTCCCAGTTGGTCGGGTAGGAGGCCGCCAGGTCGGGGCCCACGGGGACATTGTCGGTGTGGCCCTCTACGCGGATGCCACGTGTCGGGTACGTCGTCTTGAGCTGCGTCGCCACCTTCCGGAGCCGGGCCGCGCCGCGGTCGGTGAGGCGCGCGCTTGCAGGTTCGAAGAGCCGATCGGCCTGGTACACCGATACCGTCTGGCCGCCATCGCGGCGCATCTGAAGTTCGTACTCCACCCGGTTGAGCTGGTCTTTGAGGGCGCGCAGGTCTCGATAGTAGCGCCCGGTGGCAATGTCATCGTAGAACGCGAGGGAGTCGCGCAGGTACCGGTTCCGATCCCGCAGCGTGGCATTTTCAGCGCGGAGCGAGTCGACCGTTGGTGTTTCCGGCAGGGGGGAAACCAGCGAGGCACATCCGGAAAGCATCAGGCCGGCGGCGAGCAACGCGAGGGGAACACGCATCAGCACGAGGGCGGAAGCTTGAAAGATCATCCAACGTCGGAAACATAGGTGCCCGCGCCGACAATTGCCGGATGAGGCGCTCGGCGGAAGCATCGCGCCGAACACGCACTGCGACCGTAAGCCCGTTCATGGACGCCAGGCTACGCGGTCCGCTCCTTGGCGCGCATCGAGCGTCGGCTTCCCACGATGAGAGCGAGCACCGCTCCGAAGCCGGCGAGGGAGAGAAGGGCGACGGAGAGGACGGGCTCGCCAGGTTCAGGAAGGCGGAGGATCCGTCCCGCGTCGACGTAGGGCCAGAGGGCGCGCAGGGCGCCGGCGATGAGTCCGAGCAGAGCGGCCATCGTCGCGTCGTGCCGGTGGGTGAGCAGCCAGTCGAGAAGCTTGGCAAAGGCACCCAGGCCGGAGGCAGCGCCGAGGCAAAACGTCAGGACGTACGGCGCGTGCGACAGGTTCAGCGCCACGAGTCCGTTGAGTGCCGTGAGCGTCGGTTCGTAGATGCCGAGGGCCTTGAGGAGAAACGCGCCGCTGATGCCAGGCAGGATCATCGCACAGATGGACACTGCGGCCGAGGCAAAGACGCGCGGCAGGCCTGGGGCAGCGGTATCCAGCAGCGGCAGTCCGGTAAGGTAGAAGGCACCGATGGCGCATCCGGCTGCCAGCACGCCGTGAACGGAGGTCGCGCGCTCCATTCGCAGGGCAGGAACGATCAACGAAGCACCGACGAGGCCGAGGAAGAGCCCGTTCATCTGGTGCGGATGCGACTGCATGAGCGCTGGAATGACGCGCGCACCGACGACGACCGCGCCGACGATCCCCGCACCGAGCGGCAGGAGCAGGCTCCAGGGCACCTCCTGCCAGTGCGCGCGTACGGCGGTGCCGTCAAACCGGATCGCGGCCAGACCCACAGACACCAGCGAGCTGATGGCGCTGACGAGCGCTTCGTAGATGCCTACGATCAGCGCCATCGTTCCGCCACTCACGCCGGGGATGATGTCGGCCCCGCCCATCAGAAGGCCGTAGGCGGCGTTGCGAAGAAGCGAAAGCGGAGACCTCATGAGGCGGTGGAAGAGATAGCCAACAAAGGCCAGGGATCGATGCGACCCACCGATCCCCGGGTTGGCGCCGAGCCGACGGCGAGTCAGGACGACGCATCGATGCCGAGAAGGCGCCGCACTTGATCGTTGCGGTACAACTCGGGGTAGACGTGGCGGAACTCGTCCTTTGTGTCGGGATCGAGCCGAAAGGCAGTCTTCAGGGACTCGATGCTCTCCTCCGCGCGGTTCAGAGCCAGCAGCGCCTTGGCTTGGCGGAGGTACGTGTACGCGTTGTTCGGAGCCAAGTCGAGGGCCTGACGGTACGCGCGCAAGGCCTTTTTGGGCTGCCGCGTTTCGAGCAGCGTCTCGGCGTAACCGATCCAGGCGTTCTCGTTTTGCTCGTCAATCTCTACCGTTTTCTGGTACGCGTCGAGTGCTTCCGGAAGATGGCCGGCCTTGAATGCGCAGTCGGCCTTGGCCTTCCAGAACTTCGGCGCCTCTGGCAGCAGGCTCAGCGCATAGTCGAAGCACTCCAGCGCCTGCGTGTAGTTCTGCAACTGGTCGTAGCAGCACCCGAGACCATACCAGGCTTCGGAATAGGTAGATTTCTCGTTGAGCGCACGCTCGTAGTACTCGCACGCCGTGTCGATGTCGCTGAGCTCTTCGTAGGCAAGCGCAATGTTGTAAAAGGTGGCAGCGTCGGGGCCTTCCAGCTCCAGCACCTGCTTGTAGCTGTCGATGGCGTCTTCCAGCGCGCCGTGATTGGCCAGCGCGTTGCCGCAGTTGTAATGGGCCGAAGCAAAGTCTTCCTGGATGGCAATGGCCATCTCGTAGCTGTCGACCGCTTCCTCGTACCGGCCCATCCGGTTGAGGACGATTCCGCGGTTGTACCACGCATCCTGCGAGTACGGGTCGATGTCGTCGATGTGGCGGTCGTAGCACTCTACGCTCCGCGCGTTGTTGCCGAGACGGTCGTGGCAGTAGCCCAGCTCGTACCAGACCTCGGGGTGCTCGGGGCGGATCTCCGCGCATTTCTCGAAGGCCTTGGCCGCTTCTTCCAGCCGGTCATTGCGCTCCAGGGTAATACCCAGGTTGAACAGCGCCTCGACGTGCAGGGGATTGATGGACAATGCCTCGTCGTACGCATCGAGCGCCTCTTCGGTGCGCCCCAGCCCGTCGAGTGTGATCCCAAGGTTGATCAAGGTCTCGGTATCGACGGGATTCAGATCGAGCGCCTTCTCGTACGCTTCCATCGCGTCGCGGTGGCGCCCCATGTTGTTCAGAACGATGCCGCGGCGCATCCAGGCATCGGAGGTGTAAGGGTGAAGCTCAAGGAGATGGTCGATGGCCGACAGGGCGTCGTCAAGCTGGCCTTGCTCGAAATAGTACGTGGCAATTTCCTCAAGGTCGTTGGAGTCGAAGTAGGAGGACGTGTCCTCCTCGAAGGTTTCGACGAGATCCTTGAGACGGCCCTCCGACGCCGAGTCCTCGAAATCATCAAAGCCGAAGTCAAACGTGCTCATGTCACGCCAGTACGTGGTTCGTCAGGGAACGCGCACCGATTGCTCGTCGCCCACATGCGAACGACGGTCGGAGCCAAATCGTTTGCTACAATAGTAAGGTCATGGGAAAACCACATGCAAGAAGTTCTCCGGAACCAGGAAGTGGATTTTCTCCAAATGTGACATGTACACTCGAATCGGATGACATTGTGCCCCCGCCTCGTCGTTGTGTGCGACCGATGCCCTCCGTTACGCCCGCTGCCGATCATCTCCCGCCTGTTCTATGCTGCTTGTGACCTTTGAAGGCATCGACGGCAGTGGCAAGAGCACGCAGGCCCGTCGGCTCGACGAGCGGCTTCAGCGTGAGGGGGCCGACACCCTACTCGTCCGGGAGCCGGGTGGAACCGCCCTGTCGGAAGACGTGCGCCGGATCCTCCTGCGGCGGGAATCTGACGTCGATCCTATGGCCGAGCTGCTCCTCTTCTCGGCCGCCCGGGCGCAGCTCGTGGCCGAGCGTGTCCGTCCTGCGCTAGACGCCGGCCGCATCGTGCTCTGCGATCGTTTCTACGACTCCACCACCGCGTACCAGGGAGCCGGACGCGGCGTGGCCGATCCGGAGTGGCTGCAGAGGCTGCATCACCGCGTGACCGGCGGCCTCGTTCCCGACCGCACCTACCTCGTGGAGCTCGACCCGGCCGAAGCACAGCAGCGACGAAGCGCCAGCGGCCTACCCGACGACCGCATGGAGGCAGCCCCCAACGGGTTTTACGAGCGCGTCCACCGCGCATACATCGCTCTCGCCGAGGCCGAGCCCGACCGGTTCGTCCGCCTCGACGGAAGCCAGCCCATCGAGGCGCTGCACGCCCAAATCTGGACGGATATCACCCAGTTGCTCGACCGGCACCGTGGAACCCCGTTTTCGAGCGACGGTTCATCGGACACTTAGGCAACGGTGCCAATCCGGCATTGCTCCCAAGTGCTCTTCGGCGCGTTCTGCCGCTCTTCTCCCGATCTTCTGGTTCTGATGTCGAAGCTGCCCGAGCAGAAACTTGAAGAGGTGCGCACCATCTTTCGGGCGTTCCTCAAAAAGCGCAACAAACGCCAGACGCCAGAGCGCTTTGCCGTTCTGGAAGAGATCTACAGCACCGACGACCACGTGGATGCTGATGAGCTGTACGTCCGCCTCAAGCAGGACGGCACGCGCGTCAGCCGTGCGACGGTGTACAACACCCTGGAGCTCCTCATGGAGTGCGAACTCGTGGTGCGTCACCAGTTTGGGAAAAACCAGGCCAAGTACGAGCGCGCCTACAGCTACTGGCAGCACGACCATCTCATCTGCATGGACTGCAATGAGTTGTTCGAGTTCTGCGATCCGCGGCTGCAGAGCGTGCAGGAGATGGTCGCGGAAATTTACGAGTTCGAGATCAAGCACCACTCGCTGAACATGTACGGGCACTGCGTCCGCGACGAGTGCCCCAATCGACCGAATGCCGAAGAGGCGACCGAAGAGGCCGAAGAAGGGGCGTCATAGGCGCAGGTACGACGGTGTAACAAAACCGTGGCGGGATGAGTGTTCTGTACGAGAACGCGACTCTTGAGCCTCAATCCTACAGACTTCATGAAAGTCACCTTCGCGAACGGATCGCGCGTTGAACTTCCGAACGGGTTGGTTGTCGTCCTCGCTGTGCTCTTGGTAAGCCTCGTCGTCCCCGTGGTCGACATCCTGGCCGGCGCTCTGCTGTAGCCCATCAGCCCGGTGCTGCAGGCGGAACTGCGGGACTCATGCGCGCTCTTCGCGATAGGAAGAGAGGCTGATTGATGGGGGCATTTGAGATTGCGTTGCGGCTGGTCGGCGGGATTTTCCTCACGGGAATGAACGCCTTCTTCGTCGTCACCGAGTTTGCGCTTACCCGCCTGCCGCAGTTGGACCCTGCCGACGATCCACCGGGCATGCAGCGCGCGCGTCGCATTACCGAGGAGCTGGAGATTTATCTCACAGGGTGCCAACTCGGCATCACGATGTCCAGCATTCTCCTCGGCGTCGTCGCCGACAAGTATCAGTGCGGTACGGCGGAAGATCGGGAGCGTGCTTAGCAGCACCGACCTTTCTCGGGAACGCCAGGACGAGGTGCTTCGGGCCCTCGACATCGATCGGATCCCTGTACACGAGATTATGGTGCCGCGTGACGAGGTCGTAGCGCTGCACGATACCAACGATCTCTACGAAAACCTGCACCGGATGCGCACACACCCGCACGACCGGTATCCCTTGCTCGGCAACGGATGGGACGACGTTCGGGGGACGCTCTATCTCCCGACGGTCTTTCGGCACTTGCCCGAGTTGGACCGGGGGGCCGCAACTCTCGGCGACATCGCTGAACCGGTTGTATGGGCCGGACCGGATTTGCCCGTCAGTGAACTCATTGATCGGCTTCAACGCGAGAAGCAAGAACTAGCACGCGTTCGAAACGACGGGGCGGTGCTCGGCCTCGTCACGGCGACCGACGCGTTCGAAGCTATTGCTGGCGAGATGGAGGACCCGATGGACGTCGCCCAGAGTTTAAACTAATCGTTTCCTCTCGCTATATTGTCGCCGCTTCTGCACACGAACAGACCGACAGCAGGACCATGAAAATTGAAAATTCCGACGGAAGCAGTGTTGAAATCCCCAACTGGCTCGTTGTCGTGCTCGCCATTTTGCTTGTGGTGCTTCTCGTTCCGCTCGTCGCGATCATCTCGACCATTCTAGTTCCCACACTCCTCGGGTAGGTGGGTAGAGGCAACCGCTTCCTCGTTGAATCAGACGTTGACCGCATGGCCCGCATCCCCATCATGTCGCCGGAGCGCGTTCGCCGTACGCTCCGCCGTCTCGCCTATGAAATCGTCGAGCGCAACCAGGGCGCCGAGACGCTGCACCTCTTCGGAATCGTGCATAGCGGAGTGCCACTGGCCCACGTGCTGGCCGAGGAGATCAATGCGATCGAGGAGCAAGCGCTTGTTCCGCATGATCTCGACGTGACCCCCTTCCGGGACGACCGTCCGGATACGGAGCCCCCTGCATCTCCGCCGCACGGCATTGATCTGACGGGCCGAGACGCGGTGCTCGTCGACGATGTGCTCTTCACGGGCCGAACAGCGCGGGCGGCTCTTGATGCCGTGCACCAGTACGGGCGGCCGGAGTCCATCCAGCTCGCTGTACTCATCGACCGCGGACACCGCGAGTACCCCATCCGGCCCGATTATACCGGGCGTCTGCTCCAGACGAAGCACCGCGAGCAAGTCATCGTCGATACCGAAGACGATTTTGCAGTCTACATCGATGACTGAGCGGCGCGAGATGTCGGTTGGAGCCAGCCGCCAATTAGAAGCCGATCCTCGTCGAGTCCTGGCGGAGCGAGTTCCGGCGGAGCGAGTCCAGTAGCACCGAGTCGGGGCGGGCCGAGTCTGGCTGAGCCTGCAAGAGCGAGCGGGCCAGAAGCGAATCTGATGTGGGATACAACCGCACTTCTGTGCCGGCCCGAACCTGTTCTCCTGGAGAACGGCCCTGGTTCCGAACAAATAGCCTCTGCTTCACCGTGTCTTGAGGGGCCGACGTGTACTGAGAGTCCGGACGGAGGCGGGTGGAGCTTGTGTCCACGACCACCCAGCGGAGCTTGCGATGGAGAAGGTAGCGCTGGGCTGCCTGCATCGGAAGGCCGCGCAGATTTGGGACGCGCACCCGCTCTTTGCCAAGGCCCTGACTGTACCAGAGCGCGACGCCTTCGCCCTCCTTCAGCGAGTCGCCGGGTTGTGGGTGCTGCCGCGTCACAGTGTTCGGATATGGAGACGGGATGGTGTCGGCCTGCACGGTGTCGACCGTGAGGCCCAGAGTGGTGAGGCGGTTGCGTGCCTCCCGCAGCGACGTGCCGGACAGATCCGGAAGCGTGACGTTCCGGGCCTCTCCCGCGTTGACCGTCAGATACACGCGACGGCCTGGCTTCACCGACGCCGTCGGCGGTGGAGTCTGGTCCACGACAATATCTTGCGGCACGTTGGGGTTGTAGCGTCCCGACTGCCGGTTGACGCGGAGATTCCTGGCTTCAAGAACCTGCTGGGCCTGCGCAAAGGGCTGATTCTGGACATCGGGCATCTGCACGGCGACTCCGTGTCGCGTGTAAGACGGCATAATGACTGCGTCGATCAGACCGTATGCAATCAGTCCAAGAACAAGGAGAACGACCAACCCTCCCCAGAAATACGTGTTGCGCGCAAGCCTGCGGAGCCAGCCGAGAAGTCGGCGCAAGGAGGAAGCCATCGGAGGAAGGAGCGCTGTGGATGAAGACTGGACACGCAAGGGCAACTGCACCTCGACGAATCCCAATTCCTGCAGGGGAAACATCTCATTTGGTCTCCAGTTTCCCGGCAGCGCGCTGAAAGGACCAGGGATCTCCCATCAGAGCTCGGCCTCACAGAAGATCAGAAGGCGGGGTCGAGTTCACGTGATCATCGTGACGCCGGGAGGAACAGCATGATGCGAATGCTGTCCAACAGCGTGGTTCTTTGAAAACAGTGCCCGGTACGCTTCTTTCTGCACTGCACTTCTGGACGCAGGCGGGTAAATCCCGTCAATGGTCCAGGGCAATGCGGAGGCCGACGTTCAGGCGAAGAGGTCTGCAACCAAAGGATACGCCCGTGAAGGGCTTCTTCCATGACTTCTTGACATTCCTGCTCGGAACTGCAGAAAGATGGCCATGTCTAAGAGGGTCCCTTGCGAGAGGGGCCCGGGAAAGGACATGCCGGGCTACCGGAAAAGACAAGGCAAATTGGTTTCACGAAAACTGCTGAAACTTGAAGCCGCTCTTCCCGGTAAACGAGAGATGGAAGAAGACGATGAGGACAAGTCTTCTCCCTATCCAGCTCTCAAGTCACTGTTCTCATCTTGAGTGAATCTCCTCTCTTTGTGAACAAAAAGCAAAAGGAGGAAAAGTGGCTTGACAGCGAGCAGTAGAAAGCGTACTGTATAAGTCCGCGCAAACGAGAAATAGGGCGGAAGCCCGATACGCGGACTTTGTTCTTTGACGAAATTGGAAGTACAGCGAGTCCTGGTCGATTCCTTCTCTACCGGAAGGTAGAGGAAGAACCGATCGAAACTTTTCAAACTTTCTACTACGGAGAGTTTGATCCTAGCTCAGGACGAACGCTGGCGGCAGGCTTAACACATGCAAGTCGCACGAGAACGCTCCTTCGGGAGCTAGTAAAGTGGCGGACGGGTGCGTAACGCGTAAACAACCTGCCTTCAGGCGGAGGATAACCACGGGAAACTGTGGCTAATACTGCATATTTGTCCGGAGGCCGCATGGCCCCCGGATCAAAGCCTTCGGGTGCCTGAAGATGGGTTTGCGTCGGATTAGCTCGTTGGTGAGGTAACGGCTCACCAAGGCAACGATCCGTAGCTGGTCTGAGAGGATGATCAGTCACACTGGCACTGAGACACGGGCCAGACTCCTACGGGAGGCAGCAGTGGGGAATCTTAGGCAATGGGGGAAACCCTGACCTAGCCATGCCGCGTGGAGGAAGACACCCCTACGGGGCGTAAACTCCTTTTCTGCCGGAAGAAAACCCTGTTTTGCAGGGCGTGACGG
>CAYFSC010000027.1:0-24462 GCA_964345695.1 uncultured Rhodothermales bacterium | reverse complement strand
ATAGGATCATTTCCATTGGAACGCTTCCACAGAAACAGTTCCGTAGAAATATTTCCGCAGAGAGACGCAAACGGCGATTTCGTTCCCTCGGTGCGCTGGATCCGCTATGCACCTCCAACCCATGATTCGGTTTTATTTTTCAGGGATCCGCCGCGAGCTTGAGCAGAAGGAGATTGGACTGTGGGCTCAGGCCATTGCCTTTAAGGTGCTGGTAACGACGGTCCCCCTCGCCGTCCTGGCTACGGGAATTGCCGGACAGGTCCTGAGCGGCCCCGACGCCTCCGCCGCAGTCGCTCAGTTCTTCCAGCGGATCCTGCCGGGCCAGCAAGCCCGGTCGGCCCTGGCGTTCCTCGACGCGGTGAGCGCGTCCAGTCCGGCAATCGTTAGCATCGGCGGGGCAGGCCTGCTGCTCTCAGTGGTGTTTCTCTTCTCGACACTCCGGACCACCGTCCAGCACGCGCTTCGTCAATCGTGGCATGAATCGCGTTCTGCCCTTCGCGGCTATCTGTTCGACCTCCGCATGACCCTTCAGGTCGGGCTTCTGTTCCTGCTTTCAGTGGGCGTGTCGGTCGGTGTGCAATCGGTTGCCGAGGGATCGGTGGCCGGACACCTGCTCGGAACCGTCCTTTCCCTGGCCGTGACCATTGCCATGTTTTTCCAGCTCTACCATTTTGTCCCGCTGCCCCGTCCTTCCCTGCAAAGCAGTCTCGTGGGAGCCACCTGGGCAGGGATCCTCTGGGAAATCGCCAAGTACGGGCTGACGCTCCTCGTCGCCACCTCCAATCCGCTTGACGTGTCGACGCCCGAGGAAGGTGTGACGGCCCTGGGCGCTCTGTTCGGGTTTGTGGTGGCCTTCGTCACTTGGGTCTACTATTCCGGACTCGTGTTGCTGCTCGGGGCCGTCGTCGCGTCCCTACGGGAGCGTGCCGTTGAAGAGGAGGCGGCGCCTCCACCATGACCGTCCCCTTCCGAACAGGCTGTGGGACACTCGCCGGAGTTCCCACCGACAAGACGCGGAGACAACGTGCAACGGCGGTCCCTTGAGGTTTCACTGATGATCGGAGCAGGACCGTCATCCATGCCTCAAGGCTCTGAGGGGTCCGTCTCCGCCGCCTCCGTCGTTGTGTCGGTGTCACTCAGGATGCTCTTGCCGAACGCGCGCAGGGTGAGCACCGGGCAGGGCGCGGTGCGGACGACCGTTTCGGCCACGCTTCCGAGAAGGACGCGCTTGAGACCCGTGCGTCCGTGGGTGCTCAGAATAATGAGATCGGCGCCAGGATCTTCAGCGAAGTCCACGATCGTGGAGCCGGGGTCTCCGGGCACGACGTGCGTCGTGGTGTTTGCATAGTCGAGGTCGGCCGCCAGGGCTTCCAGCGTCTCCTCTGCATCGCCGCCTGATGCCTTGGCCGCGCTGTCTTCGGGCGCGATGCCCACCGGGCTTTCTTCCCCTTCAATGTGGAGCAGATGGAGGTGCGCGTCGTACGTGGCGGCCACGGCGCCCGCACATCGGGCGGTTTCTGTGCTGAAGGTCGAAAAGTCGACCGGGCATAGAATGGTTTGAACGTGGTCGCCAGGGGCTGCCTCGACATACTGATTCACCGTCAGTACGGGACAGTCCGCATGCCGCACGACACGCTCGGCCACGCTCCCCAGCACCATCTGGTCGATCTGGTCCCGGCCGTGGGTTCCCATCACGATGAGATCGGACGCCTGCTCCTCTGCGTACTGCAGAATTCCCATCGCGGGCTTGTCGTGGTACGCCGTGCGGCGGACGACGTGAGGCGAGTCTTGGTCGTTGGCGTCTGATCGCTGGTCGATCAGGAGATGCAGATCTTCGCAGACGTCTGCTTCGGAAATCTTCACGTCCTGCAACCACGATGATCCGGGCTGCTGGTCTTCGGGGACGACCTCCACGATATCGAGATGGGCACCGAGAGCATCGGCAAGAAAAGCGGCCTGTTCGCACGCTCGCTCGGCGCAAGGCGAGCCGTCATCAGGAGCCAGTATGCGTTTGACGTTCAGCATGGGAATGGAGCGGAATGGAGCAAAGAGGCGACGTACTGGGTCGGCCGGGGTCCGTCTTCTTTGGGACAGAACGGGGCGGCACAGGGGCAAGAACGCCAAAATTCAGATCATTCTCCACCGCAGGCGTGGGCCCATGCCGATCCGGGACGGGAATGGCGGCTCAGTCGTCGCTCTCTTCCAGCTGGGTCTCGATCTCCTCAATGCTATCGCGCAGCTCGGCGGCGCGCTCGAACTCCAGGTTGTCGGCCGCCTCGCGCATCTCCTCGCGCATCTGCTCGAGCAGGTCCCGCTTCTGATCGTCCGAGAGGTATTTGACGACCGGGTCAGCAACGGTCGACGATAGCTGCTCCGGACTGCCGTAGTGCTTGCGCTGTTCGCTGGGACCATCGTCGCCGCCCTTTTCGTCGGCAATGGCCGTCCCCATCCGGATCTCGTCGGGCGATTTCTTGATGGGCTCGGGCGTGACGTTGTGTTCTTCGTTGTAGGCGAGCTGGATGCGCCGGCGCCGCTCGGTCTCGTCGATCATCTTCTGCATCGCGTCGGTGATCTCATCGGCGTACAGAATCACGGTCCCGTCCACGTTGCGGGCAGCCCGGCCGGCCGTCTGGATGAGCGACCGCTCCGAGCGCAGGAAGCCCTGCTGATCGGCGTCAAGGATGGCGACGAGCGACACCTCCGGCAGGTCGAGGCCCTCGCGCAGAAGGTTCACGCCCACCAGCACGTCATACTCGCCCAGGCGCAGTCCGCGGATGATGTCCACGCGCTCCAGCGCGTCGATGTCCGAATGCATCCAGCGAACGCGCACGCCGTAGCTGTCGAGGTAATCGGCCAGGTCTTCGGTCATGCGCTTCGTAAGCGTCGTGACGAGTACGCGCTGGTCTTTTTCGCCCCGCTTGCGGATCTCTTCCATGAGGTCGTCGACCTGGTTGGCCTTGGGCCGAACGTCGATCTCGGGGTCGGGGATGCCCGTCGGACGCACGACCTGCTCGACAAACACGCCACCGCTCTGCTCCAGCTCGTAATCGGCGGGCGTGGCGCTCATGAAGACCGTCTGATCCGTCAGTTCCTCGAACTCTTCGAACGTGAGTGGCCGGTTGTCGAGCGCAGACGGGAGGCGGAATCCGTGCTCCACCAGCTTCAGCTTGCGGGCGCGGTCGCCGTTGTACATGGCCCGGACCTGCGGCACAGTGACGTGGCTCTCGTCGACCACGAGCAGAAAGTCGTCGGGGAAGTAATCGAGTAGGCAGTACGGCCGCTCGCCCGGTTCGCGGCCCGTCAGATGCCGACTGTAGTTCTCAATGCCGGAGCAGTAGCCCACCTCTTGCATCATCTCAATGTCGAACTGCGTGCGCTGCTCCAGCCGCTGGGCTTCCACCATTTTGCCCTCGTTGCGCAGCACGGCCAGGCGCCACCGGAGCTCCTCCTTGATGTTCTCGATGGCCGACTCGAGACGGTCCTCCGGCGTCACAAAGATCTGCGCGGGATACAACGTGACCGCCGGGCCTACCTCCTTGATCTCCGTCCCGTCGGTCGGGTCGATCAGGCTGAGGCGGTCGATCTCGTCGCCCCAAAACTCGATGCGCAGGGCGCGATCCTCGAAGTAGGCCGGAAAGATGTCGACGACATCGCCCCGCACGCGGAATGTACCGGGCTCAAATTCGATGTCATTGCGCGTGTAGAAGATGTCGATGAACTGCCGCAGCAGGTCGTTGCGCTCGATCTCCTGCCCGCGCTCGATCCGGCAGATTTCTTTGCGGAACTCCTCCGGCGATCCCAGCCCGTAGATGCAGGATACGCTCGCCACGACAATCACGTCGTCGCGCCCACTGATGAGCTCCGACGTCGCCCGCAGACGCAGCCGCTCGATTCGGTCGTTGATGGCAACGTCCTTCTCGATGTACGTATCGCTCGGGACGATGTAGGACTCCGGCTGATAGTAGTCGTAATACGAGATAAAATACTCGACGGCGTTGTTGGGAAAGAACTGCTTGAACTCGCCGTAGAGCTGGGCCGCCAACGTCTTGTTGTGGCTCATCACGAGGGTGGGCTTGTTGACCTCCTCGATGACGTTCGCAACCGTAAATGTGTTGTGGACGAACATTCCACCGGTGCCGGCCAAAAACGTCTCCGGTCCAGGCACGCTCAGATCATACACGTACGGATGGTCGTATTCTACTGCATCCACCGACGCGACCGGCGTCCACCGAACCCGGCACAGGCGACGAAGATGCTGCCATTCGGCCTCCCAATCCGAAGTGACGTGCTCTCTCGTCGCGACCGATTGAAGAGCGTCGAGCGCGTCTCGGAGAACTGCTCTCGGTGGATTGCGCTTGCCGGTTTCGTAGAACTGGATCGAACTGCGTGATCGGTCGCACCGTTCACCGAGCGCTCCAGCCGAAAGTCCCACGGCACGCCGCAAGCGTCGAAGAATGGATCCGTCGAGGGGAACGACGTCGACGTTGGAGTTCTCTCGGCCGCCGATCTGTTCCTCCAAGCGATTCCGCTTTGCGTCGATGGAAAAGCCGACGTGACGGGCAAAACGCCGGAGATCCGTTTGTCCGGAAATCGTGACCGTGTAGTACGTATTTCCGGCGTGATCGCTGTTCGTCGCTCGTTTCGTCGCGGATCCGATGCGCGCCCAGATCCCGAACCGAAGCAGTGCATACGTGAGATCGGAGGCCAGTTCTTCGCTCGCTGTCGTTGCGGTAACCGCCCGTGCTCGCTCCACCGTTCCGTCGCCATCGAAGTAGGCGCGCAGCAGCGTGCCAAGGGCTTCGTTGGACAATTCGGCCCAAAATGAGGGAAGGCGCTTTTCCCGAGAGCGCCGGCCACAGTTCGTTGCCAGTAGTTCCGTAAACGCCTTCGATCCGATCTGATAATCGGTGGACACCCGCTCCTGAAAAGGGAGATTGAGATGCCGAAGTGCGTCCTCGATATGCGCTCGCACCTTCGGGTTCCGATTTGCCAGCAGCACGAACCGGTCGGTAGCATGACCTTCTGCGACGTAATACCCCAGTAGCCGGAGTACATCCGTCGTGAGTTCCAGCTCACCGGGGAGACGATGCGCAACCTGTTTGCCGCCGATCTCCGACTCCGATGGGATCCACGTTCCTTTCAGGTTATCGGTGCTCGCGAGAATCGATGCGCACACCTCGGTCGTCAATCCTCCATCGCCGTGCGTGCGGCCCCGTATCGCTGAGATCTTCGCGTACGGTTGGTTCACGCCCGCCTCCCGCAGCGGTCCGGCGAGCGCTGCAACACCGTTCGTTTCAAGAAACGCCCGAAGCACCGGCGCTGCTTTCACATAAAGACTGGTGTCGTCAAGCGCATCAATGACGTTGATTGACGTCCGCCCGTGTGGCTCGGGAATGTGCTCAGGAACCGGAATGTAGTCCTCGGGTCGAGCATCGGTCGTTTCGATGAGATGCATTTGCCCATTCCGAAGAACCCACAGGTTGTGATCTCCGGTGAGCGTTACATCACGACCGCACCCGGTTGTGAGCCGATACATTGTATCCGGGGCCGCGTGGCGAATCGCTGCCCGAACCGGCTGCACGTTGACGCCCCCCGTGTCCGGATCAAATGCAAGCGTCGCACACGTCCCGTTTGGCACGATCACTTCTTCCGTACCGCCATCATGTTGGATGACGGAATCACACTTCTGAATCTGTTCGTCGACAAACGATCCGATTGCCGTGACGCGCGGAGCGTTCTCCCCCTGCCCGGTGGCGACGAATACCGGATCGTCGAAGGCAAGGCTTTTCCCTGTACCCGTCGCCCCTAGCAAGGTCTGGTACTCGTCGCCGCGCTCGATGCCTTCGACCAGCTCGCGGATGGCGTTGGGCTGGTCGCCCATCGGCTCGAAGTCGGAAACGAGATCGAACGGATCGCGCGTGTCGGTAGCTGCGTCCATGCGCTCATCGGGTCATGCAGAACAGTCGAACAGAAGTCCAACCGCTGCTCCCTCGCAGAGTTGCGCGGCATCCGCGCCGGAATGCACGATTCGTGAAACGAGACGCGGGATGCGTAGTGCGTGTAGAGGGATGCATGTCGGGGTCTGAGACGAAATGCCCATGGGCTGCTCGTCATCCCCCTTCTGCCAGACCTCATCCTGCCTCGGAGCCATCGGGGTCGGACGCTAGGATGGCGCGTGCCTCTTTGGCATCGTCCGCGTCGACGCGCAGTTTGACGCCATGCGCATCCGCAGAAAACAGGCCCGCGACGTGCGACATGTCGCCGCCGAATAGCGTCGCCTCGATCTCTGCAGCCTGGAGTTGTGCGGCGGCAAGCTCGGCCTCGCCGCGGTTGTCGTAGGTGGCGATCGTTTCGGTTGACATGGATCGCGGGGGACAAGTTGTGGCGGTTGAGAAGCACCGGTTGCTACGAGGGCCGTGGGCGGGGCGGGCGCGTGGACGCTGCGATCCAGTTGAGCCCGTTCTCCGACCCGCCCTGCATTCGGCCCTTCGGTGCGTACAGAGCGTTCCTGCCTCCAGCGCCTCCACAGCTTACTGAAGTTGGACGACGTACACCGCACCGGGTTCGTCCTCGGGCACCGAGCTGATGATGGCGGTAGAGCCGTCCTGGTCGATCGACGCTCCAAAGGCAACCTCTCCGATGTCAACAATGGTGCGCTGAGCCCAGGAGCCGTCTTCGCTTTGCTTGTAGACGTAAACGACCCGGTCGATGTTGAAGTCCTGCCCAAGCTGTTCGTCGTAGCCGGTGATGAGCGCCCACTGGTCGTGCAGGGAGACCGTGGAGCCGAAGGCCCCGGACTCGTAGGGGGTCGACGGTCGCAGCTCCTGCGCCTTCTTCCACGTTCCACCGTCGACTTCGGCGTAGATCGTGGCCGCGCCCGAGTCGTCGCTCGCCGCCCGCGACTCGCCGACCAGCAGGCGAGAGCCGTGCAGGTCGAGCGAAATGAAGAAGTCTTCGATGCCGGGCAGCAGGGCGCGCTCGCTCCACCGCTCGGTGTCCGGATCGTAGCCGAATACGTACACCGATCCAGGCGCATTCTGGAAATAGGTGGAGGCCGCCACCGCCAGCGTGTTTCCGTCCAGCGACACGGTACCGCCCAGCACTCCTACTTCCGTTTCCCGGCTCGCACGGAGGCGGGCAGTGCGGCGCCAGAAGTCCTGGTCGGCATCGTAATCGAACACGTAGACAGTCCCTCCATAGGCGCCGTCCATGTTGCCGGCGGTCGTTACGGCGGCCCGGTCGCCGTCGAGCGCCACACCGGCGGCGAACAGCCCTTCCTGTTCACCGACGATGCCGGTCAGTCGTGCCGTCTCCTGCCAGGTTCCGCTCGTGTCGCGCTCAAACACGTAGGCAGCGTTGGACTTTTCAGCGGCAAAAAACTCGCTCGAGGCACTGATGATGATGCGGCTTTCGCTGATGTCAACGCTCTCTCCGAAGAAGGCGTTGGCGCGGCACTCGCTGGGCGTGAGCCGATCGACGCGCTGCCAGGGCCCGCTCTGCTTCTTGCGCTCGAAGACGTAGGCTGCCCCGGAGTTCATGCCGCACTCGTCCTCGGCACTGGCGCCGACGACGGCATAGTCTCCATCGATCGCCACCGATACGCCGAAGGACGACACATCGGCGGTGTCCGGGCGGGGCAGGTTGTAGATTTGCGCCTGGGCCGCTGGCGCGAGGACCAGCCCCCCGACGAGAAGCAGCACAACCCTCCAACGACGGGCAATGGATCTCATGCTAGTTGATCGTCCGTTAAAAGTCACTGCGGGCCCAGGTGGCTTACTCTTCGAGCGCCATCACGTGTTCGGTCAGGTGCTCCCACGCTTCATACAGCGAGGCAAGCTCCGCCTCCAGCGCCTGGTATTTTTCAGACAGATCGCGCACGCTGTCGCTCCGATCGTAGGACTCAGGATCGGCCATGGCGGCCTTCACCTCTTCCTGACGATCTTCCATCTCCATGATTTTGGCCTCCGTCTCCTCCAGCTTCTTCTTGAGCTGGTAGGAGTTCAGGTCGGCAAACGGGCCGTCTGTCGGGCGCTGGGTTTTCGTGGCATTTCGCCCCGACGATGTTTCGGAGGCGGTATCCCGGTCGGCTGAATCGGCGGAAGAAGCGTCGGGATCTGTGGAGGTCGCCGCCACGGCGCCGTCGCCGAACGCCGAGGCGGTGCCCTCCTCTACCTGCCAGCGGTACTCGGAGTAGTTGCCGATGAAGGTGCGAACGCCCCCGCGACCCACCCGCCACACCTTCTCGCTGACAGCATCGAGGAAATGCCGGTCGTGGCTGACGATCAGGAAGGTGCCTTGATACTGCTGCAGGGCGTCGATCAGCACCTCGCGCGAGCGGATGTCCAGGTGATTCGTCGGCTCGTCGAGGATCAGGCAGTTGCCCGGCGCCAGCAGGGTCCGAGCCAGCGCGACGCGGCTTTTCTCTCCGCCGGACAGCACCTGGATGCGCTTAAACACGTCCTCCCCGGTGAAGAGAAAGGTCCCCAGGAGGGTGCGCAGATCGGTCTCATCCCGAGCAGGCGCAATCTCGCGGACGGCCTCCAGGACCGACTGCTTCGGATCGAGGCTGTCGGACTGGTGCTGGGCGTAGAGCGAGAGCTGCACGTTGTGGCCCAAGGTTCGCTTCCCGTCGAACGGTTCTTCTCCTTTCAGGATGCGTGCCAGGGTCGACTTTCCAGCGCCGTTGGGCCCGACGATGGCGATCTTGTCGCCTCGCTCGACCGTCAGCGGACCGGCTCGATCGAAAACCTGCACCGGCCCTTCCTGCGTTTCGTACGTCTTCGAAAACTCGGAGACCTCCAGCACGACAGCACCCGAGCGCTTCGGGTCCGGGAACTGGAACGAGATGGTCGACTCCTCGCTTGGAGGCTCGGGAATCGTGTCCATCTTTTCGAGCTTCTTGATCCGGCTCTGCACCTGCGAAGCTTTCGAGGCATTGTACCGGAATTTGGCGATGAAGTCTTTGATCTCCTGGATGCGTTTTTGCTGGTTTTCGTACGCCTGTCGCCACTGTTCGTAGCGCTCCTCGCGCGCCTCCAGGTAATAAGAATAGTTGCCGTCGAAGTGCCACAGGCGCCCGCGCCGTAGTTCCGCGATCTTGTTTACCATCCGGTCGAGGAAGTACCGGTCGTGGCTCACAATGATGACGGTGCCGGGATAGCTCTTGAGGTAGTCTTCCAGCCAGTCGATGCTGTCGATGTCGAGGTGATTGGTGGGCTCATCGAGCAGCAGCACATCGGGCCGCTGGAGCAGCAGCTTGGCCAGCGAGACGCGCATGCGCCATCCCCCGGAGAAGGTGCGGAGCGGGCGATCCAGATCGTCCGGGTCAAAGCCGAGGCCCGTGAGCGTTGCTTCGGTCTGCGGGCGAATGCGGTGCGCGTTGCGAGCAGTGAGCTGCTCTTGCACCCGGTCCAGGCGGTCGAGGAGTTTCTGATAGGCTCGGCTCTCGTAGTCGGAGGCAGCGCTCAGCTTTTCGGAGATGCGCCGTTCCTCCTCTTCAAGCGCAAGGACATCTTCGAAGGCCGTCAACGCCTCGTTTCGCACCGACACGTCGCCAGGCATTTCCTGGACGTCCTGCTCCAAGTACCCGACCGAGGTGCTCCCCCGGTCGACGCGACCGGCATCCACCGCCAGGTGTCCGGCAATCACGCGGAGCAGCGTGGTTTTGCCCGCTCCGTTCGGCCCCACCAGGCCGATGCGCTGCGGCTCGTCGGTGATCGTCCACGAGAGGTCCTCGAACACGGGCGTTCCCGCGAAGAAAAGCGAAACGTCGGTCAGTTGGATCATGCGGTGAACATCGGGTCGATCGACGAACGGTCGTCCCATCCCCAGCTCCGGAAGTGGGCACGACGATCACGAGGGGCTCGATTCAGGCAATGGACACGGACGTTTAACCCGCGACGGGGGCCGAACGTTGCACCGTCGTCTCGCGCAAAAATGTTTTGCACAAAAAAACCCCGGCCGGACCGAGCTAGCAGCTCGATCCACACCGAGGAGGACAGCAAGCCGGTTTCCCCTGCGACCCCCGGAGAGAAGAACCTCTCTTCTGACAATGTGGGTGCCGCCCAGAGCCTTCCGCCGTCCCTGTTGACTTCCCCCGTTCACCGCGTCGCGGGGAGGGAAGACCCCGACGTCGGTCGGGGCTGGGCCTGCCGTCCAGTCCTGGAGGTAAGCACCCTTCTGGTAGGGTGCAGATTCTTCTTTACCGTAGAAGCCGCGAGGCCACGGGCTTGCTGGAGACTGCGGTACCCTGGAACCCGACGGGCGTTTCACACAGAAGAGGAATCTGCCCGCAGAATGCATGAAGTGCGCGTCAAGCCACTCCGAAGTCGCGGGCGACGCCTTGCCCCTTCCCGATCTCGGATGCGGCCGCACCTACTCGCTCGCGTCCGTTTCGGGGGAGGCCGGGCGGGCATCCGGCGCATCGTCCAGTGCGTCTTCCAACCGACGAGACAGGTGCTGCAAGGCGTTGTTGACGGCCTGGGCCTCTTCCTCCTGTGCATCGCGGGTCTCGTGCAACTCTTCCGCGAGGGCCAGCGCCGTCATCACAGCCGTGGTGAGCTCCGCTTGCTCGGGGTGGGCCTTGCGGAATTTTTGCATCCGGTCGTCTACGAAGTGGGCAATGCGGCGCGTCTCCTCCTCGGCCCCTTCGCGAACACGAAGGCCATACTCCCGCCCAAGAATTTGCACCCGTAATGGTTTGAGGTTTGCGTCGGGCATGAACCGATCAGCGGTTGCGAGTACGAACAACTACGCGGAGCCGTCTTCTTCTGGCGACTCGGCCTTCCAGGCCGCAGGGGCGTCGCCTTCGAGGTACCGATCGATGGCGTCGAGGTACTGCTCCAGGCGAGACCGGAGGGCATCCGGTCGCTCCTCCACGGCGAGAAGGGTGTGGCCCTCCGGCACCTCAGGGCGGCGCTCCAGTGCTTCGACGCGGCGCTGCAGACGATCGTTCTTGCGCCGGAGCATCTGGATGATGCGTGCAGCCTGTTCTACCCGCGCATGCAGATGCTCGATCTGCTCGCGATACGCATCGGGCAAGGCTGCCAGGTCCTCGTCGGACAGCGGCGTCGTCTGGGCTGGCGCATCGGCTGACGTGCGGGACTCGGAGCCTACCTCCCGGGGCTCTGCGGCATTCGAAGCCGGCTCCGGCGAGGAGTCCGGCAGCGGGAAGGATCGTGGCAGAGAGTCACCCATGATGGAGGAGCAATCCGTGAAGGCGGACGGACTTGGGAGCAAACCGTTCGACGCCAAAGATCCTAGGACGTCGGGGCGGCTCGATCAATACGAACCGCATCGGAGCAGGTCTTAGAATAGGAGATACAGACGGTGGACTCAACCCCTGATCCCAAAACTCTGTTACTCTCGGAGGGTCGCGTCGGCCTGCTCCTCCAGTGCCGAGACGATGGCGCGGATTTGCTCGTCGACCTCGTCATCGGTCAGCGTGCGGTCGGTCCCAAATCGAAGGGTAAAGGCCACGCTCTTGTTGCCCTTTTCGATGCCTTCGCCGGCGTACACATCGAAGACGGCAGCGTCCTTCAGCAGGGGCGAACCCGCCTCCCGGACGGCGTCGAGCAGATGACCAACGGGCTGGTCTTCGTGTACGAGCACAGCCAGGTCGCGTTCGACCACCGGAAACCGACTCACCGCCTCGACCGTGGTGGTCATTCGATCGGCGGCGTGGTCGGCCAGCACCTCCCAGTTAAATTCGGCGACGAAGACGGGCGTCTCCAGATCGTACGACTCGGCCAGATCGCGGTGCACCTGGGCGGCGGTGCCGAGGTGCGTCTCGTCCAGCAGGACGTCCAGGCAGTGCACTGTCAGCGGCTCCTGCTCGTTCGTGGAGGAAGGGCCGGGGGCCGGGGTCAAGGTGGCGTCGGAGAGGTCGAGGTCGTCCAGCAGAGTTTCGACGAGGCCTTTCAGGTCGAAGAGATCGACGGTCCGCGCATCGGTGTCCCACCCTGTCGGCGCACTCGGGCCGCTCAGCGCCATAATCAGCGACTCATGCTCGTGGAAGCCGGGAACGACAGGGGATTCGGCGTCGGTGGCACGACGATACACGTGGCCGAACTCGAAGAAGCGAAGCACTTCCTGCCCGTGATTGTGGTTGAACTGCATCACGTCGAGCATGCCCGGTAGCAGTCGCGGGCGCAGCGCCGCCATCTCCTCAGAGATCGGATTCATCGTTTCAACGACGCCCGGCGCGTCTTCGCCCTGCAGGAAGCGCTCGGCAACACCCTGGCGGAGCATGCTGTTGGTGTAGATCTCCCGCAGGCCGCGTCCGCGCAGGACGGTGCGCGTTTTGCGGCGGAGCACCTCGGTGGAGCGCTGCGTCGGGGTGATGTTGGGCAGCGTCACTGTGTCGGGCTCCGGGATGCAGTCGTAGCCGTACAGCCGAGCGACCTCTTCGATGAGGTCCTCCTCGATGGAAACGTCCGGACGCCACGTGGGCACGGTGCAGTGCAGCCCTTCTTCGCCGGGGTCCACTTGGAAGCCCAGCGCCTCCAGGATGCGACGCGCCGAGTCCGTCTCGACCGACGCCCCGAGGACCTGGCGAAGCCGATCCGGTCGCAGCGTCACGGTGCGGGTGGAGATCGGTTCAGGGTGGGCGTCGACGCATCCGGGCACGATGGTGCCGCCGCCGAGATCGGCGATGAGCTGTGCCGCGCGAGCTGCCGCCCACCGTTGGCCGTCCCGGTCTACGCCGCGCTCGAAGCGGTAGGACGAGTCGGTCTGCACGCCGAGGGCCTTCGCCGTGCGCCGAATGGTGGAGGGATTGAAGTAAGCACTTTCGATGAGCACGTCGGTGGTCGCGCCCGACACCTCCGAATTGGCCCCTCCCATGACCCCCGCGACGGCCACGGGGCGCTCTGCATCACAAATGAGGAGGGTGCCTTTGGGCAGCGTCCGCTCCACGTCGTCGAGCGTAGTGAACGTCTCTTCGCGGTCGGTGGACCGCACGACGATGGTGTGATCCGCAATCGCGTCCAGGTCGAACGCATGGAGCGGCTGTCCGCACTCGTGGAGCACAAAGTTGGTCACGTCCACGACGTTGTTGCGGGGACGCAGGCCGATGGCGGTCAGACGGCGCTTCAGCCACAGGGGCGACTCGTTGACGTCCACCCCGCGGACTCGCATCGCGACGTAGCGTGGACAGGCTGACGGGTCGCGCAGATCGACGGTTATCTGTTCGCTCGCGGCCGTGCCATCTACCGGTTCGTCGACCGAGGGACGCTGGAGTTCCGCCCCTGTATCGGCCGCGACGTCGCGTGCCACACCCAGGTGGCTGGCGGCATCCGGACGGTTCGGCGTGAGGTCGATGTCGAGCACTGCATCGTCGGGCTGGATGCCCCGCGCCCGGAGGTACTCGGGAAAGGGCTGGCCGACCGTGGCGCTGTTCTCCAGCACCATGATGCCGGAGTGATCGTCGGAGAGGCGCAGCTCGTCTTCCGCGCAAATCATCCCCTTCGACGGTTCGCCGCGGATCGACCGCGCCTCGACCGTCACGGCCGTGGTCTGTTCCGGGTCGTCGCGGTCCGGAAGCTGTAGGGTCGTCCCCACGGTAGCCACGGGCGCCTTCTGACCCGCGGCGACGTTCGGCGCGCCGCAGGCGATCTGAACCGGCTCACCCGTGCCGAGGTCGACGTCACAGAGCACCAACCGATCTGCGTTGGGATGCTCCCGCACGCGTTGCACTTCCCCAACGACGACGCCGTCCAGCGTGCTGCCCACCCGGTCGAGGCCATCCACTTCGAGCCCCAGGCGTGTTAGCCGCTCGGCCAGGGCCTCGGGCCCATCGTCGACCTCCACATACTGTTGCAGCCAGCGGTAACTGATGTCCATAGAGAAATGTTGGGGGTTGGTGATGTCTGGTTCGTGGGGGACCTCGATCCCGTTCCGTCGCGCCTCCGGTCGGGTCGGGGCAGGGTCGTCATACCAAGTGGCAAGGATGACCGTGCATCTTTGACGTCTCTCGGTGACGTAGGGAGGACCCGCAGGTCGTCCTTACATCGAAGGGATCCGTCCATCCAAGCGGTTTTCTGAAGATCCTCGGCGCGACGATTTTGAACAGTGAGTCACGGCAGATGGTATCAGAACTGGTCGAGGAAGCGGACGTCGTTCTCGTAGAACAGCCGGATGTCGTCGATGTCGTAGCGCAGCATCGTCATGCGTTCGACGCCCATGCCCACGGCGTATCCGGTATACCGCTCGGGGTCGATGTCGACGGCCCGGAAGACGTTTGGATGCACCATTCCGCACCCCAGAATTTCCATCCACTGTCCGCCGTCCGGGTCATCGGGATCGTCCCACCAGACGTCCACCTCGGCGCTGGGCTCCGTAAACGGGAAGTAACTGGGTCGGAAGCGCAGGTCCACGTCCTCGCCGAACAGGGCACGCCCCAGGGCAAACAGCACCTGCTTCAGTTCCGCCATGGTGACGCCCTCGTTCACGTAGAGCAACTCAACCTGGTGAAACAGGCAGAACGACTTGTACGAGATGGCTTCGTTGCGGTAGACGCGGCCCGGCACGGCCACGCGAATGGGCGGCGCCTGCTCCTGCATGATGCGGATTTGGCCCGGCGAGGTATGAGTGCGCAGGACGGGCGGCTCGTCGGTGGGCGCGTCCTTCACGAAAAATGTGTCCTGCATGTCCCGCGCCGGATGGTCGGGCGGGAAGTTAAGCGCCGTGAAGTTGTGCCAGTCGGTTTCAATCTCGGGACCCTCGTAGGTGTCAAACCCGAGGCGGCGCAGGATGCGAAGAATTTCCTCCAGGGTCTGCGTCAGCGGGTGGGTCGTTCCGCGAAAGTCGCGCCGGCCCGGGAGGGTCAGGTCGATGTCCGAAGAACCGGCTGTCTCTTCCCGTTTGAGGCGCGCCCGGGCCGCGTCGAGCCGCTCCTGAGCGCGAGTTTTGAGGGCATTCACGCGCTTGCCGAACGCCGGTCGTTCGTCGGGAGGCAGGTCGCCGATACGGTCGAACAGGTTCGTGATGGCCCCCTGCTTGCGCCCGAGGTACTGGATCCGAAACGCCTCGGCTTCCTCCTCGCTCTCGATGGTTTCGGCCTCGATTTCCTCGCGAAGCTGGTCGATGGGGTCCGGCATAGAACAGGCGGTTGGGGTGAGAAAGACAAAATACTTCCCGGGCTGCGGCGCCGCACGGGGCCAAACAGAAAACCCCGCCGAACCTGCAGGAGCAGTGGCGGGATCTCGGGTCACCGGGACCATCGGGCAGCGACAGTGAATGCCCCTTGCAGGGATGCATCTTTAATCAACAAGGGATGTTTCGTTCACAATCGCAATGCGGCCTCGGCAAATTTACGGGGAAGGGACGCGCCACGACGGGACACACCCAGAACGCCGCGCAAAGCGTTGTCATCCGTTGGTCACGTGGTGGACCACCTGCCCGAACGCGTCGGGGTCGTGGACGGCGAGGTCCGCCAGCACCTTCCGGTTCATGTCCAGGTCGGATTTGCGATACTGGCCCATAAACTGGGAGTAACTGACGTCGTGCTGCCGGGCCGCGGCATTGATGCGCGTAATCCAGAGCTGACGAAACCGACGCTTCTTTTGGCGGCGGTCGCGGTACGCGTACTGCAGGCCCTTCTCGACGGCGTGCTTCGCCACCTTGTAGACCTTGCTACGGCGCCCCCAGTAGCCCTTTGCCATGTTCAGAATCTTCTTGCGGCGGCGACGCGTGGCAGGTTTGTTCGTTGCGCGTGGCATAGTGGTATGGGTCGGGAGAATGATGTGCAGAAAAACGAGCCGCAGTCCCTGTCGGGACGACTCGCACGGGGAATCCAGTGAGGGTCAGGGGCATGGAGGGTTCTTGCTCTCGGTCTCGATGCTCCCTGCAAGGAATGGGGTCAGTCCTTGCTGTTCAACATGCGCTTGATGCGCTTCTCATCCGCCTTATGGACTGTTGTCGACTTGCGGAGGTGGCGCTTGCGCTTCGTCGTCTTCTTGGTCAGAATGTGGCCCTTGCCGGCTTTCTTGCGCTTCACCTTGCCGTTGGCCGTCACCTTGAAGCGTTTCTGCGCACCGCTGTGCGATTTCATCTTGGGCATGCTGAATCACCCCGTGAGGAGCGGGTTTGGTATGCGAGTGGTTTCGAGATAGGATCGGCGTGTATGTGCAGAGCCCGGGCACGTTCCGGCAGGACCGCCGGCCGACGACCGGATTCCATCGAAAATGCGATTTACGCTCCCCGGCATACGCCTCAGACACACGAATAGGCATGGCCCGCACAGATGGCGTCTCTGTGCCTCCATGCCTACGCGTGCTGCGGCTCCGGGTTGATTCCCGTCGGTTACTTGTTTTTGTGCGGCGCGAGGACGGTCGTCATGCGCTTGCCTTCCATCTGCGGCGGCTGGTCGATGCGGGCAAGGTCTTGAAGCCGCTCGATGAACCGGCGCAGCAGATCCATGCCCTGGTCCTTGTAAACAATGTCACGTCCTCGAAACTGGACGTACGCTTTCACCTTGTTACCGTCTTCGAGGAAACCACGAGCGTGTTTGGTCTTGAAGTCAAAGTCGTGGTCGTCGGTGCGCGGGCGGAAGCGCAGCTCTTTCATCTGCATCTGCTTCGACTTCGCCCGCTGTCGCTTCTCCTTCTTCTGCTGCTCGTAGCGGTATTTGCCGTAGTCGATGATCTTGCAGACGGGTGGGTCGGCATCTGGCGCAATCTCGACCAGATCGAGGTCGTGCTCCCGGGCCCGCTCCAGGGCCGTGTCGACGTCGACGACTGCATGATCACCGTCAGGCTCAACGACGCGAACCTCGTCCTCTCGGATTTCCTCGTTAACGCGAACTTTATCAGCTTTAGCGATAGTAGTGAGATCGGTTGTTTGTGAAAGTACTCGATGAGGAACAGAGCCGCTGCCAGACGACAGCGGCAAAGATCTACACGCAGGCGAGCTTGTGAGGTTTCAGTGAATCGACGCGTCGATTTCACTCGTCAGCGTATCGACGAATGTGTCGACCGGCACGACGTCCTGCTGCCCTTCGCCATGGGCGCGAACGGCCACAGTGCCCGCTTCTTCCTCTCGCCCCCCGACGACAAGCATGTACGGGACCTTTTGCGTTTCGGCCTGGCGAATCTTGTAGCCGACGGTCTCGTCGGAGGTGTCGATTTCGACCCGCACATCTTCCAGACGGAGTTTCGTAGCCACTTCCTCGGCGTAGTCGTTAAAGGTGTCACTCACAGGGATGATCTGCACCTGCACCGGCGCGAGCCACGTCGGGAAGTTGCCGCCACAGTGCTCGATCAAGACGCCGATGAAGCGTTCCAGCGAGCCGAACGGGGCGCGGTGGATCATCACCGGGCGCTGCCGCTCGTCGTGCTCGTCGACATAGGTCAGATCGAAGCGCTCCGGCAGGTTGTAGTCGACCTGAATGGTGCCGAGCTGCCACGCGCGTCCGAGGGCATCCTCGACCATGAAGTCAAGTTTCGGCCCGTAGAACGCGGCTTCGCCCGGCACCTCGCTGGCGTCAAGTCCCATCTCGGTCACGGCGTCGCGGATGTCCTGCTCGGCCTGATCCCAGAGGGTTTCGTCGCCCACGTACTTGTCGGTCGCTTCCGGGTCGCGCACTGAAATCTGGACCTCAAATTCGTCAAAGTCCAGCGCTCCGAGCACCTTGAGCGTTAGGTCGATGACGTTCTTGAATTCGTCTTTGACCTGGGCCGGCGTGCAGAAGATGTGGGCGTCATCCTGCGTGAATCCGCGGACGCGCGTGAGTCCTCCCAACTCGCCGCTCTGCTCGTGACGGTAGACGGTCCCAAACTCCGCGAGCCGCACCGGAAGGTCGCGATACGAGTGCATCGCGTCCTTGTAAATCATGGTGTGGTGCGGGCAGTTCATCGGCTTCAGGAGGTAGCCCTCTTCCTCCCCCTCCGCCTCGTCCTCGAAGAGCATCGGCGGGAACTGGCTTTCCTGGTAATACGGATAGTGCCCACTCGTTCGGTACAGGTCGAGCCGCCCGATGTGCGGCGACACGACCGGCTTGTAGCCGCGCTTGAGCTGTTCTTCTTTCAGAAAGTCCTGCAGCGTCTCGCGTAAGGTCGCCCCTTTGGGAAGCCACATCGGCAGCCCGGGGCCAACCGTATCGCTGTTGAAGGTGAACAGGTCGAGCTCCCGACCGAGCTTGCGGTGGTCCCGCTCTTTCGCCAGCCGACGCTTCTCCAGAAACTCGTCCAGCAGCTTTTTCTTCGGGAAGCTGACGCCGTAGATGCGCGTCAGTTGCGGGTTGCTTTCGTCGCCCCGCCAGTACGCCCCGGCCACGCTCAGCAACTTGGGGTACTTGATCTCGCCCGTCGACGGGATGTGGGGGCCACGGCAGAGATCCGTAAATTCACCTTGCTCGTAGAAGGTGATGTCTCCCTCTTTCAGGCCCTCGATAAGCTCCAGCTTGTACTCATTGCCGACCTCCTCGTAGTAGTCAACAGCCTCGTCTTTGGTGACGTCGATGCGCTGGTAGGGCGCATCGCGCCGGGCTAACTCCTGCATCTTCGCCTCGATCTCCTCGAAGTCGTCGGCAGAAATCTGGTGCCCGCCCGGGTCGATGTCGTAGTAAAAGCCCTCGTCGATGGGCGGGCCGATGGTGAACTTGATCCCCGGATAAAGTTTTTGCAACGCCTCTGCCATCAGGTGAGCCGACGAGTGCCAGAACGTCTCTTTTCCCTGCTCGTCGTCCCACGTGAGCACCGCAAACTCGGCGTCTTCTTCGATGGGCCGGTCCAGATCTCGCACCTCGCCGTTCACCTTCACGGCCAGCGCGGCCCGGGCCAGTCCCTTGCCGATGCTCTCCGCGACCTCATAACCCGTCGTACCGGCCGGGACCTCGCGCTCAGATCCGTCCGGAAGAGTGATTGTGATCGTCTTTCGGTCAACGTCGGGCATAAGATGGTTGGGCAGGTGGAAGTCAGCGGAGCACTTTGGGCCGTTTGTCCCCTCATCGCGCAGGCCAATAGGCAAGAGAGGGATCATGAGTCTCTGTTAACGCCGGAGGACCAGGATAGGTCATTTCCCTACGAGTCCGTGTCCCGTACCGAAACCCATAACGTAGGCCAGCAACGAAAAACGCCGCTTCAGGCGGACCTGAAAGCGGCGATGTGGGTCCAAGTGGACTCGAACCACTGACCTCTACGATGTCAACGTAGCGCTCTAACCAGCTGAGCTATGGACCCGCGTGCGACATAATCCGATCCAATGGCACGCAAAAGGTTTCTGGTTCAATGAAACTTGACGGGGGAGTATGTCTCTGCAAGGGATATCAGACCGGAGAGCGCTCGATCATTGTCGAGTCGCGGACGTTGGACGCTTCTCGTGATCTGCCCAGAAAAACCGCCTGTGATGGACGTTGAACTTCACCACAAGCACCCGTGGGACCTGGCTCCGGCGGAAGCGCGCGCGGTTCAGCAGGAGCTCGCGCCCTGTGTGTCAAAGACGCCCCTCCCCCAGCCGGTCAACACAGTGGCGGGGGTCGACGTCAGTATTCGGGACGACGTCGCGCAGGCTGCCGTAACCGTCCTTCGGCTTCCGGATCTCGACGTGGTGGATCAAGCCGTCCATCGGCGCTCGGTTCCTTTTCCGTACGTGCCGGGCCTGCTCAGTTTCCGCGAGATGCCCGCCATTCTGCCCGCCCTGCACGAGCTGGATGCGGCGCCCGACGTCTTCATGACGGACAGCCACGGCGTCGCCCATCCCCGGCGGTTTGGGTTGGCGTGCCACTTGGGCGTGCTGCTGGACCTTCCCGCTGTCGGGGTCGCCAAGTCGATCCTGACCGGCACCCCCGAGGGCGAGCTCGCGTCCGAAAAGGGCAGCCGCGTTCCGCTCGTGGACGCCGACGAGTCCATCGGTGCCGTACTACGGACGCGTGCCGACGTGAACCCCGTGTACGTCAGCATCGGTCATCGCACGACCCTTGAGGATGCCGTTGCCCTGACGCTGACGTGCGCACCGCGCTACAAGATTCCCGAGCCGACCCGCCAGGCCCACAAACATAGCCGCCGAACGTAACGCCCACCCCAATCGACCGTACGGTCTTCGCTCCACCCATCGCGCCCGGTGTCATGATTGCCTCCCCACGAGGTCGTGCCCGCTCCATTCGCAGCCGTGTTGGAAATTCGTCGTTGGTGCGCACCATCGTGGACCAACTGCGCGGCCCGTTGGGCGTCCCTCAACAGCCGGGCGGGCGCCATACGTTGCTGGCCGTCTGCCCGATCTCGAAACCCATTGTGCGGGCGGCACTCCTGGCGGCCCAGGAGGCGAACGCTCCTCTGCTCTTCGCGGCCACTCTCAATCAGGTGGACCGCGACGGCGGCTACACAGGCTGGACCCCGGACTCCTTTGCTGCCTTTGTCGAGCAAGAAACGGATCGCCTCAACATCGACGTTCCTGTCGTTCTGGGACTGGACCACGGTGGACCCTGGAAGAAGGACGCCCACGCTCTCCAGGACCTGTCGTACGAGGAGACGATGGGGGCCGTGAAGCACTCGCTGGCGGATTGCATCGACGCCGGGTACGAACTGCTTCATCTCGACCCGACCGTCGATCGGCGGCTGCCCTCTCATACGCCGGTTCCAGTGGACGACATCGTGTCGCGAACTGTGGAGCTGCTGTCCTTCGCTGAGGAAACCCGGCGGGACCTGGGGCGCAACCCAATTGCCTATGAAGTGGGCACCGAGGAGGTCGGCGGTGGACTGCAAAGCGAAGATCGGTTCCGGTCGTTCCTGAGCCGGCTCGACGAGGCCTTAGATGCCCACGACCTTCCCACCCCCTGCTTTGTCGTCGGCGACGTAGGCACCACGCTCGACACCGAGCAGTTCAACCGGGTGCGCGCTCACCGCCTGACGGCCGAAGCGGACGCGGACCTCGGTGCGCTCCTCAAAGGCCACTACACCGACGCCGTCGCCGACCTCTCCGCCTACCCGCTCAGCGGCATGGGTGGGGCGAATGTGGGGCCAGGGCTCTCCGCGACGAAGGTCCGGGCTCTTCAGGACCTGGTGCACCTGGAACGCAACCTCGATGCGGACTCTGGCTTTTCGGATGCCCTGCGCACCGCCGTCGTAGACAGCGACCGCTGGCGCAAGTGGCTCCGCCCGGCCGAAGAAGGGTTGCCGTTTGACGCCCTCCCCCCCGATCGTCAGGACTGGCTGATCGAGACCGGCAGTCGATACGTGTGGACCCATCCCGACGTGCAGACCGCCTGCGAATCCCTGCGCAAGAACGTTGCCCCGTATCGCAACGCAGAAGCCTTCGTTCGGTGGCGCATCAAAACGGACGTCCTCCGCTATGTCCACGCGTTTAATCTCGTTGACTTCAACGCCCGCCTGCTGGAGGTCCTCCCGAACCATTGAGTCGTCTCCGGAACGCCCCCTCAACACAGAAGTGCCGAGACCGATGCATCGCACGACACACCGGCCCCGGCACTCCAAATGCCGCTCAAGAGGTTGCGATTTGAGGTTCCACCCGTGCCGGCGCCGACCTTACAGCGTGACGCTCAACTTCGAATAGACGAAGCGACCGTTGAAGCCAAACGGCGAAGCCGTTGAGAAGGGGAACATCCCGAAGAAGTCTTCGCCATCGGGCGTGCGATCCGGATAGTTGTCCAGGAGATTCCGCGAACCGACCGTGATCGTCGCTGCATCGTTCAGGAACGAGTAGCTGGTCGAGAGGTCCACGATCCACTCGTCCGAGAGCGTGAAGTCCTCCTGGGGCGTGTCGTCCGGAACGAGGGTTTCTCCGTAGCGGGTTGTGCCCAGCGTGATGCTGAACGGTCCCTGTTCATAGGTGGCATCGAGATTGAGCCGGTTCTCGGGCCGTTCCTTCGTAAGCTCAAGGCGCGCCTCTCGCCCGAAGATGCTCGACCCAAACTCTTCACTCAGTCGCTGCGGCGTTCGCACGCTGCTGTTCAGATTTTGCTGGGTCTGGTTGAAGGCCCCGGTCAGGCGCAGAATGCCTTCTTCGCTCACGGTTGCCTGGTAGGACGCCGTGAGGTCGAGCCCCCACGTTTGCGTGTCGATTGCGTTGGAGAAGGTCTGGATGCGCGCGACATTCTCGATGCCGTTTTGCTCCAGAAGATCGCGGACACGGTCGCGCTGGTCCGTGTTTTCACCGATCTCGCCCGAGAGGATGATCCGGTCGTCGAGATCCACGAAGAAGACGTCCGCCGAGAACGAGAAGGCGTTGGAGGGCGTCAGCGTGACCCCTCCGCTGAGATTGATCGAGGTCTCTTCCTCCAAATCGGGAACGCCGATTGCATCGGCAATATTGCTTTCGTTGCGGGCAAGCTGCACCTCAAACGGTGCCAAATCGCCCGTCTCCGGATCCTCTAAGAAGGTGGTCGACACCTTCGAGAAGAAACGCTGCTGCAGGTGCGGAGCGCGGAAGCCCGTGCTGGCCGATGCGCGGAAGACGACGGCGTCCTGGGGTTGGAAGCGAAGCGCAAGCTTTCCGTTGATGGTCTCGCCGAAGTCGCTGTAGCTCTCGAAGCGACCCGCCACGTTCACAAGAAGCTGATCGGTCACGTTCGACTCCAGATCCGCGTACACTCCGACGTTCGTGCGGTCCTCGTCGACTTCTTGATCCGGGCGGAAGCCGGGAAAGACCTGGGCCCCCGGAGCAGCGCGCCCCCCGTTCTGGTTCTCCTTCACTGGGCCATCGACCCACGAGGCGCGCTCGCCCGCTTCAATCTCGTACTCGTCAACCCGCACGATGGCCCCGAGGGCCACGTTCAGTGGACCGTCGAAGCCTACGTTGAATCCGCGCGTCAGGTCGAGCATGGCGTGCGATTGCCGGTTGGTCACCGTGCCGGCATCGAACGACGTCTTGTTGCTGTTCGGCCCCAGCGTGACGTTGAGCGAGTTGTCGATTTCGTACTCGAACTCGTTCTCGCCCGTTTGCAGGTTGAGGTCGTAGCTCCACCCGCCGAGGACCGAGCCGCGAGCCCCGACCGAGGCGGAGTAATCAATGGTGGTTACATCGAACTCCGGCAGGAACCCGAGCGGATGAATACTCGGCCAGTTGCGGTTGCCCTTGGCGCGACGGTTGAACCCCTGTCCCAAAGCGTCGCGGAAGCTGTATCCGCCGAAGGCGTAGAGCTCGACGTCTTCCGTCACCGGCACGGCGCTGTCTGTCCACAGGTAGAAGTTATCGGATTCGCCGTTGCCCCAGTGAAAGGTGGGCTGGGGGACCGGGTGGTTTTTCTCGACGACCTCCTGCACCTGATCGCCGTCGATGTCGAGCACCTCATCGGCATCCCCATCCTCGACTTGATCGCGCGGACTGACACCGGCCCGGTTCGTCGGGTCGCGGAGGCGCACCTCCGAGAAGAGGTTCACGTGTCCGTCGCCCAGCACCGGAAAGCCCCACGACGCGTTCACGTTGTGGGTCGTGCCATCGTTGTTGAAGCCCTCCGTCACATGTCCGCCCACCTGGTAACCAACCGAGAGCGGGAGCGGCGTGTCTTTCAACTGCATGTTTACCACGCCCGCAATCGCGTCGGACCCGTACTTCGCGGCGGCACCGTCACGCAGCACCTCCATCTGCTTCACAGCCCCCGACGGGATCGCGTTCATGTCGACCGGGCTGGACCCTTTCTGGATGCCGGATCCCAGCCGGTTGACCAGCGCCGAACGGTGGCGACGCTTGCCGTTGATGAGGACGAGCGTGTGGTCCGGGCTCAAGCCACGAAGCGTGAAGGACCGGAGCGCATCCATGCCGTCGGAGATCGTTTGACGCGGGAAGTTGGCCGACGGGGACAACTGCTGGAGCATCAGGCCGACCTCGGTCGTGCCGGTGGCCTCCAGGTCTTCGGTCGAGAACACGTCGACCGGCACCGCGAGTTCGGAGGCAACTGTGTTCCGCGTGCGAGAACCGACCGTGACGGTGATGCCTTCACCGCGAATGGCGGTGGTTTCCATCGTGAAGTCGCGGCGAACGGTTTCACCGGCGCTGAACTGAACGCCTTCGGCTTCCACGGGCCGGAACCCGACAAAAGTGACCCGGATGGTGTACGTGCCCGGTTCGATCCCGGTGATCTCGTACTGCCCGTTCTCACCGGTGGAGGTTCCGTAGTTGGTGGTCGCAACCAGTACGTTGGCCCCGGGGAGAGGCTCCCCATCGCTATCGGTCACCTGTCCCGTGAGGGTCGCCGTTTGCTGGGCCATGACCGGCCCAACGAGCAAAATAGACAAAGCAAGAGAAAGCCATAGAGGGGTAGCGTGGTGTCGCATAAGACATCGGGGGATTGGTCCAATTCAGTGAGCGACAGGGTCAAGCCGTCGGACAGAACGACAGACGCCATTTCATCTCTAAGGGGGACCGACGGTCTGATGAAGAACTCAAAGTGGGGATCGGAAGCGCAAATGCGCGGGCCTGCAGTTACGTAGATGTTAACTTCGACATTGGCAATGGATAGACCTCCGTGCGGGATTGTGAACCTGTTTGGTGGATGGATGAGACGCCGAC
>CAYFSC010000026.1:21930-24476 GCA_964345695.1 uncultured Rhodothermales bacterium | reverse complement strand
CGGAGGATCGCAGGCTCAATTCCCATCTTCAGGGGTTGGAAACGCTTCCAATCTTGGGATTTCTACTAACCGTGTCTCTACCGTGAGTACGTTTGCAATAAATGAACACGTTTGCAGTAAAAGAGACTCGATTCGTCGATGGGGCGACCCGGGTCGGACTGGAGACATAAATTTTTCGGTGTGGCCCTTCAGACTCCGCCTGATGGAAGAGGGGGCTACGGTTCGGAGTCAAGCGACCGCAGAAGCTTCGAGCAGAGCAGCAGTGTCCGGGGCACGTGGAAGCATCCTTTGTACGGAGCGCCCTTGAACCGATGCGTCACCGTGCCCTCGCGGTTCAGGTAGCCGTACCATTCCCCGTGGGTCGAATCGGGAAAGTGATCGAAGGTGTACGCATCCACGGTTTTAAAGGCCTCCCAGTCAGCCTCGTTGCCGGACAAGGCGTAGTTTAGAAGGTGCGCGTA
This sequence comes from uncultured Rhodothermales bacterium, assembly GCA_964345695.1. Taxonomy (GTDB): domain Bacteria; phylum Bacteroidota; class Rhodothermia; order Rhodothermales; family Salinibacteraceae; genus CAYFSC01. The sequence goes on along the minus strand of CAYFSC010000026.1, from coordinate 24,015 downwards.
GAGCGCCTCGCAGTGGGGCCACCAGAGTTTCATAAACCACTCCAACTGGGTAGGCGAATAGCCCTCCGCGTCCAAGAAATAAAAGATCCCACCTTTCTCGTCGTCCCACCCCGTCTCGAAGGACCAGCGTACGATGTCCGTGGCTAACGCTTGCAGATCGGACCGCTCAAGACACTGCGCCCAGTGTTGAACAAACCACCCGGTCTCCAAGGCGTGACCGGGGTTTAAAAGGCGACCCTCGGGGCTATCGATACGGGACCCGTCGGGTCGGACGGTTTCGTGGACGTGCTGCGTGTCGGTTTGTACGTGGCGTTCAATCCGCCGGAGACAGTCGTCGACCTCCAGTCGGTACGCGTTGGCATCGCCGTCCGTGACGACCTCGATCAGGTTGAGCAGAATCATGGGGACAGCAAGCGACTGCATCTCCGGCTGGCCTTCGTGGGCCGGCCGTCCGACAGCCGACCAGTCGTAGGCCCAGTCCCAGATCGTTTCCAATTCGTGCCTTGCCTCACGCAAGAGGTCATCGCGTCCCGCAGCATGGGCGTACCCGGCCAGGCCCATCACGTAAAAGCATTCCGAGAATATCTTTCGTTGCTGGTAGATCGGCTGCCCGTCTTCGGTGAGCGAGAAGAACACCTGACCGTTGGGGCGAAGCGCGTGGTCGCGCAGAAACTCGACGCCGAGCTGGGAGATCTCCAACCACTCGTCGCGAGCCTCGACCGTTCGGTAGAGCGTACTAAACATCCAGGACTGCCGGCCCTGCATCCAACTGTGCTTGGTAGTGTCGTACCGACTTCCATCGCAGTCGAGACAGTTGTAATAGCCGCCGTGCGTACGATCCACGGAGTGCTGCTCCCAAAAGGGGACGACCCGCTCCAGCAGCTCGGTTTCGTACCGCACCTGCATCCGCCGGATGACTTCGCGGCGGTCCTCGGACGGGTGAATCAATTTGTCAGTCGGGGACATCATGGCATGTCGATCGTTGACTGTGATCAGGAGAGTTTCTCTGAACGGAGACTTCCATCGATCCAGTTTTGGTATCGTCGATGGAGGCTTCGCGCGGAGGCAAACATAGAGTTTGGGCTGAGGAAGTGGGAAAATTCGAAGGTGATCAATTTCTCGACATCGGCCTGAACCGCCTGCTCCATCTTATATCGGAGTTTCCGAAAATCGATTGGTGGAAATTTAGTGCGAACGTCGCGGTCAAAAGTCTCGACATTGCTCCAGGACGTTAGCCCATGTGCCTGGGCGAGCTCTCGATTGACGGCGAGATAGCGAGGCAGATCTGGAAGCGGAACGTTGCCGTCCTGAAACGCGACGATGTCTACATGCTCCTGCAAGCGTTTGAAAACGCGTTCCCATGATGCCGCGTGTTCCTCGAAGGACAGTGCCTCGTCCTCATATTGCTTGCCCCCTTTCATGTAAGGGGACATCAAGATGGGGATGTTCTTGAGGCCGCGCAGATGGTCGGCGAGTTCCTCGTACAGGGCCATCTGTGCGTCATCGTAGGCGTTGATCTCGTGACAGATATACCATCCTGCGAAGGCGTCTGCATCGCCGTATCGCTCCAAAACCTCGACGCAGAAGTCTTTATTTATGTCCACCTCCTCGCGGTAGTCGCCCTCATCCCAGAATGTACCGGCGTCGTAAGTGCCGAAGAAGAAATCCATGCCGCACCGCTCGGCTTCGTCAAGAAACAGACGCACGAGGTCCTGATATGCCGGCAACATGGGCTGGTAGTCCTGAAGGACAGTGGAGTCGAAGGTGGCGCGGTTTCGGTACCCGGCGCGGATGAGGATGACCGTGTCGATGCCCACCTGCCGCATGGCGTCAAAGTCGCGTGCCCACTCGGCAGGCCCCCAGTTTTGCGAGGGAATGTCGTGTGTGATCTCGTCGAGGAAGGTCCCGGTGATTTTCATGAAAAGAAGGCAGTCAAGAGTCTACAGAGCGTTTGTGGTCTAGCATCCAGTCGTACAGATCGTGAGAAGCGTAAACGGAGGTCCATACGTCGTGGCCGGCGTCGGCCTTCATCGTGAGCCGAGCGGTGCCCCCGAGTGCCCGGATGGCGTCGACCGTAGTGCGCGA
>CAYFSC010000026.1:7956-21830 GCA_964345695.1 uncultured Rhodothermales bacterium | reverse complement strand
TCGTGAGCCGAGCGGTGCCCCCGAGTGCCCGGATGGCGTCGACCGTAGTGCGCGATCGCGCGAGGGGGGATGACAGCGTCTTGGGCTCCGTGGAAAGCCCAACTCGGAACGTCGGTGAGGGCAGGAGCGCGTAGCGGATCGGCCCGGCCACAGATGGGGACAATGGCGGCAAATCGGCCGGGGGCGTCGGTCGCCACTGCCCACAGCCCAGTGGCACCCATGCTGATGCCCGTGCCGTAGATGCGGGCCGGATCGACCCGGTACCGCTCTTCGCATTCGTTTCGGAGAGCCAGCATATCGGCGGGGGTCCACCACGAGCCTGCCGGGCACTGTGCCGCAACAATCAGGAGGGGGAGATCATCGGGGCTCGGCTCTGCCAGGGGTCCGTGGCGCGTCACCGGGTCGATGTCTTGGCCGCGCTCCCCGGCACCGTGAAGAAAGAGCAGAAGCGGCCAGGACGCCTCTGGGGTCTCGCGATAGCGGTCCGGCGCCAAGAGAAGATAGCGACCCTGAGCGGTGCGAGTGTGCGTTCGACGAAAGCTCCGGGCATCGGTTGAACGGCTCATGCGAACGGGAAGGCAGGTAAAGGAAAATCCGTGTGTACCCGTTGAGACGAAGCTCTGCAGTTGCAGGCCAGAATGTCTGGGGGACAAACTGCAAGCGTCTATCGAAGCAGAAGCGTCTGAATCTCATGCGGAGACATCTCGAGGGACAGGCGCGGTTGCTCCAGACTGTGGGCTGAGTTCTCGTCCCACCGCTCGTGTAGGTCCGTTGTACACCATGCATTCACGTCGAAGCCAAATGAAAGGGTAGCCTTTTGGGAAGATCCACTCCGGTTGTATAGACGGAGGGATTGCACCCCAGTTTGGGGGGCCGGCGCCAACGACGAGAGTTCGACGGCCGGGGAATCGATCTGCAACAGACGGCCGCTTCGAGGACGGCGTCCGGCGGAGTCCAGATGAGGAAGAAAGGGCATCTCCCGCGCCCAGGCTGGGTGGGCAAACGCTTGGGCGTGGCGAATGGCCGCGTCCCGTGAAAGATCTCCCGTGCCATACGCCAACTCGGCGCGCATTGGGCGTTTGCACTGAGCTTCCGGGGTTGGAACTGACGGTCCGGCCTGGCACCGCCGAATGCGTCCGCCTTCCACTGACAGCATCCCAACAGCACGGTGCAAGGTCACGGCGAAATGTGTGTCTCCGTCGGGCGCCAGCAGTTCAATCTCCGGCAGTCCGCGGTTGGCGATCCAGGTTCGGTGTGTGTCCGCCTCCACAAGCGTAAAGTCGCCTTGGTGATGTGTAGGATACGTGAGTTCACCTGGATATTCTCTGTACCGATCCGGGTGCGACTCGGGAGTGTGTTGCAGAGGCCGCGTTCGCTCGGCCAGGCGAAAGTGGGCGTCCATCAGTGCCGACGCCGTACGTGTTGTGGTCGGACAAACGGCACGGAGACGCCCACTCTCCGCCGTATTCTCATAGTGCACGTCGATTTCAAGCGCGCGATGCGGGCCCAAGGACAGGTCGGTGACGAGTTCAAGCGTGGTGGTACCCTGTGGTCCGTCTTGGGGGTCGTAGTGGGCCGGAACCGGAAGAACGTGGCGCAAGCGAAAGGCGTCCGGCCGCGTGGGATGCGAGCGAGCCGAGGTCAGAGTCGCCCACCATGGACCGTGGTCGGGTACGGGGCTGAACGAATAGGTGTCGCCGCCATCGAGCTGATATTCGAAGCGCAGCACGTCGTGAATCGCTCGGCGCTGGTCTTTGTCGTGCAGCACAATGGACCGGTCGTCGACGGTCAGCCGATAGTGTTCATTCTCGAGTGCCAAGGACTCTGATGCTGATTCCGCGTCCTGCGGAGGGGCGGCCCAGGGCCCGTCTTCGTAGACATGAACGACCTGATAGCCGAGCGGTGGGACTTCGACCTCAAACGCAATTCGGTACCGGCGACCCCACGTCTGCTCTAGATACTCGTTTCGCATGACATCATCCTCCGTATTCAGGATGGTGACGTCAACCGGAGTGCTGTCCCCAGCACAGGCGCCGAGCTGCTGAACGGGCGGAACGGGACCGCGCTTGCCTGCGGTGTTTGGGATGAAAACCGTCGTTTCGACGCGGTGGGTATGGCGGAACGGATGCGGGTTGAAGACCCACACGTCGGAGGCCCGTGGCCCGGTCGTCGCCGGAGGCTGAAAGCCACCGTCCTTCAGCAGATGCTCCAGGTGCTCGACGAGAAGGGAGGTGCCGCTCTCTTCGACCTGTCGGAAGCGGACCTCGTCGTCCTCGTGCACGGCGTCGACGCTGCATCCGCAGATGTCGTCGTGCGGATGGTTCCGCATGAGTTTCTTCCATGCATGACGTAGGAGGGGGCGGGCGTCCGGTCCCACGTCTTCGGCGTCGAGCCATGCGCTCATCGGCTCGGCATAACGCGTGAGGAGCTGCTGCGCGCGGTGGTTCTGCCGTTTCAGGTACATCCGCGTCGAGTAGACGCTCGACAGGATCGGATGATCAGCGTTGCCCAGAAGATCGCCCCTGCGTGTTCCGTGCTCACCGGCCTTGGCCTGGAGGGCCTCCACGAAGTCGGGCAGGGTGCCGTGCTTCAGCGTAAGGGATTCCATCTGGTCGTTGAGGTCGCGCAGCAACGCCGGGAGTTCAGGCTGCTCGGGCATGTGGTCGAATCCGTTGCTGAGAAGCAGCGTCGTTTCGTCCTGCAGCGGGGCCATCGTCTCGATCGCCTCGCGGAACTGCTCCTCCGCGAGGTGGATCTCCGGGGCGTGGCCGTCGAACCGCCCGTAGATGTCGGGATGTCCGAGCGCAGCGGCGGGGAAGTAGCCCTTCCGCTGGTAGACGGCGAGCACGCGCGATCCGTCGGGCGCTTCCCAGTGGAAGACGGCGCCGAGACGCTCTTTCGCCTCCCGGTCGAGCCCGCGCATGAAGAGGTACGTGTCGAGCCCGAAGCCCTGGAGGATCTGTGGCATTTGCGCGAAGTGTCCGAAGGGATCGGGGATATAGCCGACGGGCATGGCGCCGCCGTAGTCGTCGCACATGCGATGGCCTTCCTGCAGGTTGCGGATCACCGCCTCTCCGGAGACGAGAAACAGGTCGGGCAGGGTGTACCACGGTCCGATAAGCAGGCGGTCCGCCTCGATCATCCGCCGCAGTCGATCTTCCTGATCGGGCCGCACGTCGAGGTAGTCCTCTAGGAGGACGGTCTGCCCGTCGAGTGTGAAAGCACGATACGCCGGATTGTCCTCCAAAAGATCGAGAAGGCGGTCGACCAGCCGGACGAGCCGGGTCCGGAACGACTCAAACGGCAGGTACCAAGCCCGGTCCCAGTGCGTGTGCGATACGACGATGCCACGGTATGGCGTGTCCACGGAGGGAGAAGCGGGCGATTCAGTCATGGAACGCGGTTTAGCCGAACGGACGAAATCTCATAGATCGGGATGCGGTCAGAGGCCGGCTGAAGGACGCCGAGAGGTCGGTGCCGTGAGAGGGCACTACTCTTGCGCTGCGAGACGGGCGTGCAGTGCCTCGACGAATGCTCCCCGAGTAACTGGGCTGGAGGCATCCGGGAGGGAGGCCTGGAGAGGCGATCCCACGTTCTCACGGCGGAGAGGGCCATCGCCAGTGGCAGTCAGCCCACGCCCCATTTGAGCGCGCTCGGTCCAGCGGGTGGCCCAGGACGAAGGGATCGGCTTTTCCAGTTCCAGGCGCGTGGGATCGTCGTCGCGTAGCACGCCCGCGAGTGCAAGTTCCTGCACCGGGCGAAAGAGGTCGTGACCGGTGGGCACGTCGTACATAACGTATAGCTGGCAGCCGGCGTCCAGCAGTGCCGACTGCACGCGGTCCACGCGTACGTCCGCAGGAGCGACGTCGTCGTGAGCGGCGAAGGCAGCGAACGCGCCGAGCGCCTGTCCCATTAGCATGACGACCGGCTGGAGGCGCGTGCAGCCGTTCACGATGTGCGAGACGGCGATGCTCTTCTCGCCTACCAGAAAGCTCTCGTCTCCGTTCTCCGGGAAGAACACGGACGGCGACACCTGAAACGGCGCGTTGTCCGGATAGTCTTCACCCAGCCGGCATCCGGACGGCAGGTGCTTTGTGGCGTGGTGATGGTCGATGAAGTAGTCGCCGACGGCGATGGAGTCGCCGATGGTTGGCGCCCGGGGATTGTCCCCGTCCGGGATCACGTCGGATTGCGTCATGACGTGGTCGTTCACCATCCGTCGGCTCTCCCGGATGTACGGAAGGGGCGGCAGGTGATCGGCCGTGGGATACTCGTCCGTGGCCACCTGCCACTCCGGATGTCCGAGTTCTGTCTGCATGTACTTCACGAACTGCATCGTGTGCTGCTTGGCCGCACGGTTGTGCTTCGCCCGATAGTATCGGTCCTCGAAGTAGGCGCGATTGACCGGGAAGTCGTTCGCCTCGTGTGGCCAGTTGAGCAGGTACTTGTTGTTCGGGAGCTCGGCATATGTGATGAACTTCTCCCAGTCGTGGACGGTGTGGCCGAGCTGTTTCGGGTCCGGATCCGGGCAGTCGACCGTCGTGCTGCACGTGAACTCGTCCCACGCCGCCCGATCCTGCAGGCTCGTGGGAATCGGATCGGCCCCCGGCTGGCGGACGAGTGTGGCTGCATACGTGAGGTCCTGCATCGCCATGTCCGCCTCAGCGGGCGCGGCCGACTCGCCGTAAGCGTCCCGGCTCTCGCGTCCGAGGCGGGAGTCGATCCCCGCGAGGGCCAGTCCGTCGCCGTACTCCGTCGCGTCGATGAAGACGGAGGTCGTGAGGGTCTGCGACGGGTCGGTGCAGCACGGCGGCTCCAGGTCCGTGCCGACCGGCGTCACCTCGATGCGACGCGTGCGCGTCCCGATGCGCTCGTACCCGGTGGCCTCGACACCGCGAAGGACCATGAGCCGGTCTTCGCCCGCCACCCAGTCCTCCAGAATGCGATGGCCCACGTGCGGCTCGTAGCAGTAGAGGCTAATCCAGCCCGTGAAGAGCGCGTCGATGGACCCGTAGTGGTCGGCCAGACGCTGCCGGAAGGCGTGCACGAGTCCGCCGCCTGCGCCGTACTTGTTGCCGTCGAGCGCGCTCACACCGGCGGCTGTGAGCATGCCACCCACCCAGGGCGACGGTTCGAGGATGACCACCTCGGCCCCGAGTCGCGCCGCTTGAATCCCCGCGCACAGCCCTCCGGCCCCGCCGCCGTAGATGACGACGTCGGTCTCGCGGCTCTGGCGTCCCTGAAACCACGGACCGTTCACATACGGAAGCGTGGTGAGCCCGGCGACGCCGAGGCTGGATCGGCGGAGGAAGTCGCGTCGATTCATGGAATGTAATGCGCGATTCGTGATGCGTGATTAGGCGAGGAACGTCACCGTACCACAGTCACGCGACGCGTGTGAACCTGGTCGCCGGCTTCCAGACGTACGAGGTACGTTCCACTCGTGAGGGCGGAGGCGTCGAACACAGCGACGTGCCGACGGGCGGACTGTCGGCCCTTCGCGAGCGTGGCGACGCGGCGGCCGAGCAGGTCGTACACGGCGAGCTCCACGTCCATCGCCTGCGGCAAGGCATAGCGAATCTGTCCCTGCCCCGCAAGGGGATTGGGCGCACTGCCGAGGAGTTGCACGGCGTTCGGAGAGGAGAGCGAGACGGTGACCCCGTCGCTGAACTCCGTCGAGCCGTCGACGTCGACCTGGCGCAGCCGGTACTCGACCTTTTCGGCGTCGAAGGGCAGATCGCGGTCCGTAAACCGGTAGCTTTGTGCCTCCGTCGTCGTACCGGCGCCCTCGCGGAAGCCGATGTCGGTGAAGGCAGTGCCATCCACGGAGCGCTGCACGTGGAAGCCGGCGTTATTCGTCTCGGAGGCCGTCTCCCAGGTGAGGTGCACGGTGTCGCCGTCGCGCGTGGCCCCGAACGATGCCATTTCGACGGGCAGTGCCGTCGAACTCGTGTAGGAGCCGATGCCGTTGTTCGTGGCGAGGACGAACAGCGTCACGGTGTTGTCGTCGTTCACGCGGTAGTCCAGGTCGCCCGTGCCGTTGAAGTTCGACTGAGGATTGGAGCGTCCGAAGTTGGGCGTGGTGCCGGACGGGAGGAGCTGGTCGAATCCGTTCGTTGCCTCGGCGAGTTGGACGAACTGGTCCTGGCCCGCCGAGTCCCAGCGGAAGGTGGCGGCCCACGTCCGAGAGCCGACGTGGAAGTACTTGATGGAGTGAGTAAAGGAGGAGAACGCCCCCTGGTCTTCGGCCACTTTCGATCCGTCCGACGCGTAGAGAATGGGTGCCGTGTTGATCACGTTCGTGATGAACGACGTGTCGCCCGGGGCCACCGGCGTCACGCCGTTGATGTTGCCCGACGGGGGACGATCCTTCCGCTCGATCGGCTCCGCCGAAAAGCTCTGTCCGTTGTCCGTGGTCGTGAACCGGTACACAAACACGCTCGGTGTTGTAGCGCCCGTGAGGAGCGTCAGGCTGTTGTCGCCCGCGGCGCCCACCACCGAGAACTGGCGCCCGATCCAGTCGCCGACCGACGAGTCGTTGTCGCTGTTGTCGGGCGGTGTGTAGTCGATGACGGTCGTGGGTGCATCGGTCAGGCTGTCCCATCGGTAGCACCGGAAGTTTTCCGTTTCGCTGTCGGTGATGAACGTGTTGTTGACCTCGTTGCAGGCGATAATGACGCCGTCCGACGTGACGCTTACGTCGGTCAGCGTGCGGCCCGTCGACGAGCCGACCACGCCACTGGTGTCGAGCGAGTCGACGATCGAGCCGTCCGCGGCGTCGAGCACGATGACGTTAAAGGCGCCGCCGGTGCTGGTGACGACGAACACGCGCTCGACCATGGCACCGGTACCGTCGTCCACGCGCCCAAATGCGAGACCACGGGCGTCATTGTCGGTGCCGATGTACTCCGGACTATTCCCTTCTGCCGTCGAAAACTCCCAATTCCGATCAAAACTGGTTTGAGCATGCGAAACGGCGGGAACGGAGAGAAGAGCAATGATCAGTCCAAAGACCTGTAGCGTTCGGTTCATCATGGGTTTTCTGGCGGTCTGGTGAAGAGAGGTCGCGCATCGGTGCGGGCTGGACGCTCATCGCCAATAGCGTCGGCCCAGGGAACGAGGGCTCCCTGGGCCGACGGGGTACTGGCGCGGTGAGAATCAACGGTGTTACTTCACGACAGTGAGGCGGCGAGTTTTTACCTCGTCGCCCGCCTCCAGGCGGATGAAGTAGGTGCCGCTCGCCCAGTCGGACGCGTCGACCTGGACGGTGTGCCGGCGGGCCTGCTTCGTCCCGCGATCCAGTGTCGCCACGCGCCGTCCGAGCAGGTCGTACACGGCGAGCTCCACGTCCATCGTCTGCGGCAGGGCATAGCGAATCTGCCCCTGCTGGGCGACGGGATGCGGCGCGCTGCCAAGAAGCTGCACAGCGTCCGGCACAGCCACAGTGACGGTCACGATGTCGCTCAATTCCGTGGAGCCGTCCACGTCCACCTGACGCAAGCGGTACTCTACCGTCTCGGCGCCGTACGGCAGGTCGGCATCCGTGAAGCGGTACGTACGCGCTTCGGTGGTCGTCCCCGCTCCGTTCCGGAAGCCGATGTCGGTAAAGGCAGCGCCGTCCACGGAGCGCTGTACGTGGAATCCGGCGTTGTTTGTCTCGGACGCCGTCATCCAGGTCAGCTGCACAGCCTCCCCGTCGCGCGTGGCGCTGAAGGACGCCATCTCCACGGGCAGTGCCTTGTTTGAGGAGTACGAGCCGATGCCGGTCGAAGTGGCGAGCACGTAGAGGGTCGTCGTGCCGTCGTCGGCCACGTCGACGGCAAGGTCGCCCGTGCCGTTCGGGTTGTTATTGCCACTGCCCATCGACGGCGTCGAGTTCAGCGGAAGGGCACTGTCAAAGCCATCCGTGACTTCAACGACGGTGGCCTTCTGGCCCACGCCGCCAGTCTCCCAGTTGAAGGTGGCAAAGAAGGCGCGACTGCCAACCTCGAAGTAGCGGGTCGAGTGCGAGAAATTCGACACGACGCCGTCGGGTACCGAGGTCTGCAGCTCTCCGGTGCTGCTGTAGAGCCGGGGCTTCGACGCCGCAGGATTGTAGATGAACGACGCGGCGCCCATGCCAAGCGGTTCGACTTCGTTCAGGCCCTGCGTCGTTTCATCTCCCGTGCGGTCGACGACCTGCACCGAGAAGTCAGTGGCCTTGGCGTTGCTCGAGCCGCTGCTCTGCGTGAAGCGATAGACATTGTCCGGCGTGCCGCCTTGCAGACTGGATGCCGCGGTCGTGATCGTGACCGAGTTGTCGGCAAACGAGCCCTTCACGCTGATCAGTCGCCCGATCCAGTCGGCCTGACCGCCGCCATCCTGGTCGGGCGGATCAAAGCTGATAATCTCGGTCGCCTCGTCAGCCAGGCTGTTCCAGCGGTAGCACTTGAACGTCTCGTCGTTGCCAGTGAGGAAGTTGTTATTGACCTCGTTGCAGGCGACGATCACGCCATCGTCGGTCACAGCCACGTCCTGCAAGTCGCGCGACACGTCGGCGAGCCCCTGCGGTGCAATCGATCCGATGCTTGCACCCGTCATCGGGTCAATGACCTCGATCTGGAAGGTGTCATCCGTGTTGTGGCTCACGAGCAGCCGCTTGACCATCGCGCCGGTGCTGTCCTCCACGGTGCCGACGGCGAGGGCACGGGCGTTATTCACGTACGTGGGCACGCTTCCTTCATTCTCCGAGGACTCCCAGTTGCGCGCGAATTCGGCCGGACCCGCCGGCGTTGCATCGAGCGGGGCTGCGGTCGTGGTAAACGAGCCGACGCCATTGTTGGTGGAGAGGAAGAAGACGGTGGCCGTGCCGTCGTCGTTCACACGGACGTCGACGTCGCCGTTGCCCTGAAATTGCTCGGTGTCGCCCAGATCGGGGGTCTGGCCGTACATCGTGGCGTTGCTCGCCCCCTGCGAAATGTTGGCGATGCGGACTCTCGAATTGCTTCCGGCCGGATTTCCGCCGCCGAAGTTGTTTTTTGCCCCGGCAAGGAACGTCTGCCCATCCACCTCGAAGATCTGAAGACTCACGAGGCTGTCCGCTACTCCCATCGGGATCGTGCCGACGGAATCCCCGCTGGCAGTATACTCCGTGGCCGGCTCCACGATGGGGGTGTGATAGAAGCCCGAATCGGTGGGATACGCATCCTCGATGTTCACCGTCGAGCTATCTCCCGCCACTAAAGTATCCGGCGTGAAGCTCGATCCATTGTCGGAAGTTGAAAATTGGTAGAGGTTTGGGCTGTTTCTCACCGCGGCGGTGTGGATGAGCAGCGAGTTGTCGCTGGCCGATCCGGTGACGGTGATGTGAGTACCCACCCAATCCTCAGTCCCATTCCCATTGGCGTCCGGGGGCAGGAAACCAATCACCTCGGTGGCGGCGTCGTCCACGCTGTCCCACCGGTAGCACTTGAACTCTTCACCGCCTCCGACGAAGACGTTGTTCGCTTCGTTGCACGCGTAGATGATGCCGTCGTTGGTCACCGCGACGTCATTGAGGTCCCGGGCTCCTACAGTCGATACCGCACTCACGTCGAGGGAGTCGAGGAGCATGCCGTTGTTGGCGTCCACGACGTAAATTCGGAACGCTCCATTTGCGTCACTGGCAACGAAGACACGCTCCACCATGCTGCCGTTGCCGTCGTCGACCATGCCGTAGGCAATGCCACGGGCATTGTACCCGGTCCCGTCGGAGATGTAGGTGGGTGCGTTTCCTTGGGCCTTCGATTTCTCCCAGTTGCGGGTGAACGGACCGTCCTGCGCCGTGGCCGAAGGCAACCACAGAAGGGCACAGGCAATCGTGAAAAGAAAAGTTGTAACGATTCGCTGCATATCGAGCCTCGCCGTCTGTCTGAGTAGGGTAACGTTTCCTTTACATCACTGAAACGTCGCGAAAAGCGCTTCCGATTGCAAACGTTTTCAATAAAGAACGTGACATTTTTGTGACGAGGTCGGTCTACCCGTCACAAGATCCAAGCCGGACGCCGCGAGTTCATTCCGCACGGGCTGCCGCGTCCGACGCGTGCGCTGCGACCGACTGGTCGTCCTCGCCCGTGGAAAGATGTCGGAACCACACGAGGTACAGGCCTACGGTAAGTGCGGCACACACGCCGAGCAGCACGAAGAACGTGCCCCACTCCTTCGTCACGAACATCATGGTCATGAGGAACAGGGACAGCTGCCAGGGCACGGCCAGGCAGATGCCCAGGATGTCACGGCGGCTCTCCTCCCGGATCGACACCAGTTCCAGGTCGTCGATTTGGTCGCGCACGGTGTTCCAGAAGCCGAACGGTTTGGTCTCGCGGTAGAACGTTTTCAGGATCTCGGGTTTCGTGGGCTGGGTCAAGAGGGAGATCGCCACCGAGGCGACGAACGTCACGGACCCGATGAGGGCGAACGTCCAGATTTCGGCCAGATTCGGGGCGACGATCTTCTGAACCACGGCGAGGGTCATGCCGACGATGGTTCCTCCGGCGTAGCCGTAGCCGTTGAACCGCCACCAGTACCAGCGGATGAACTGGGGGATGAGAAGCCCAGCCCCGAGGCCCATGGTGAGCCAGCCCCAGATGTCGTTTAGGCTCTCGAAGGCATATGTGGAGAGCATGCCGACGACGACGATGACGGCCGTGGACACCCGGCTGTGCCACACGAGGCGTCGCTCGTCGGCGTCCGGATTCACGAAGCGCTGGTAGATGTCACGGGTCCAGTAGGCCGCGCCCGCGTTCACCACAGAGTCGAACGTCGACATGGCCGCGGCGATGAGGCCGGCCACGAGCAGTCCCTTCAGTCCCGTCGGGATGAGCTCGACGAGCACGACGGGAAGCACGGCCTCCGGGTTCGCAATGGTCTCGTTCGTGACGCCGTAGGAAATGCCCATGATGGCGATGGCCATCACGAACGGCCAGCGAAGGGAGAGGAGGGTAATCCAGAAGGCACTGAGGAGCCCGGCCTCGCGCTCGTCCTTCGCGGCGTAGAAGCGCTGAATGATGTAGCCGCCCGTGCCGCTCATCCCGTCAATGCACGAGCGCAGAAGGTAGAACAGAATGCCGACTCCGAAGAGGCTATACTGGCTGTACTCGCCGGGCAACTCCTTCGTCCAGTCGGGAATGACGTCTGTCCACGCCTCCCGAGTCGTGGCGATCTCCTGAAAGCCCCCGTCGGCGAGCGGGACCGAGACGGTAAACTCGGCAGGGAGAGCATATCCGCTCATCACCAGGTAGATGGTGTAGACGATCGCGCCGAAGACGAGAAAGCCCTGGAAGACGTCGGTGTACACCACCCCGTACAGACCGCTGGCAATCGTGTAGATGGAGGCCAGCGCAATCATGCCCATGGCCGCGTAGTCGGCCGGGATGCCCATGAGCTCGTGGAGGAAGATGCCGGCGCCCTGGGCGAAGTAGGTGACGGTCGCGATGGCGAAGGCCAAGTTCGCAATCGCGGCCAGGACGCGGGCCGCCTTGCCCTGGCGTCCGCTGCCGAAGCGGTATTCCATCCATTCGGCGAGCGTCATGACACGGGCGCGGCGGTTCCACTTCCCCATGAACACCATGAAGAAGGCCAGCAGCAGGACGACGCCGCCTCGAATTTCGATGTAGAAGCCCTGTGCACCGAGCGCGTAGATGAGCGCGGCGATAATCATCGTGCCTGAAACGTCGAGGTTCGACGCCATCCCTGACGCGCCCAGCGCCCACCACGGGATCTTGTTGTCCCCAAGGAAGAAGCTGTCGATGCTCGACCCGGCCCGCTTCTGCAGATACAGCCCAATGCCGATCAGACACAGGAGGTAGACGACAACGATGGCGTAGTCAATCCACAGCATTGGCGTGGTGCCGGCGGTTCGGCGTCAGGAAGAATCGGACGAACGCCTCAGTCCCGGCTCGCTCGCTCGAACGGGAGCGGTGCTGGGTCCCGATAATAACTGTTCACGAGCGCCTCAGCCACGTCGGCGTCGAATGCGCGCAGGCCCTCGTAAAAGAAGTACACCTCGCCCTGGTAGCCGCGCTCACGGTTGGCCCGGACGAAAGCCTTGATGTCCTCCGGCGTGGCCACGTACCCCCCGACCTTCAACAGAACGCCGGGATAGAAACCGATGACCGCGTCGCGATTCCAGCCCGCCCGATTGGGCGCCTGAGCGTCGAGCGTGGCCCGGTACGCACCGACGTTCCGGCGGTACACCTGCGGGTGGATGACGTCGGTGAAGCCCTGGTTGACCCACGCGGGCCAGTCCTGCAGGTGCTCTCGGTAGCTGAAGCTCCACACACTGGGCGACCACGACACGATCAGGTCCGGGTCGACGGCTTTGACGTTGTCGTAAACGTCCTGCCCAAACGCGTTGAGGATGTCGGCGCGCCACTCCATCCACTCGGAGTCGCGGAAATTGCTCGGTGGATCCTCTCCGTCGTGCGCCTCGCGGTACAGGTCCTTGGTAAACGACGAGTAGCCGCCTTCGACCGGATGGGCGGGCAGCCGGTCGTCGCCCTGGATGCCATCGACGTCGTAGTTGTTCACGACCTCCATGATGAGCGACATCAGGAGGGTGCGGACGCCCGGATGGTAGGGATTCATCCATTCGAATCCGTTCTTGGTAAGGAGATCGCCGTCCCGGTCTTTCGCGGCCCACTGTGGAAACGCCTCCAGGATGGGGCCGCCGCCGGAGCCGAACGACGAGGCAAAGCCGTACTCGAACCAGGGAATGACGGCGATGCCGCGCTCGTGCGCTTCCTCGATGATCTCCTGGAGCGGATCGCGGCCCGCGTACTCCGGGTCGATGCGGCGGTTGATGAGCGTGTCCATCACCGTGCTCGGGTACATCGTGGCGGCCTGGTTCCACACCACCGGGAAGACCGTGTTGAAGTTGTGGTCGGCGAGAAACTGCATGGCCTCCTCGATATTGGCCCGGCTGTTCAGGACGTCGGAGTCGACATTCGTGAGCCAGACGCCCCGCAGCTCGTGCTGGCGCACGTCGATGGCAACGGTATCGGCCGCGGCGCCGTTGGCCTTGCGGAGGCCGTCGAGCGTGGCGTTCGGGGATCCACCTGTCGAGACGGCGATTTGGGCCACACCGTCGCCCACGCCCGTCACCTGAGCCGACGTGGCGGGCGTACCGGCGGTAACGGTGGCCGAGTCGGGCGTGAGGTTCGTCCACGTGTAGCTGTATTGCTCGACGTCCGTAATCTCGTTCCCAAACGCATCCGTCAGGCGGGAGACGGTGACCGTCGTGGTGCTATCCACCGGCAGGACCGATGTCTCCACCGCCGCCTCGATCTGCCGCACCGGGCCGGGGTTCACGTCCACGGACCGCGTCACCGACACGTCACTCGCATTCTGGACCGAGGCCTGGATGGATTGCGCGTCGGGTCCGGTCGTCTCGGTGCCGAGAGTCCACGTGGTTTCGACGTCGCCGTTGGGACCGGACGTACCCGTGTTTGGGGTGACGCGTCCGTTTTGGACCGTCCACCGCACGGTTACGTCCGAAACCGTCCGCCCGTTGGCATCACTCACGGAGGCTGTCACCGTCACCGTGCTGTCCACGACGAACACGGCGTCCGCGGCAAACTCGACGTCGATGCGGGCCGGGGGGCCGACCCCGTCGCCACTGCCAGAGTCGCAGGCAACAGTTCCGAAAAGAAGAAGCACGGCAAGGGTCCCCGGCAGCCAACGGAGGGAGCAAATGGGCGAATGCGAAGTCAACATGGCAGGAGGAGGTCGGTCAGAAACATGGGTGTCGACGACGCAGGGGAAGGGTCGTTTGCCGTTGAACGTTCCAACGTTGAACGCAATTACGAGTCCACGTCCCACCATACCGTTGTGGTCATGGCGTCGCCGCCAATCCGTTG
>CAYFSC010000026.1:0-7856 GCA_964345695.1 uncultured Rhodothermales bacterium | reverse complement strand
ACGAGTCCACGTCCCACCATACCGTTGTGGTCATGGCGTCGCCGCCAATCCGTTGGGTGGCCTCGCGGACGTTGGTCTCGTTGGTGTTTTTCTCGGTGTTGGGGTACAGAATGCGGGTCGGAACCTGGCCGTTCGTCTGGCCCTCGTTCGGAATCTGGATAAGCTCCGGATATCCGGTGCGGCGGTACTCCGCCCAGGCCTCAAACCCCTGGGTGAAGATGGCAATCCACTTCTGGGTGATAATCTGCTCGAGCTGGTCCTCGAACGTGCCGTTCGCGTTCCAGGCCACGTCGGGCTGCTGCAGGTAGGTCTGCACGGTCGACGGGTCGGTGAATCCGTACATGGCGAGTGAGGCGCGGATGCCGTCTTCATAGTGGTCGCGGGCGTTGCCGGGTCCCCATCCGCGGAGGGCGGCTTCGGCCTCCAGGAACTTGACCTCGGGATACAGCAGGATCGGCGTGGGGTGGTCCGCGGCGCGCAGCGGATCGCCGAGGCGCGAGTACTTGAAGCTCTGAATGCCGCTGAGTTGCGCCGCGTCCAGCCCGTTCGGAAGGCCGCGGAAGAGCACCGTGTCGCGCGGCGCGTTGATAATCGTGTCGGCATACACCGGGAGCCGCGGGTCTTCCAACGCACGCAGCGTATTGACCACCGTCTCGCTCACGCGGTCGTCGTTGAACGAGGCAATGATGCTGAGCGGGTTCTGGGTGATGAACTCGCCACCCGCGGTGCTGGGACGCTGGGCCGAGTCGTCGCTGCTCTCCATGATGGCAGCATTGGTCAGCACGTCGCTCACGTGCTGCTCTGCCAGTTCGGGCCGCACTTCCGAGAGGCGCATCGCCAGGCGCAGGCGCAGCGAGTTGGCAAACGTTCGCCATTGGGTCACGTTGTCCTTGTAGATGAGATCGGAGTCGCCGAACCGGAACCGGTCGCCCGTGATGCTCGGGTCGAGATTCGATGCGGCCGACGCCAGGGTCGAGAGCATGTCCGTGTAGATCTCCTCCTGCGAATCGTACCGGGGCGTGCGGTTGCCCTCCAACCCACCGAAGGCCTCGGAATACGGCACGTCGCCCCACACGTCCGTGATGCGGTGGAGGAGCCACACCTTCCAGATGCGCGCCATGGCCGTCTGGTTGATCTTCTGCGGGTCGTCCTGCGTCTGGCGGATGACCTGTTGCACGTTGACGCCGGAGTTGCTCACGTTCTCGCCGACGAATTGGATGCCTCCCTGAGCGGCGTAGGTGCCGTTCCAAAACGCAGTGGCCCAGTCATCGTACGGCCCCCCCGACTCGTAGCGTCCCGTGGGAAAGGCCGGTACGAGGTTGGCGAAGTACTGCACGTACAGATTTCCGAAGAGGTGCTGGCTGCGCTGGTACACGTTGTACCGTAGAGGGCCGTAGGTCGTCGCCCGTGCGAACAGGAGGTCGGGGTCGAGCTCGTTGGGGCGCGTGGGATCGTCGTTGATGTCGCCGAAGTCGCATCCCGAGACCAGGAGCAGTCCCGTGAAGAGAGCGGCGACGAGGAGGCGAGAGGGGGCAAAAGTCGAAGTCATGGTCACACAGGGGGTTCGGGCGAGCGACGCCGTGTGGAGGAAAGAAACAGCGCGGGGCGCTCCGGTCAGAACGTTAGATTCAGGTTGACGCCGAGGCTGCGGGTTTGCGGAAACCCAAACGCCTCGCGGCCCTGATCCGAGAAGCCGGTGCCGAACGTCGACTCGGGGTCGAAGCCCGGCGTATTTTTGTGCAGGAAGGCGAGGTTGCGTCCGACGACGGACAGGCTTGCGTTCGACACGGGGAGCCGGTCGAGGAGCGAGCCCGGAAGCCGATAGCTGAGGACGATCTCGCGCAGCTTCACGTAGCTGCCGTCGTAGACGAACGCCTCGGCAATGCCGTCGGTGCCCCCGACGGTCGTCCAGTACGACTGCGGGTCGACGGCCTGCGTGTTCTCCTCATAGGTCGGATTTTCCTCCGCGCCGGTGTTCACGACGCCTTCGGCCACGAAGCCCCCGTCGCCGTTGTACCACGCCTCGCGACCGTCGAGGGTAAACGCCCCCGTGCCCTGCTGGGCGGCAACGGCGTTCGAGAGCGAGTAGATGTCGCCACCGGCCCGCACGTCGATGAGAACGCGGAGGCTCAGGTTGTTGTAGCGCACCGTGTTCGAGAGGCCGCCCGTCCAGTCCGGCTGCACGTTGCCGAGGAGCGACGACGTGTCGGCGCGGACGGGGACGCCACTATCGCTGAGGATGCGACGACCGTCCTCGGTGCGGGCGTATGCGCTCCCGAAGATTTCGCCGAACGGCTGGCCTTCCCGGGCCACCACCGCCACGCCGAGTTCGCTCGACAACTCGAAGGTGGGCAGCGTCTCAGTGAGGGACACGACCTCCGACCAGTTTTTCGCCCAGTTGATCGAGGCGTTCCACTGGAAGTCGCCCGCCGTAAGCACCGTCCCGTTCGCGCGTAGCTCGATGCCGTCGTTGCGGATTTCACCCGCGTTCACCGTGCCCTTGCGGAAGCCGGAGGACGGCGCGATGGGGGGCGTAATGATCTGCTCGGTCGTGCTCGTGCGGTAGTACGTGCCGCTGAACTCGACCCGGTCGTCGTAGAAGCCAAGGTCGACGCCGGTTTCGTACGAGCTCGTCTGCTGCGGCACGAGATCCACCGGGGGCAGTGCAATGGGCAGGCTGCCGAACGACTGTCCGAGCAGCCCGTCGCCCTCGATGCTGAACTCCAGATTCGTCTGGAACGGCGAGGCGTCGTCGCCCACGTTGGCCGCAGAGGCCCGCAGCTTGCCGAAGCTGAGCGGCTCCCACGTCAGCAGGTCCGAGAAGATGAAGCCGGCGGTGACCGACGGATAGAAGTATGCGTTGTTATCCTCGGGAAGGGTCGACGCCCAGTCGTTCCGGGCCGTCACGTCGAGGAAGAGGTAGTCCCGATAGCGGAACTGTAGAAGCCCGTACACCGAGCGCAGCTCTTGCTCCGAGAAGCCGTACAAGGGCTGCGGCGCCGTCAGGTTCGACGGGGTGAAGAGGTTCGGGATGCTGAGCCCCCGGCCGAAGGTGCCGTTCAGCTCCGAGTCCTCAAGACGCCAGCTTCCGCCCACACTGAAGCGCGCGTGGAGCGTTTCTGTGAGGTCGCGGTCTGCGTCCACTAGGAAGTCGTACGTGGTCTTCTGCGAGACGCTGTTCTCAACGCGAAACTCGCCGGTCCCGTTCGGCTTGTACGACGTGTTGGTCGCCACCCGCACCTCGCGGCGCGACTCCACGTAGTCGGTCCCGCCGCGGACGAACGCGCTCAGCCACGGTGTGAACTCGTAGTTGAGACGCAGGAATCCGAGCAGGCGATTGCGGCTGTCCTCGTTCGTGTTCAGGTTGACGGACCAGAACGGGTTGTTGCGCTGGCTGAAGTTCGCCTGGGTCCAGATGCGCGGATCGCCGTCCGCGTTGCGGAAGTCACGCAGATCCGCCAGTCGCAGATTCCGTGGAAAGTAGTAACCGTTGAAGATGAGGTTGTCCGGACTGCGCGCGACCTGCGGACGGTTGAACGCGCTCTGCGTGACGTAGCCGACGCGCCCGTCCACGGTGAAGCGGTCGGAGATGTCGGCGGAGGAGGCGAGGGATAGGTTCGTGCGGTCGAACTCGCCGTCCGGCAGCAGCGAGCCGCTCTGCAGGTTCGAAATCGACGCGCGCGCCGACACCGTTTCGGTGCCTGCCGAGAACGAGATGCTGTTCGTCGTGCTGTACGCCGTGTCGAACAAATTCTCGACGTTGTCGGGTTGCGGCGAGAACGGAACCACGTCGCCCGTCCACGTCTCCACCGGCTGCCCGTCCATCCGTGGTCCCCAACTCAGATCCCCCGCGAAGACCTCGGGGGCGTCGTCGTCGCCGGTGGGGCAGGTCGAGTTCCCGCACACGGTGCCCCGGCTGCCGCGTCCGTACTGGTTTTGCAGGTCGGGAAAAACGAGCGGCGTTTCGAGGGTCGTGCGGGAGGTGAACGTGACCTCGGGGTCGAGCGTGCCCTTCTTCGTCTCGATAATCACCGCACCGTTGGCTGCCTCCGCACCGTAGAGGGCCGCGGCGTTGGCGCCGCGCAGCACGGTGAGGCTCTTGATGCTGTTCGGGTCGACGTCGGAGATGCCACCGCCGTAGTCGAAGCCGCCGAAGGCACCGGTGGCCGCGGTTCCGGAGCCCTGAATGGGGATGCCGTCCACGACGAAGAGCGGCTGATTCGAGCGTCCAATAAACCGATTGCCGCGGATCACGATGCGCGTCGATCCACCCTGTCCGGTGCCGGATTGCTCGATGCGAACGCCCGCGAGCTTGCCCTGAAGGGAGTTCATCACGTTGATGTCCGCCGTCTCGGCCACCTGAGCAGCGTCGACCTCCTGCACCGAATATCCGATTGTGCGTGACTCCCGTTCGATGCCCAGCGCGGTCACAACCAGCGCGTCGGTCTCCAGCGTGCGCGGTTGCAGGGCGATGTCGATTGTCGAGCGCCCGGCGATGGCGACGGTTTCCGTCTGGTAGCCGATAAACGAGAACGTGAGCGAGTCGGCGTTCGCGGGCACGCGGAGCGTGTACGATCCGGTGCGATTCGTCGTCGTGCCGGTCGTCGTGCCCGGGATGTACACGTTGACGGTTGGGAGCGTCTCGCCCGTTTCGGAATCGGTGACGGTTCCGGTCACCTCCTGCTGGGCGTAGGCCGGGGTCGCAGCCAGCACACCGAGAGTGACGGCGAGGAGAAGCGCACGAAGGGGTCGAGTCATAGCAGCATGAGAATCTGTCGCAGCACGTCCCACCCGGGCCCGTGAGGTCTCCTGGTGGAAGGTCGGAACCCCTTCCACCGGCGGATTTCCACTGGCCCGCACACCAATTAACAATCCCTTTACCCCGAGTGCAAACGTTTTCAGTGCCGCCCGGTCGTGTCGAAGGGCAAGGGGGCTTGCTCGCGGTAGACCGTCGCCCGGAGTGTGTCGGCCAGGGCATCGTTCGCCTCGCGCAACCCTTCGTAGAAAAACAGGACCTCGCCCGCGTAGCCTTCGTCCCGGTTGGTTTGGACGACGCGCAAAAGGTCCTCGGGTGAAATGCGGTAGTCTCCCACCTTGATCAGCACGCCCGGGGACATGGTTCTCTGGACATCCGTATCAAGATCGAGCGAATCGGGATGTTGACTCCGTAGGGTCTCGCGATACCGTGACGTGTCGCGCCGGTACACTTGCGGGTGGACGAGATCCGCGTGTCCGTTGCGGACCCAGGTCGGCCAGTCCTGCAGGTACTCGTCGTACGACCAGGGGTAGACGCTCGGCGCCCACGAGACCTGCAGCGTCGAGTCAATGCCCTTTACGTCGCGGTAGACGCGCCCGGCGAAGGCGTTCAGGATGTCGGCGCGCCATCGCTTGAACGTGGAGTCGTGGGGGGAAGAGGGCAGCTTTCGTCCGTGGTGGTGCCGAGCGTAGAGACTGCGTGTGGCGTTGGAGTAGCCGCCTTCGACCGGATGGGCCGGTAGCCGGTCATCGCCCTGCACCCCGTCGACATCGTAGGTGCGCGCCACCTCGCGGACGAGCGCCGCCAGGAAGTCGCGAACGGCGGGCCGGTAGGGGTTCATCCACCGAAAATCATTTTTCTCGAGCACGGCTCCGCTCGTGTCGCGCGCGGCCCAGGCTGGACGTGCCTCCAGAATGGGCCCCGGATTCGGCGGACCGTAGCCGGACGCAAATCCAAACTCGAACCATGGGATGACGGCGAGACCGTGCGCGTGCGCCGAGGCGACGACCTCAGCCAGCGGGTCGCGCCCCTCGAATGCAGGATCGATGCGCACACCGTACACGCTGTCGGCCACGGTGCTCGGGTAGAGGGTGTAGCCGTCGTTCCACACCACCGGAAACACGGCGTTGAAGTGGTGCTCGGCGAGGAAAGCCATGGCCGAGTCGATGGCAGCGCGGCGGTCGAGCACGTTTGAGTCGACGTTGGTCAGCCAGACGCCGCGCAGTTCGGGAGGTGAAGGGTCTGGGGATGCGCACCTGATCAGAAGGAAGAAGAAGAGACAAGAACACCCTGCCGCCGCCCACGTCCGAGGGTAAAGAAAGAGCGCAGCCAGACGAGCAAGCATGCGTATCCAACTTGTGGGACCAATTGTGAGACCAAGGAACCCGAGCGGCGGGCGTCGTTGTTGGATGAAATCCTTTTCAATCGATAATGTCAAGTCCGGGATTGGTTTCCGCTCGCCGAACGGTTATCGGCAGGTCTTTTCTCATTGTGCTGGCTTCTACGTCGCTAGAGACCCGGAGCTGCATTCATTATCGGGCGGTTTTGCGATCATGCAAACGTTTTCGTTCCTTACGGAGACACTTTTTGCACCCAATCCCTGGCATCGTTTATGGCTACTCTGGAGGATGTAGCAGAGCGCGCAGGCGTCTCCATCAGCACCGTCTCACGGGTCATCAACCGGCCCGAGAAGGTCAATGCGGAGACGCGGGCGCATGTCAAGGACGTGATCTCGTCGCTCAAGTATCAGCCGAGTCGCGTGGCGCAGCGCCTCCGCAACACCGATGGCCACGCGCAGCTCATCGGTCTCATCATTCCCGACATCCAGAATCCGTTCTACTCCGAAATTGTGCGTGGGGCCGAGGACGTGGCCTACGCGCAGGACTCGGCGATCATCCTGTGCAATTCCGATGAAGCCCCGTCACGCGAGCAATTCTACCTCGACGTGCTCAAGAGCGAATCGGCGGACGGCGTGCTGTTGCCGCCGCTGTACGACGACGGCACGCTGGCCCTCGACCTTGAGCAGCTGTCGCTCCCGCTCGTGTGCTTCGACCGTCGTGTATCGGGCGATCCGGTCGACACGGTTGTCGTCAACAACCGCCAGGGCGCGCGGGCCATGACGAATCACCTCATCGACCTCGGGCACCGACGCATCGGCCTCATCTGTGGTCCCGACTCGCTCTCGACCAGCACCGAGCGGGCGAGCGGGTACCGGTCGGCCCTGCGCGAGGCTGGTCTGCCGGTCGACCCGTCGCTCATCGTCATGGACGCTCCAAACCGTCAGGCTGGGTATGCCCGAGCGCGTGACCTTCTATCGCTTGATCCGCTGCCCACCGCGCTGTTCGCGGCGAACAACCAGCTTGCCCTTGGGGCCATCGAGTTCGTGCGCGAACAGGGACTGCGCATCCCCGGGGACGTGGCCGTCGTGGGATTTGACGACGCCCCGTGGGCCAAGCTCCTGGATCCGCCGCTCACCACCATCCGCCAGCCGGCGTACGAAATGGGGAGCCGGGCCACCGAGCTCCTGGTTGAGCGCATCCAGACGCCCGACCGTTCGACCGCGCTCGTTACGCTGCGCCCTGAGCTCGTCGTGCGCCGCTCGTGTGGGGGGTAGTGAGTTGATTGTACATTGCGGGTTGTAGGTTGAGAGGCGTGAGAACCTGTTTGGCGGAATGTCTGCGGCTTCGCGGATCTCGCTGAAAAACGGCGACTGCACTCGCCCTGCTCCGCAGGATGACCAAGGCCTCCCGGTCGTTCAGGCCGGAGGTCATGCCCCTGGTGCACTACAGGGCTCGCTTGAGCGCCGTTTTCTCGCGTCGCCCGCTGTGTGTACTCGGCTGCGCCTCGTCAGCACCGCAAGGGTATGACCTGAAGGTCCTCGCTTCGCTCGTGTCGACGTCTCATCTATCCACCGAACAGGTTCTGATACGTTCCACCGTCCTCCCGCTCACCTGCAACCGACTGGACATGCGGCGGCGCGT
Organism: uncultured Rhodothermales bacterium; assembly: GCA_964345695.1. Taxonomy (GTDB): domain Bacteria; phylum Bacteroidota; class Rhodothermia; order Rhodothermales; family Salinibacteraceae; genus CAYFSC01. The sequence continues at coordinate 119 of CAYFSC010000026.1, read as the reverse complement.
GTCGTATGTAGAGGTCCGATCGTCTCTGCATTGACTGGCTCCCTGTGCTTATGACGCCCGATTCCGCCACGCTTCGTCGCCGGATCGGTCTGGTCCTGGGCACAGGACTCTGTTTGGGG
>CAYFSC010000025.1:22032-25555 GCA_964345695.1 uncultured Rhodothermales bacterium | reverse complement strand
GAGAAGCAATCGGGCGAACAGTCTGCGGCTTCACCGATCTCGCGCAGAACAGGTCCTAGACCCGCGCTGCTCGTGTGTTGCTTTGCTCTGCGTGGTCTGACATCCATCCTCCAACAGTCTCTGGAGGTGTTCAGGGAATGAGTCGCACATTCGATGCCAAAAGTAACAGGGGTGTACCCCTCGACGAGGCACTCGAAGAGAACGAGTAGAGCTGAATCGTGTACATCCGTTGGAAATTAACCGGTGTCCAACACGCAAGAAGATCTTCCCCGCAGAAGAGGATCGGCTGCGATTCCATAATCACGGGCCCGTAGCTCAGCCTGGATAGAGCATCGGTCTTCGGAACCGAGTGTCGGGGGTTCGAATCCTCCCGGGCCCGCCATGGCGGAGACCGCATAGAGCGGGTACTTGTTTGTGTTGTAGGAGGGGCGGGGTCTCAGGCTCCGACCGTCTCGTTTCCGTCAGATGTATGCATTCAATCGTATCCGTATTTCATGGAAGGAAGCTCCGAACCCAACGGCGCCTCGGCCATTCTGCTGGTCGCCTGCCCCGACCGACCGGGCATTCTGGCGGCCATTACCGGCTTCGTGAGCCAGCATGGAGGAAATATTCTGGAACTCACCGAGCACGTAGAGACGCTGAATGACATCTTCTTGATGCGGGTTGAGTGGGAGATGACGCCCTTCGACCTCCCGCGAGACCAGATTGCCGCCCAGTTCGAACCTCTCGCCGAGCGATTTGCCATGAACTGGTCGCTCTATTTCTCGGACGCGACCCCGCGGATGGCGATCTTCGTGACGAAGCAGTCCCATTGCCTCCACGATCTTCTGGCTCGGTACGAGTCCGGGGAATGGAATGTGGAAATCCCCGTGATCATCAGCAATCACGACGTGTTGCGGCCCATCGCCCAGCGGTTCGGCATTGAGTACCACCACATTCCGATTACGAAGGAGAACAAACGAGAGCAGGAAGAGAAGCAGGTGAAAATCCTCAAGGAGCACGACGTCGATTTTATCGTGCTCGCTCGGTACATGCAGATATTTACCGACTATTTTATCGAGGCGTACAGGAGTCGAATTATAAACATTCACCACTCCTTTCTTCCGGCCTTTCCGGGAGCCAAGCCATACCACTCGGCCTACAAGCGAGGGGTCAAGGTCATCGGAGCGACCAGCCATTATGCGACGGAAGATCTCGACGAGGGGCCAATCATCGAGCAGGACGTCGTGCAGGTGTCACACGAAGACGACGTGGAGGATCTCAAGCGGAAGGGGCAGGACCTCGAGAAAGTAGTGCTGGCCCGCGCCGTCTGGAACCATTTACAGCGGCGGATCCTCGTTCACGACAATCGCACAGCAGTGTTCGACTGAAATCCTGCCTCTTCGGCGTTTACAGCGGATGCGCGCCGCCTTCTTCGCCAAGGTCGGTGTGCGCAAAAACGTTGCGGGCGGCGCGGAGCGCGTCGCGCTTGTCGCCGGGCGGGAGGTGCACCAGCAGCAGATGGCCCACGTTCGCGGCGTTTGCCACCGTTGCCGCTTCTGCCGCGGTGGAGTGGCCGTCGCCCACGCCGTTGGCCTCGTGGACGAGCACGTCGGCGTCCTGGGCAAGATCGACCACGGTCTCACACGGGGCCGTATCGCACGAGTAGCCGACGACGGCGCCGCTTTCAACGTGCTCGACGCGCATCCCGACGTTGGGCCGACTCCCGTGGTCGACCGGCGAGGCCGTGACCGACCATACGTCGTCGCTCCACAGATCGGCGTTTGGGGTGTGCGGAACGGTCTGCCAGTCGATGGGCGGCGCGTCCCAGTTGGTGTGCACCGGCGCAAAGGCGTCCCACGAGCGCTGGGCCTGGGCCAGCGCAGGTTCAATGCCGACCACAGGAATGGAGCGGTCGCGCCCGTCGAGCCAAATCTTCTCCATGAACAGGGGAAAGCCGCTCGTGTGATCCATGTGCGCGTGCGTCACGACGAGCGCACGAATCGAGTCGAGCGAGATCCCGCTCGCCACCAGGCGCTGGCCCACGTCGCCGCCGCAGTCTACGACAAGCGTTGATCGGTCCACCGTGTCGTCGGTAAAGGCGAGCATGGTGGTCGTGCGATGCGGGTCACTGATGGCAGCGCCCGTGCCGAGGAGATGAAGCGTGGGCATGTCGTTTGCGTTTCGGGTTCCGAGGTTCGCGTTTCGGGCCCGTCCGGAGAGCAAGGGGGGACGGCTTGCCCAACATAGGAAGGGAAACGCACAACGCTCAACCCGCAGCGCTCAGCGCGACCGCTGAATCGTGAAGCGGGTCAGGCCCACGAGGGCGTCGCGCGACGCCGAGGGTGCGAATGGGCGGAGAAGCGCCATGGCGTCGTCGGCGAAGTGCTGCATCTTCTCGCGCGCATAGGCAATGCCCTCATAGGTCCGCACAAACGCCGCCACGTCCTGCACATCGGCCGTGCTCTTGTCGTCTTGGCGGATGATCTTCATGATGCGGCGGCGCTCGGTGCGAGGGGCCTCACGGAGTGCCACGATGAGGGGCAGCGTCAGCTTTTTCTCCTGCAGGTCGATGCCAATCGGCTTGCCCGCGTCTTCGGTACGGAAGTCGAAGAGGTCGTCGCGAATCTGGAAAGCCAGACCCAGGTTTTCGCCAAACTGGGTCATGCGTTCAATGACGTCCTCGTCGTCGGTGGTACTCACGGCGCCGCTCTTCGTGCAGGCTGCAATGAGCGACGCGGTTTTGTCGGAGATGATATCGAAGTAGGTGGACTCGTCGATATTGAGCAAGCGGGACTTTTCGATTTGCAGCAGCTCGCCCTCACTCATGCGCCGGACGGCGTCCGACATGGTGTGGAGGATCGCGTAATCGTGATGGTCGAGCGACAGGAGGAGGCCGCGGCTCAGTAGAAAGTCGCCAAAGAGGACCGAGATCTTGTTTTTCCAGAGCGCATTGATCGAGAACACGCCCCGCCGTTCCTCCGCGTCATCCACCACGTCATCGTGTACGAGCGTGGCCGTGTGGAGAAGCTCTACGAGGGCGGCCGCGCGATAGCTCGTCGAATTGACCGACCCGCCGCACAGCTTGGCCGACAGCAGCACGAGCAGGGGGCGGATGCGCTTGCCCTTCTGCCGGAGCACGTACTGCGTGATCTTGTCCAGCAGAAAATTGTCCGCCCGCATCGCCTCGCGAAAGTAGTCCCGAAAGGCCTCCAGCTCGTCGGCGACCGGTGCACGAATGGCGTCCAGCGACGTGGGAATGGAGCGGTCGGCGGTGAGAGCGTCAGCGGTACCATTCCGGGACGCTCCGTTTGCAGACGGATCCGCCGTCTGGGCCGAAGCGAGCTGGGACGCGTCGGACATGAGTCGTTTTCACTTTTTACTGAAAGCCATCACCGGTGCAACGTCCCCACCCGCTGAAAGTTTAGCCAGGCGTTCGGTGTGGAGGCTGTGGATGCTCTGGACGCGCGGAGGCTCTGGAGAATCGAGAACGGAGGGTCGATGATGGGGCCGCAAACCAGCCGGTTTCAGAAGCGCCGAACGC
>CAYFSC010000025.1:0-21932 GCA_964345695.1 uncultured Rhodothermales bacterium | reverse complement strand
CCAAACCGATACTGCCCGGAGCGCAGGAGGAAGAGGAAGAACGGAACCCCACAGAGAGCGGTGAGGATGCCGACGGGCAACTCCTGCGCCGGAAGGAGGGTGCGCGCCGCTACATCGGCCCAGCAGAGAAAGATGGCGCCGACGACGAAGCTGAGCGGCACCAACCGGCGGTGCGGCACGCCGACGACGAGACGTACGGCGTGGGGCACGATCAGACCGACGAAGCCAATGGCGCCCGACACGGCCACGAGCGTGCCCGTCACGGCGGCCGCAAGCACAATCAGGCCCCGCTTGATGCGCTCCACGGGCATGCCGAGACTCTGCGCAGGTTCCTCGCCGATGAGCATGGCGTCGAGGGGACGGGCCAGGAAGACGAGCAGGCCGAAGCCGAGCGCCGTCACAAGTGCGGGAATGGGAAGAAGGGCCCAGCGTGTGCCGCTGAGCGACCCGAGCAGCCAGAAGAGAACCGCGCGCAGCTTGTCGGGCTCCGGCGACGAAAACGTGATGAACGACGTGACCGACGACATCAGCGCCGACATTGCGACGCCGGCAAGCAGCAGCCGTGCCACCGCCACGCGCGATCCCTCTCGTCCAATCAGGTACACGATCGTGATCGAGAGCAGCCCTCCCAGGAACGCGGCGACGGGCATCGACAGCGCCTTCGACAGGAGGGGCGGCAGGAAGCCCAGGTAGAACAGCGACGCCCCGGCGCTCGCCCCGCTGCTGATGCCGAGGATGTACGGCTCGGCCAAGGGATTGCGCACAAGCGTCTGCATCGCCACCCCGATGATGGAGAGCCCGCCGCCAACGATGCAGGCCAGCACCACCCGGGGCATCCGCAACCGCCACACGATCCGGTCGAGCGTCGGGTCCACGGCGGCCGGACCGCCGGGAAGAAGGTGCGCGGCCAGCACGCGGTACGCGTCGAGGAAGCCGACCTGGGCGCTTCCGAACGCGACGGCGGCGCCCATGGTGAGCACGAGTGCCGCCGCGAGGCTGCCACCAAGCCACCAAGAACGAGTCATGGTGTTGAAGGCGTGAAGAGGGCGGGATGAAGGCGTTCGGCCATGCGGCGTGCGCCGTCGACGAGGCGCGGTCCGGGACGCAGCAGGAGATCCTGCGGCAGGCTGTACACGCGGTCGTTCTTCACCGCCGGCACGATGTCCCACGTCGGATGCAGAGACAGGAGGCGGCTCGTGTCGTAGTCTGCCCCCCAGGCACCGACAATAACGTCCGGCTTGGCCGTCAGCACGAACTCCTCGCTCAGCGTCGGGGCCTGCGTGTCCAGCGAGTCGGTGATGCTGCGGCCGCCTGCCAGGTCGACGAGCGTATGAATATAGCTGCCCTGCCCGAACGCGTACAACGTATCGTCGCCGATGAGCACGAGCACGCGCGGTCGGTCCTGTATGTCGGCGGTGCGCGTGCGGAGCGTCTCGATCTGCTTCTGGAGGGCGCGGGCGCTGTCGGCCGCCGCCTCGGCCGTGCCGAGCAGCTCGCCCGTCGTCCGGATGGCGCCGAGCACATCGTCGAGCGAGGCGAACGAAAAGAAATAGATGGGCACGTCGAGCGCATCAAACGTCTCCGCATCGCGCGGGGGGTTGATCTGATCGGTGGCAAGCACGAGATCCGGATTTCGGGCAGCCACGGCCTCGAAGTCCACCGGCAGCGCACTGATCGCGGGCAGCGAGTCCACGGCGGGCGGATAATCGGCCGACGTTGTGACGCCCACGAGCGTCGATCCGGCGCCGGCCGCGTACACGATCTCCGTCAGATTGGGGGCCAGCGATACCACCCGCTGCACCGGAGCCCGGATCTGCACCGTCCGACCGAGATCGTCCGTGACGCGCGCAGCGTCGGTGCCGGTACTGGGCGACTGACAGCCGGCGCCGGCCCACCCGAGCGCCAGCAGAACGCCGAGCACCGTGGCCCGCACGACCGGCCGTCCTCGAAACAGAGCAGCAACACAGAGCACAGAACAAACCCTCTGGTAATGAAAATCTGCGGATGTTGCGCGGCAAGCCCACCATCCTGAACCGAAGCCGCGCTATGCCAGTGTATAGCTTGCCCGCCGTCTTTGCGACCGCACGCGGCCAAGACGCGCAGGATTGAAACATTTTCCGCATACATCGACGCACGCACCATGCCCGATCCCACGCCCCCCGACCTCTCGGACGAACTCCGGGCGCTTCGCTCGTCGGTCGAACCGGATGCAACGGCCTACGTCGACGAAGCGCTGGCGGCCCTGGAACCGCCCGCATCGCCCGGGCGGGGCGGCCCGGTGGACGTCACGCTCGACACGCCCGAGGCGCTCGCCTCGGTCATCGACCACACACAGTTGCACCCCGACGCGACGGACGCCGACATCGATCGGCTGTGTGAGGAGGCCATGACGTACGGCTTCGCCGCCGCCTGCGTGCATCCGGTGCACGTGACCCGCGTCGCGCATGCGCTGCGCAGCACCGACGTGGTCCCGTGCACGGTGATCGGCTTTCCGCACGGCGCCAATACGTCGGAAACCAAGGCTCAGGAAGCGGCGCAGGCCGTCCGCAACGGGGCCCGCGAATGCGATATGGTGATCGCTCTCGGTGCGATCAAGAGCGGCCGCTACACCGACGCCGAGGCCGACGTACTTGAGGTCGTCAACGCTGCCTACGAAGCGGCTGACGCCGAGGACAGGTCGGTACAGGTGAAGGTGATCCTGGAGACAGCGCTCCTGACCGATGCTGAGAAGGCGGTGGCCTCGATCGTCGCGAAGCGGGCCGGGGCCGATTTCGTCAAGACCTCGACCGGCTTTGCCGCCGGTGGGGCAACCGCCCCTGACGTCGCCCTCATGCGCCAGGTCGTCGGCGACCAGCTCGGCGTGAAGGCGTCCGGCGGCGTGGGGTCGGCCGCTGAGGTCGAGCGGATGCTGGCCCATGGCGCCACCCGCATCGGCGCCAGCGGCTCGGTCCAGATCATGGAAGGCGCTCCCGTCGACGACGCGTATTAGCGAACCCAAGACGCGCATTAGCGAACCCGAAGGGACGGCCGACCGTTGCCCGGTTCGGCTGGCTTCCGAGGTTGGATTTCCCGCGCACCGCTTCCCTCGCACCCCGCCACGACTTCGCCATCTTCTGTCGCCCCACCATGTTTGCGTTCATGTCTCGGTCTTCCCGTTGGGCCCGTCTGGCCCTCCCGCCGCTCGCGCTCGCCACGCTCGTGCTGCTCACGGCCTGCACGGGCCCGCGATCCACCACGTCCGAGGAGGCCAGTGCGGCCGAGGAAGCAGAGGTGGCCCGCCAGGAAGCCCTGCGCGAGGCGGAAACGTTCGACCCGTCTGCGTATCCGGTGCGGGCGCCCGAACGCGGGTCGGACGCCGTTCGGCACGACGTGCCGGGGCGGCTCCTGTCGGGGCGAGCCGACGAAAACGTCACGCGCACGGTGGACGGCTACCGCATCCAACTGTACTCGGCCACAGACAAGTCGGCGGCCGAAGAGGAGCGGGAGCGCGTGCGGGTCTGGTGGTCGAAGGTCGAGGATGAGGCGCCCGGCGACGTGCTGACGGGCGACCCGCCGCCGCTCGTGATCGAGTACGCCCAGCCGTACTACCGGGTGCGGCTCGGGGCCTTCGCCAGCCGCGACCGCGCACAGCGAGCCCTGCAGTTCGTGAAGCGCCAGTATCCGGACGCCTTTATCGCCCGCAGTCGGGTCACCGTCACCCAGTAACACCCGGTATCGGCCCGCGCCGCGGATACGGGATTCGGCTCCCGCGCCGGCATCAGGGCGCGGCTTCGTCCGTCGGGTCGGAGTCCGGCGGCGCCTCGGTTCGGCGCTGCCGAAGCGTGATGGGAACGCGAGTGCGGACCGGCGAGCCGATCTGGACGAGATCCCACGCCTCGTCGAAGTACGGGGCGACCGGCCGCAGCCGCCCGAACTGCTCGCCGGCCGACCCCCCAGGCCGCCAGTGACGGTTTCGATGCGGTACTGTACGAGAGGCTTCCCCCCACCGACGGTACCTTTCAGATCGAGGAATTTCCCTCTTCGGGCATCCTCTTCGGGCATGGGGACGGGACTGCAAATCTGCTGCAGGGTTGCACAAAAAGTGACGAGAAAGTGCACGTGCCGAGGACCCCGCAGATGAGGGGCATGCGGGTCGCCCACAAGGTAGCACGGCAGGAGGCTTACAGGTGGGCGTTGACGAGCGGCAGGACGCGCAAGCCTGGAGGGTTGTTGCGGGCCACGTTGACCAGCCCGAACTGCAGGCCGTGCAGAACGCGGGCATAGTTGTACAGCCCGATCGACAGGCCCCGCTGGTGGCCACGCACGTCATTGTATCCGGCAATCGACACGCCGTGGAGGCGGCCGTTCTCGACCCGCATGTATGCGCCCGCTGCAACCAGGCCGGTCACGTTCTTTCCACCGAGCCCCCCTCCGGCGAGGGCGATGCCTCGCACGTCGGAAGCGGCCGTGCCCAGCCCGGAAACGGCCACGCCGCGGAGCGTCTCGCCGGCGCCAATGCCGCCCGGCGACACGGCGAGGCCCGTGAGGGTGCCTCCCACCCCGATGCCGACGCCGCTGACCATCAGGCCGGTGGCGTTGCCGCCGGCACCCGCGCCCAGGCTGCTCGCCAGCACGCCTACGACATCGCCGCCTGCCCCCGCGCCAATGCCGCCCATCAGAATCCCGTGTGCCGTTCCGCCCGCGCCCGCACCGATGCCGCCCACGAGCAATCCCGCAGCATCACCGCCGGCGCCCACGCCAAGTCCCGCCAGACCGATCCCGCGCAGGTCGTCACCCGCGCCTACTCCGCCGACGCTCATCAGCAGACCTGTGGCCCGGTCACCGGACCCCACGCCGAGACCCGCGATGGCAAGGCCCCGCACGCGGTCGCCGCTTCCCAGACCGAGACCGGCGACCGACACGCCCAGCAGGTCCGTACCCGTGCCCAAGCCCAGCGGGGCAACTGCCACGCCCGCCATCGAATTCTCGATCACGAGCCCGGCTCCCACCCCTACGCCCCGGATGGACGTACCGCCGGTGAGCGGAAGCCCCAAGGCGAGTCCTGTAACGGTACCCTCCGATTCATCGTGCGGACGCCAGATCGTCGCGTTGACTCCGATGGCACGCACCAGGCGGCGGTCGCGATAGTTCAGGCGCAGGCCCGTCGTGCGCTTCGAGTCTCCAATGCTGAGGCCCACCGTGCCCACGGTCAGATTGAGCGCACGACCGTTGGTCGATTCCTGCTGGGCCGTCGCGGCTTGCAGAAAACCGGCCAGCAGCGCAGCCAGAATGACGGAAGAGACCGCTCGAGACGACATGGGAACGTGAAGTCCGATCAAGAAGAGCGAAGACTCGGCACCTTGACGTAGGGAGGACGCATATGGTTACGCGGCAGAGAGGGATCCTCCAGTCCGGCTGATTCGTGCGAAGGGTCCACCGAAAGTCCGCTCTGTGAAAACGATCCTGTATGAACGACGAGGAGCCCATGAGCACGACGAAATCCCTGCAGGTCGACCTGGAGGATGAGTTCACAGCCCTCACCGAAGTGTACGACGCCGTTGACCGATGGCTGGACGCCGAGATCCGCTTCACGGCCGCCCCGGCGGTGTCGGGGTGGACCCCCGCCCAGCATCTGTACCATCTGTCGCGCACGAATGCCTCGATGCTGAAGGCCGCGCTGCAGCTCGCCCGGGGCGAGGCCGACGCCGAACCGCCTGCCTTGAAGCCCGCCGGGCGGCGCATTCTGCAGACGGGCACCATTCCTCGCGGCGTGGCCGATGCGCCTGATCTCGTGCGTCCGCCCGAGTCTCTCGACGACGAAGCGCTCCGCGAGACCGTCGACCGCAGCCGTCAGAAGTTCGACGCGGTGCTGGAGGCCGGCAGGGCTCTTGCCGACGCAGAGGGCGGACTCACGCACCCGCTCTGGGGGACGCTGACCGCTCCACAGTGGGTGGGTGCCGCACGGGTTCACGCACAGCACCATCTGCAGATCGTCAACGACATCGCTGCCGAGCAGGGGATCGATGCGCGCTGAGACGATTGTCCAGAGCCCCTGTGGCTGCTGCGGCGCCTCTCTCGACCGGACTGCTGGATGCCCACACACAACTGTTATGTCCGCTTCCTCTTCAGGGCCCTCCGTGACGGACACGCATCCTGTTGCAATCGTGGGGGCCGGAGCCGTTGGCTCCGCCATCGCGCGTCGGCTCCACCAGTGCGGGGACCCGATTGCGGCGGTTCTAAGTCGCCACGACGCGTCGGCTCGTGCGCTTGCCGACCGGGTGGGCGCTCCGGTGGCGTCTGGCGACGTGACGGCCGTGCCGGAGCGGGTGCGCCTCGTTCTGCTGTGCGTGCCGGATGACGCCATCGCCGCCGTCGCGAGCGACCTGGCCGCGATCGCGCATCCGTGGCCCGACACGGTTGTCGCCCACACCTCGGGAGCGCGCACCGCCTCCGAGCTCAGCGCCCTGGCCGAGCGCGGCGCCTCCACGCTCAGCATCCACCCGATGCAAACCTTCACGCCGGACACCGATCCGTCAGCGTTCGACGGCATCGTGATCGGGCTGGAAGGGGCCGGCGACGCCCTGCCCGTCGGGGCGGCCCTCGCCCGGCGCCTGGGCGGAACGCCGGTGCGTCTCTCGGCTTCCGACAAGATCCGCTACCACTGCGCTGCTGCGCTGGCCTCCAACGGGCTGGTGGCTCTCCTGAGCGTGGTGCGCGACGTGCTGACGACCGCGGGCATCGAGGGCGAGCAGGCCCGGCAACTCGTGCGGCCGCTCGTCGAGCAGACGTGGGAAAACCTGCAGGCCGACGACCCCGCGTCGGTGCTCACCGGACCGGTGGCCCGCGGAGACCAGGGCACGGTGCAGGCTCACGTTGAGGCGCTGGCTGATGCGCGCCCGCACCTCGTGGCCCTTTATGTCGCTCTCGCTGACGAGATGGTCCGCCTCGCCGAGCGCGACGACCGGCTCGACTGCCGCCAGGCCCGGCAGATGCGCGACTTCCTCGAGGGGGCGCGCACGGCATCGGCCGATGCCTCGTATTCTTCCGACGCTTCTCGTTGAATGTCTGAACAAGTGGCCTTTTCTTCATAGAGGACAAACATTGACGGGAACCCGCAAAGCGCTGTATCCTATCAACGTCCGCTGCCGGAACCTGGAGGGCCATTCACGAAGGGAAAAGAGAGACGCCGTTCCCGGATGGCCTGCCGGTAGCGCCGCCGAAGACATTCACAGTGCATGATTGTTCATGACTGACAACACCCCCACCTTCTCCGAGGCCCCGCCGGAGCCCACCTCAGCGCAGGGCGACCGCGCGGCTGCCCATCGCGAGCAGCTGGCGCAGAAGCCTCTCCTGGCCGACAGCGCGTCTGCGGCGGCCGCACCGGAGCCCGACGTCAACGCTCTTCAGTCCCTTGTGGGCGACGTCGAGGACAACAGTCCGGCGTTCCAGTCGGTCGCTGTTGCGGCCGTCCAGATTCTGGAGCGGGCGCTGTGCTTCGAGCGAGAGGCGGCCGAAGCGGCGCTTTCACTGGGGCAGCAGGAGAAGATGCGAACCATGGTGGATACGGCCGAAGACGCCGTCGGTACGCTTCGCGACACGCTGAGCGTGCAGGGGGCCAAGGTGATGAGCCTCTGTTCAGAAAAGAAACCGCCGCCCACCACCAGTGGACAGCCCTGGTGGTTTGCCCTCACCGATGCCCTGGAGGTGCTGGAAGAGGGGACCGGGCGGATGGCTTCCCTCACGACGGCGCAGCCTGAAGGCAGTTCGGCCCACGCCCTCAGCCAGTGCATCACCCAACTGCTTCGGAGTCACCACGACGCCCTGCTTCTGGAGGCCGAGCAGTGGATCTCGTAGGCATCCCCCGCCACTGGCCCTTCCACCGCCGACCCCAAAGACGCAGCCCGACGCTTCGGGGGGCGTCTTTTCTTTTGGTTCCGAGTTTCGAGCTCGGCGTTCCGAGTTCCGAGGCGATACGTGTCGCTTGCATCCGGGCCCATCCGCAACCCAAAATCCGCAATCCAAAATCCCGAATTCGTAGATGCTCGACAACCGCAGCGAACAAGAGCAACGTCGCCGTGAGGAGCGCCAGGAGCTGGAGGCGCGCGGCATCGACCCCTACCCGTACGCCTGGGAGGTGGAAGACCACGCCGACGAGATCCTCGCTACGTTCGACGACGACACGCACGGCGTAGACGGAGACGAGACGCCGCCGTATCAGGTGTCCATTGCCGGGCGCATTATGGCCATCCGCGTGATGGGCGGCTCGGCGTTCTTCGACTTGCAGGACAGCACCGGCACGATCCAGGTGTACGTCCGCAAAAACGATCTGCCGGAGGACGACTTCGACGAGGTCTTTACCGAGCTCTTCGACATTGGGGACATCGTCGGGATCCAGGGCTACGTCTTCCGGACGAACATGGGGGAGGTGACCGTGCGCGCCGATCGCGACTTTCAACTCCTGGCCAAGTCGCTGCGTCCGCTGCCCCCTGTGAAGCGGGAGACCGAGGACGGCGAGATCGTGGACGTGCATTACGACGTCACGGACAAGGAATTCCGCTACCGGCAGCGCTACGTCGACCTCATCGTCAACCCGGAGGTGCAGGAGGTTTTCCGCCAGCGGGCGCGTCTCCAGCAGACGATGCGCCGCTTCCTGAACGCCCGCGAGTACCTGGAGGTGGAGACGCCCATCCTGCAACCCCTGTACGGCGGTGCCAATGCGCGACCCTTCACGACGCACCACAACGCGCTGGACATGGAGCTCTACCTGCGCATCGCCGACGAGCTCTACCTGAAGCGCCTGCTCGTGGGCGGCTACGAAGGCGTCTACGAGATCGGCAAGGACTTCCGGAACGAGGGCCTGAGCCGGTACCACAATCCGGAGTTCACGATGATGGAGCTCTACGTGGCGTACAAGGACTACGAGTGGATGATGGAGCTCACCGAGGCGCTCGTGGCCACAATCGCCGAGGAACTGCACGGAACGACCACGCTTACGTACGACGGCACCGAGATCTCCTTCGACGCCCCGTTCGACCGCGTCTCGTTCTTCGGCGCCATCGAGGCAGAAACGGGCGTCGATCTGTACGAGGCTGACCGCGACCGCGTGTACGACGTGGCCGCCAATGAGCTGGGACTGGAGGACGAGGTCGACGCCGACATGGGCCTCGGCAAGCTGCTCGACGAGATCTTCAGCGAAACCGTGGAGCCGACGCTTGTACAGCCGACGTTCGTCATCGATTACCCCGTGGAACTGAGTCCCCTGGCGAAGAAGCACCGCGAGAAGGAGGGGCTCGTCGAGCGCTTCGAGCTCATCGTGGCGGGCCGCGAGATCGCCAATGCCTTCAGCGAGCTCAACGACCCCGAGGATCAGCGCGAGCGGTTTGAGGCGCAGGCCCTGCAGCGCGCCGCGGGCGACGAGGAGGCCAACCCCGTCGATGAGGACTACCTCCGCGCTATGGAGTACGGCATGCCCCCCGCCGCCGGGCTCGGCATCGGCGTCGACCGCCTCACCATGCTCATGACGAATCAGGACTCGATCCGCGACGTCATTCTCTTTCCGCTCCTTCGCCCGGAGGGATAGGGAGGAAGAAGCCCGGAGGTAGATCGCATCCGCACGAGCAGGTTCCTCCGCAGACGAAGCACGGACGTGATTTTGTCGTCGGGCAGAAACTCTGCCGGGGGGCGCGCCGGTCTAACGGCACGCTATGGCTACTGCACCCTCAGCACATGACGTCAAGGTCGACGAGCAGGCCGGATACTGGGAACTGGTTTCCGGCAACGTCGACTTTCGCCGGCTTTGGATCGGCAACCTCATCTCTTTGCTGGGCGACTGGTTCAACACCATCGCCCTCTACACGCTCGTTTCGGAGCTGACCGGTTCACCGCTGGCGCTGGGCGCGGTGTTCATCACCAAGATGCTGCCGTGGGCGCTCGTGTCGCCGCTCGCGGGCGTCGTCGTGGATCGCTACAACCGGCGGCGCCTCATGATTGGGACGGACCTACTACGGGCCGTTATCGTGCTGGGCTTTCTGGTGATTGACACGCCGGGCGAGGTTCCGCTGCTCTATCTGCTGTTGGCCATGCAGGTTGTCGTTGGGGCCGTCTTTCAGCCCGCCAAGAGCGCATCGCTGCCCAATATCACCACGCCGCGCGAGCTGCTGACGGCCAACGCGCTGATGTCGGCCACGTGGTCGACCATGCTGGCCGTTGGGGCCGCGCTCGGTGGAGTCGCGACCCAGTGGCTGGGCACGACGGCCGTCTTCTGGATCGACAGCGCGACGTATCTCGTGTCTGCCGTCTTCATCGTCGGCACCCGCATTCCGCAGGACACCGAGCCCGGCGAGCAGAGCCTTCTTCGCAGCGCGGTCCGCGAGATCACGGACGGATGGCGGCATCTGCGCACGCATCCGCGCATCGGGCGCATCGCCTTCGCGAAGGCCACCTGGGCCGTCAGCGGCGGCGCGCTCGTCTACATGCTCACGCTGCTGGCCGATAAGATTTCGGCGGGCGCCCTGGCAGCGGGCATCGGCATGCTCTTCATGGCGCGCGGCATCGGCACGGGCATCGGCCCGATCGTGGTGCGACGGCTCTTTCAGGACCGCCACCGGTGGCCGGCGGTCATCGGGGGCGCCATCGCGTTTTGCGGGGCCGGGTATCTGGCCATCGGGTTCATGCCGTGGAGCGCCACGCCGCTCGGCATTGCGGCGGTGTGCGCGGTCGTCGTGGCGGCGCACGCCGCAAGCGGCGGCAACTGGGTGCTCAGCTCCGTCATGCTGCAGAAGCGCACCGAGGACCGCTACCGTGGCCGTGTCTTCGCCACCGACTGGCTTCTCGTGATGTCGGCCGAGTCGGCGTCCATTCTCGTCGGGAGTCTCCTGCTCGAAGCCGGATGGATCACACTCGTCGGGGCGTTTCAGCTCTTCGCCGGCGTCCAGATCGCGTGCGGACTGCTCTGGATCGCCATCGTCGTGCCGCGCGAACGGCGGGACGACGAGCGTGAACAGGTTGAGGCAGCGCGCGAACGGGTGGCGTGACGGCGTCTCGTGTCGAAGGTCATTTGTCGAACGTCCAGCAGAGAGCCATTTGACGTTCGGCAAGGGACCATGCTGGTGCCCGGATCCAGCGTGGGAACTGGAACGTATTTCCGAGCCCATTCACTTCGCACAAACGGGCACGTCTGTCATGGCTGAAACCATTGTGTCTACACCGCCCAATACCGAGGTCGGTTCAACGCCGCACAATCGGCAGCACCGGTTCACGCAGGAGGAATACTTCCGGATGTCGGAAGAGGATATCCTGGATCCGGATGGTCGCACCGAACTCATTGATGGACGCATCGTCGAGATGGTTGCACAGAATTCGTCCCACCGAGCCGTTATAATCGATGGCACGAAGATCCTCGTCGATCTCGTCCGCGACACGGAATATTCGGTGCAGGTTCAGTCTACGCTTCCTCTTGACGCTCACAATGTCCCGGAACCAGACTTCGCCATCATTAGCGGGACAGGGAAGGACTTGCTGGACGGTGAGCCGGACGAGATTCCCCTCATCATCGAGGTGGCGGAAACGTCCCTAGCGAAGGACCGGACGGAGAAGCTCGTCTGCTACGCGTCAAACGGCATCCCGGAGTACTGGATCGTGAACTTGCAGGCGCACACGCTGGAAGTGTATCGTGAGCCGGCGGACGGCGAGTATCGCGAGCGCCGCACGTTTGCTCCGGGCGACGCCGTCACGCCGCTCTTCGACGAGACGCTGGCGATCGAGGTGGAGGATCTGCTTCCCAGAGCCGAATGACGGGCGCCGAAGGACGAGGGTCACTCCCGCTGACGGGAGGCGGGTTGATTCCGGTGCTCATTCACGTTCTGGATGGCGTTCCGCACGTTGCGCTGGAAGCCCTCGAACGTGGCGCGGGTGACGGGGCTCTCGGCAAAGCGGCGCTCGAACTCGTCGAGGTTGAGTTCGGCCCACTCGCGTAGATCGGTGTCGCGGACGTCCTCGCCGGGGAGGTAGCGGGGTTCGTCGGTCGCCTCCGAAAACTTGTTCCAAGGGCACACGTCCTGGCAAATGTCGCAGCCAAAGATCCAGGTGCCCACGTCCGGGCGGAGGCCCTCGGGGATGTCATCGGCCTCGTGCTCGATGGTCAGGTACGAGATGCAGCGGCTGGCGTCGACGGCGTACGGCTCGTAGATGGCGTCGGTGGGGCAGGCGTCGATGCAGCGGGTGCACGAGCCGCAATAGTCGGGCATCGGGCCGTCGGTGGCGAGCGGGACGCTTACGATGAGTTCGCCGAGGAAGAAGAACGAGCCCATCTCGCGGTTCAGCAGGTTCGAGTGCTTGCCCTGCCATCCCAGGCCGCTCCGCCGGGCCCATGCTTTGTCCATCACCGGCGCGCTGTCGACAAACGCGCGGCCGTTGATTTCCGCGCCGACCTCGTCTTCCAGCCAGTGATAGAGGAGGTACAGCTTCTCCTTCATCACGTCGTGGTAGTCGTCGCCCCACGCGTAGCGGCTGATCGTGCCCGTCTCCGGATCGTCGGAATGCTCGACCGGCTGATAGTAGTTGTGAAGCACGGAGATGACCGACGCGGCACCGTCGACGAGCTTCGTCGGGTCGATGCGCTTGTCGAAGTTGCGTTCCATCCAGTCCATCGTGCCGTGGCGGCCTTCGAGCAACCACTGTTCCAGGCGGAACGCCTCCTCGTCGAGCGGCTCGGCCTCCGAGATGCCACACGCGTCGAAACCGAGGCGTTTGGCCTCGCGCTTCAGCGCGCGGGCGAGGCGCTCCTGGGCTTGTGCGTCAAAGCCGGGCATGGCCGGAATGGGTGATGGGAGAAGCAGGGTTCATTCTCTCAACGTCGTGTCGGGAGCAGACGTTCGCTCCCAAGGTAGAGCGATCACCTCCAGGAGAGAGGAGTGCGTCCGGAGAGGCGCTGCCGGTTGGAGGAACAGGGTGCGCGCGTCATCCCGTGCGTGTGGCTCGGGGGGTCCGGGACTGGCATCAATAACAGACGTTTATGCGGAAACCGAGGATCAAACGCGCAGGGGCCGCGTGTGGGACGGATCAAACAGCGTTTGCAAAACGGCACCCCGCATCCTTACTTGCAACGGTCCCGGGTTCGCGTCGGCTCCTGCTTCGGGCGTATGCTTCTCGTAATCGGCTCGCCACATGTATCTCAGTAAACTCGAATTGCACGGCTTCAAAAGCTTCGCGGAGCCAACCACCCTTGCCTTCGATCCGGGCGTGACGACCATCGTTGGGCCGAACGGATGTGGCAAGTCGAACATCGTCGACGCCGTGCGCTGGGTGATCGGGGAGCAGCGTCCGACCGTGCTCCGGTCCGAGAAGATGGAGAACGTCATCTTCAACGGAACGGCGGACCGGAAGCCGCTCGGCATGGCCGAGGTGCAGCTCACCATCGAGAACAACCGCGGTGTGCTGCCTACGGAGTACTCCGAGGTCACCATCGGGCGCCGCCTCTTCCGGGACGGCACGTCGGAGTACCTGATGAACGGTACGCAGTGCCGGCTGAAGGACATCACCGACCTGTTCATGGATACGGGCATGGGCGCCGATGCCTACTCGGTCATCGAACTCAAGATGATCGACGAGATCCTGTCCGGCTCCACCGAAGACCGGCGTCGCATGTTCGAGGAGGCGGCCGGGATTACGCGCTACAAGATGCGCCGCCGGCAGGCGCTCCGCAAGCTCGACAACACACGCAGCGATCTGGAGCGCATCCGCGACCTGACCGACGAGATCAGCACCCAGGTCGACCGGCTGAAGCGGCAGGCGGAGAAAGCACAGCAGTACCGGGAGGCCGAGGACGCGTTGCAGCGCCTGGAACTGCTGCTGGCGCAGGTCGAGTACGATCGGCTGACCGAGAAGAAGCGCGTGCTGGATGAAAAGCAGAAGACGCAGTCCGACCGAGCCGATGCGCTGGAAGCCGAAGCGCGCGCGGCCGAGGACCGGCTGGAGCGTCTCCGGAGCACACTGGACGAGCGCGAGCGTACGCTGCAGCAGCGTCGCGACACGCTGCAAGAGCACCGCGCCCGTGTCCGCGAACTGGAAGCCGAGCAGCGCCTGCAGCGCGAGCGGCTGGATCGTGCCCGCAGTGATCGGGACGCCGCCCTCCAGGCCCAGGAGGAGGCCGCTGACGAGCGGGCACGCCTCGCCGATCAGGCGGAACAGCTGCAGGAGACGCTCGCCCAGGCGCGTCCGGCGCTGAGTGAGGCCGAAGACGCCCTTCAAGACGCCCGTTCCGAGCGGGATGACGCGAAGGCCGCTGCCGAAGAACTTCGCGCCCGAGCGCAAGCGGTACGCCGCGAGGTCCAGGCCGCCGAGGACGACCAGGCCGAGCGCCGCCGCACGCTCGACCGTCTCACCAACCGCCGGGAGCTGCACGAGGACGAGCTGGAGCGCGCCCGGGCCCAGGCCGCCGAACTGGAAACAAAAGCCGAGACCCTCGACCGACGGCTGACCGAGGCGGTGGCCGACCGCGAGGCGACCCAGGACCGGCTGGAGGACGCCCGGCATGCCCTCGACCATGCGGAGGACGAGCGCCGCGAGCGCGAGGCGGCGCTCTCCGACGCCCAGGAGACGCTTCAAGCGTTGACGCGCCAGCGTGATGCCCGTCGGGCCGAGGTCGATCTGTTGGACGGCCTCGTGTCCAGCTACGACGAGTTCAGCGATGCCGTCCAGCATCTGGCCACCGAGGGACCGCTCGACGACCTGCAGACCGTGGCCGACGTGCTGGCCTGTGACGAGGCCGACCGCGTGGCGCTCGATGCGGCGCTGGGCGCCCTCGCGTCCTGCATTGTCGTCCCTACGGAGGTCGCGGCGCGCCGCGCCATCGC
Source organism: uncultured Rhodothermales bacterium (assembly GCA_964345695.1). Taxonomy (GTDB): domain Bacteria; phylum Bacteroidota; class Rhodothermia; order Rhodothermales; family Salinibacteraceae; genus CAYFSC01. Next base: position 7,101 of record CAYFSC010000025.1, on the reverse strand, counting down.
CCACCTTCGAGAGACCGACCGAGGGCAGGCTACCTTCCTGCTGCTTGATCGCCTCTCCAGTCCCCCGCAAAACGGGGCCCCTGCAGGGAAGGCCGAGCCGCTCCGCGCACAGGTTCGCGTGGCGAAGGACGCCTACAGTCCCCTCGCCGACGTGCTGCTGCACGACTGCTACGTCACCGACACGCTCGACGACGCGCAGGACGCGGCCGAGACGGCCGAACCCGGCGCGCGAATCGTTGCACGGACGGGGGAGTGGATCGACGCGCGGGGCGTGGTTCGCGGCGGCAGCCAGCAGACGAGTGCCTCGCCGGTGGCCAGCCGGCTGGGGCGACGCGAGCAGCTTCAGCGCGCCCGCGAACAGCTGTCCACCCTGGAGCAGCAGTGCGCGGCCCAGCAGGAAACCGTCGATGCAGCCCGTGAGGCGCTGGACGACCTCAATCTGGATCCGTACGACGACGACGTGCGCGACGCCGAAGAGGCCGTGCGCCGGGCCGAAAAAGAGGAGGAACGCCTCCGCTACGAACGCGAAACGACGGTCGAACGGCGCGAGGAGCTCCGACAACGGATCGAGCAGTTGGAAGCCACCCTTGCCGAAGAGGCGGAGCGCATCGCCTCGCTGCAGGATGAGGCGGACAATGCGAAAGACAAGCTTGATGCCCGCCGCGAGGAACAGGCTGTCCTCGAAGAGACGCTCACCGCCGCCGAGGAGCGAGAGCGCGCGGCTGTGGACGCGTTTACCGATGCCAACGTCGCGGCCGTCCAGGCCCGCAATCGCGTTGAGAACCTGGAGCGCGAACGGGAGCGGACGCAAGAACGCATCGATGCGATCGACCGGCAGTCCGAGCAGCGCGCCACGGAGATCGAGCAGCTGAAGACGCGCATCGAAGACGCGCTCGACGCCCAGTCGGCCCTCGACAAAAAGATCGAGGCCCTGCGGGGCGAGCGCGACGAGCACGACAGCGCGGTGGCTGCCGCCGAAGAAGCCGTCGCCGATACCAAGTCGGACATCGCCGAGGTCGAGCAGCGCCTTCGCCAGCTTCGCCAGGAGCGCGAGGCCGCCGTCCGAAAGGAGAACGACGCCTCCGTGCGTCGGGCCGAAGTGAAGACGCGCATCGAAGACCTCACCAACAGCATCCGGGACGACTTCGAGCGGGATCTGACCGACGACCCGGTGTCCATCCCGGAGGACTTCGACGAAGACGCAGCGCAGTCGAAGGTGCGCAGCCTGCGCGGACGCATCCACGCCATTGGGAACGTCAATCCGCTCGCGCTCGAAGAGTACGAGGAGGAGAAGGAACGCCTCGATTTCCTATTGGAGCAGAAGCAGGATCTGGAAGACGCCGAGGCGACACTGCTCGAAACGATCGAGGAGATCAACGCGACCGCGGCCGAGCGCTTCTTTGAAACATTTGACGAGATCAAGGACAGTTTCTCGCAGATCTTCACCGAACTCTTCGGCGAAGGCGCATCGGCTAAACTCCAACTTGAGGACGAGGATGATCCGCTCGACTCCGCCATCGAGATTGTCGCCAAGCCGCGCGGCAAACGTCCCACCTTACTCGACCAGCTATCGAGCGGCGAAAAAACCCTCACCGCCACGGCGCTTCTGTTTGCGATCTACCTCGTGAAGCCGAGCCCCTTCTGCATCCTCGACGAGGTCGATGCCCCGCTCGACGACGCCAATGTAGAGCGCTTCATGAGTCTGATTCGCCGGTTCGAAGACGACACGCAGTTTATCCTCGTCACCCACAACCAGCGCACCATGGCCCTCGCCGACCGCATGTACGGCATCACCATGGAAGAGCAGGGCGTCTCGAAACTTGTGGGCGTCGACTTCGACGAAGCCGTGGAGATCGCTGGATAATGCCCTGCGAGAATGGTGGTTCCAGCAGCGCTCCAGGAGGGGGGACTCCCGTGCAAGCGCCGGACCGGTGCCCATGCGCACTGGAACTGCTTTTAGCAAGAGAATGCGCACCGTCGTAGGGTTTCGTCCCACAACGAAAAACGTGTGCCCCCCGTCTGGTCGCGTCCGGAAAGGCCGTGCATTTTCGTCGTCCGGTTTGTTACTTTCTATCGATGTGGCATCCGCCCCACTCACCGCCCTTTCTCACACATCCTGCATTCGTGCAGAATCGCCCATGTCCGACACCCTTGATCTTAGCGCATACGGAATCGATGTCGACGACGTCCTCCGCAATGCCAATCCTGCGCGCCTGTACGAAGAGGCCATCCGCTTCGACCCGACGGCCGCCATCGTCCACAGCGGCGCACTGCGCATCCGGTCCGGGGAGAAAACCGGCCGCAGCCCCGCCGACAAACGGATCGTCAAACATCCAGAGAGTGCCGACAACATCTGGTGGGGGCCCATTAACATGGAGATCGACGATCACACCTTCGAGATCAATCGCGAGCGTGCGCAGGACTATCTGAACACGCGCGATCGTCTCTACGTGATCGACGGTTTCGCCGGATGGGATCCCGAGTACCGCCTCAAGGTGCGGATCATTTGCACGCGTCCGTACCACGCGCTCTTTATGCACAACATGCTCATCCGTCCGTCGGAGGAGGAACTGGCGGAATTCGGCGAGCCCGACTTCATTATCTACAACGCCGGGGAGTTTCCCGCCAACCGGCAGACAATGCACATGACCTCGAAGACGAGCGTCGACTTGTCGTTCGAGGACGAGGAGATGGTCATCCTCGGCACCGAGTACGCCGGGGAGATGAAGAAAGGGGTGTTCACCGTCATGCACTACCTGATGCCGAAACAGGACGTACTGTCGATGCACTGCTCGGCCAACGAGGGGGACGACGGCGACGTATCGCTCTTCTTTGGCCTCAGCGGCACCGGCAAGACGACGCTCTCGGCCGATCCGAACCGCAAGCTCATCGGCGACGACGAGCACTGCTGGAGCGACGAAGGCGTCTTCAACATTGAGGGGGGCTGCTACGCCAAAGCCATCGGCCTCACCGAGGAAAATGAGCCGGAGATCTACAATGCGATCCAGTACGGCACCGTGCTCGAAAACATGGTGTACGACGAAGAGACGCGCAAGGTCGACTACGATGACGTGTCGATCACACAGAATACGCGCGCGTCCTACCCGCTGGAGCATATCGAGAACGCCAAGATTCCGGCCATCGGAGGGCATCCCGACAACATCATCTTCCTGACGTACGACGCGTTCGGCGTGATGCCGCCCGTGTCGCAGCTCACACCGGAGCAGGCCATGTATCACTTCATCAGCGGATATACGGCCAAGGTGGCGGGCACCGAGGTGGGCGTCGACGAGCCGCAAGCCACGTTCAGCGCGGCCTTCGGTGCGGCTTTCCTCGTGTGGAACCCGAGCAAGTACGCCGAGATGCTGGCCGAGAAGATGCGCGATCACAACACCGACGCATGGCTCGTAAACACCGGCATCACCGGTGGCCCGTACGGCACCGGCCACCGCATGCCGCTGCCGCACACGCGCTCCATCATCGACGCGATCCACGACGGCTCGCTCATCGCGGCACCGTCGCAGACGGATCCGACGTTCGGCTTCGAGGTCCCGACGGAGTGCCCCGCGGTCCCGTCCGAGATTCTCATTCCGCGCAATACGTGGGACGACAAGCAGGCCTACGATGAGCAGGCGAAGAAGCTCGCCGGCCTCTTCGCCGATCACTTCGAGAAATACGAAGATGCGGCCAGCGACGAGATTGCAGCCGCAGGCCCGACCGCGTAGGCGACGACACACCCTGGAGAGACCGCACGGTCGCGCCACAACCATCGAGCGGATGGTTCCAGCACACGCTGGGGCCATCCGCTTTTTGATTTTTGCCCCAACGACGGAGAAACGGCGAACCCGGTGTCTAAATCATGTAAGATGCATAGAAGGGGAGTTGACCACAAACAATGCTTTTCGTACCGTAAAATTTGTTCCATTCCTTCCTCCGCCCCCGTTTAACACGTGAAATCGCATCTTCGAGTCTGCCATGAAGGCTCATGTGGACCCCCCGAAGGTCCCTCTCTACTGCGGTCAGAGCGTGCCCTTTGAGGAACGCGGAACCGCTCCTGGGGTCCGTACCGATTGAGATCGCTTCTCCCCACCGAACAGATTCCCGCCAAGGGAACGGCCTTGCGCAGCGGGTCTCGCGCAGCGAGCTTCGTCGCCAGACCTCCACGGACCACCTCGCGGCGGAAGCCTGAAGAGCCACGAGGCTTTCGCCGTGAGGTCTTTCGCACGAACGGAAGGGGCTGGGCACGACCCGTCACTCCACAACATGTATACATCGCCTTGACACGTCTACTCTTTTCTCGCTTCTCTTTGCCGGCGCCCCTGAGGCTCTCATTTCTGAGCGTCGGCGTCCTGGCAATCGGTTTGGCACTTGCTGCGTGCGATTCGGACGGAGGAGGTCCGCCGCCCTCTGACCTTGAGGGCACGTACGTGTTCAATCGCTTTGAACTCACCGTGCGCGGCGTGGATAATTTCGACCTCTTGGCCGACACGCTGGTTACGGCCTCGAACACGCCGCGCATGGAGTTTTTTGGCGGCAATGCAACGGCCAATCTTATCTTTCGGGTGGAGGGCAGTCCCGGCAGTTCGCTCCTTTCGGGACGATTCACGACGAGCCGGGACCGGGTGACGGTCGACTTCAGCAACGCCACCGAGGAGGATCGCTTCCAGCTTCTGCTTCCTCAGGTTGTGCGGTTTCAAACGCAGAACAACAGCAGGCGGCTTGTTGCTGACCAGGAGGTCCGCGGCGTGGACCTGCGACGGTACTCCGAGGGCCGATACGGAGGACTGACGCAGAATGTAAACGGTACGCTTCGTCTCGAACTGGAGCGGGTTCAACAACCGTAGTGTCCACCGTGACGGTGTGCGCGTGCCTCGTGTACGCACACCGCGGTCCTTCCCCTTGTCTTCCCTCCTTTGCGCAACCCCACTTCCGCATGACAACGTTCGGTATTTCTTGGGTGTATCGTAAGTTCTTTCGGCTGCTCCTCGTGGCCGCCTTCATTGTATGCAGCACGGGCATACAGCCCGCGACGGCCCAGTTCCGCGATGTCGGCTACACGTTCGAGCCGACGGTCCAGGGCCTCTTCGAAGACGACGCGGCGGCCTTCCAAAACGAAGCGCTGTACGGCGGAGCGCTGGGACTGAGCTTCGGGCGCTACTTTCAGGCGAGCGCCGAGTATCTGGTGAACACAGGGATCACGACCGACTTCTCGGACGTCGATCGCCTGCAGGGATTGGTCAACCGGGATCTCGACGTACGGCGCTACGGGGCCCGGCTCCGGTTCAATCTCTACGATCGTCGCATCATTCCGTACCTGACGGCGGGAAGCGGGGTTCTTCAGTTTGATCCGGAGGGGGCTGAGATCTCGCGCACGATTTATGGGTTGGCCGGGGGCGGCGTCACGTTTAGCGTGCAAGACCGGTATCGGATCTCCGTCGGAGGGGAGATGATGAGCTACCGCTACGATCCGGTCGCGACGTTCCTGGGGCCGGCGGGGGGCGCCGACTTCGAGACGGGCACCGACCTCGTAACGAGCCCGGCGCTCAATGCTTCGGTCTCTTTGTTTCTCGGAGGGCGCTCTCTGGAGGAGCAGACCGCCGTGGATCAGGCGCTGCAGCAACAGTTCGGAGGGGACGGATTCCTCCGCGGCGTGCAGCTGCTGGTGAATCCGTTCCAGGGCCGGGTGGAGTTCAACGACGCGCTCGGGTTCCCCAAAGATCAGAACTTTGCCGGCGTGAACGCGGGGGTTTCGCTGGGCCCGTACGTGGGGCTGCGCGGCTTTTACTGGCGCGGCACGAAAGGAGCGAATATCACCGACGAGTTCGCGGACGGCTTTGAGGACATTCAGATGTATGGCGGCGAGCTTCAGCTCCGTCTGAACTTCGAGCTCGGACGTGGCTTCGTGCCGTACGCAAAGGTGGGCGGAGGATACCTGGACGTGCTCGACGGCTACGTCGACGATATTCCAGAGGGCACCACGCCTCCCGAAGACCGCTTCGTGGGCACCACGGGACTGGGGCTGGAGGTTCCGCTCACGCAGTCCATCAAGCTTTCGGGCGGGGCTCGGGCTCTCTTGATGAACAACCCGAACGTCGTCGAGGCCGGTGATCCCGGGGACATCTACGGCAGCCTGATGTACACGGCGGGCATCGAGTTTCGCCTGGGAGGCGGCGGCGACCGCCGTCCCGTACCGGGGCGCCCATCGGAGCCATTACTGGGAAGAGGTGCCTCGGACGAAGGACCCGCCGGACAAGAAGAGGGAGATCCGGCCAACAACCGTACTCCGCGAGAGGAGCGGCTTCTGGCCCGGGCAGACTCTCTGGAACGAGCCCTCCAGGCGCTCCAGACGGACACGGCACGTGCTTCTCGCACGGTCTCCGCGTCTCCCGAGGCCTCGGGGCGGACGATGACCATTCCGGTCCCTGAGGAGGGCGAAATCTACATTCGATTCGGGAGCGACGCCCCACAGCCGCAAGGACGTGATACAACGAGGATTCGCTCGCAGCCCGGACAGCCGCTGGCCACCGATGAGGTGGAGCAACGTGTGCGTACGGCGCTTCGGCAGCAGCTTCGCCAGCAGGCCGACAGTGTGCAGGCGCTCTCGAATGCAGATGTGGAACGCTTGATCCAGCAAGCCATCCGCGACGCCACGCGCCAGCGGGAGAGCCGGGCGGACCGACGGCAACAGGACGCACAAGCGCAGGAGATTCGGCGCCTGCAGGAGCAGGTCGAAGCCCTCCGGCAGCAGTTGCGCGAGGAGCCTCCGACGCCCCAGACCCGCGAGCGCGAGACCCCCACCGGGGTTTCAGCGAGCGCGCCGTTCTACCGCGAAACGCTGGGCCGTCCGCTCACCTATATCGTCCCGATTACGGGCTTTCGGGCCGGGGAGGGGCCGGATCAGTTCCAGATCGGGGTGCGGGGCGACTATCGAAACAGCCCGACCTCCAACTTCCACCTGATTCCAGAACTTAGCTTTGGAATCGGGGATGGAAGCCTGGCGCCAACCCTTCTTCTAAACGCGGCGTACACCCTTCTGCCAAGCACGACGACGGACCTCGTGGGGCGCCCGCTGGAGCCGTACATCGGTGCCGGCGTTGGCAT
>CAYFSC010000024.1:13414-26294 GCA_964345695.1 uncultured Rhodothermales bacterium | reverse complement strand
TTCGGCGGAGAGATCGAACACGGTCAAACATAATCAAAGCTCCACACGGGACTAGTGGATGCCCCGGATGGATCGTCGTATGTTGCGATGTGTTACCATCTCGTAGGATGCCTCGGCGGAGGCCTGCGGCGCGCCGTTTGACTCGTCGTATCCGCTCCACGAAAAGGATCCTGCACGTTGGACTCTGATATTCCGAGTTGCAAGACCTTATGGAATCTGTTCGTCCGACCTCCGATCGTTCTCCGCATGCGGCGTCCGAGGAAGACGCGCGGCGCCAGCAGGCGCTTCGCGAGCGCGGCGCCCTGCCGACGCACGTGGCAGCCATTATGGACGGCAACGGTCGGTGGGCCCAGCGCCGCAATGAAGCGCGCTTTGTCGGTCACCACGAAGGGGTGGCCTCGGTGCGGGACATTGCGGAGGCGAGCGCGCAGCTCGGGATCGGATACCTCACGCTTTACACCTTCAGCACCGAAAACTGGGAGCGGCCCACGCAGGAGGTCAACGCTCTCATGGAGCTTCTGGTACACACGGTGCGCGAGGAGCGCCAAACGCTGATGGACAATGACATCCGCCTGCGCACCATCGGCGACCTGACGCAGCTCCCCGAGACCTGCCAGGAAGCCATGCAGAAGACGAAGGCCGAAACGGCGGACAACAGACGCATGACGCTCACCCTGGCGTTGTCGTACAGCGGACGCTGGGAAATCATGCGGGCCGTTCGTCGCATCGCTGAGCGCGTCGAAGCCGGCGCCCTTTCGCCGGACGACATCTCGGAGGACGTGTTTGGATCCTTCCTTGACACGGCCGACCTGCCCGATCCCGATCTGATGATCCGGACCGGGGGGGAGTATCGCCTGTCGAATTTCTTGCTCTGGCAGTGCGCCTACACCGAGCTCTTTATCACGGAGCAGTACTGGCCGGATTTCCGGCGTGCGGCGCTGTACGATGCCATCCGCAGCTTTCAGGATCGCGATCGCCGGTTCGGTCGGGTCAACGAGGGAGCCGCCGAATCCCCCGAAGCATAGGTCGCTTCCGAAGGCCCCCGGCGTGCCCACAAGAGAGACTCCCATCGAAAGCTCCGCGTCTCGCGCCGAGCCGTTCGGGGCGAAGCGTGTGGTTCCTGTGTGGATCCATGGAGGGTTCACAGAGTGCCTGCCGGGGGCGAACAATAATGACCGCTCCGGCCGCGTTCCCAGCCGTGGCGTTCGTCGCGCCGAAACCCACCTTTCGATCTACAGTTTCACGAAAACGGCCTCGCAGCGCGTATCCCGAATATGATTCCTCGAGGCATGCGATTTCGAATAGCAGGACTCTTCCTTCTGGCAGTGGTGTGGGGCGGTCTCCTGCCCACTGCAGCCCAAACACCCACCATGACCGCCGACCGAGGGACCTCCGTCGGCCAAGGACCGTCCACCTTCGTGATCCAAAACATCCGGGTGGAGGGGATCGACAACGAACGAACCAAAGACTACGTGATCCAGTCCAGCGGCTTGTCGGCCGGGGACGAGATCCAGCTTCCTGCCGGAGATGCCGTGGCGGAAGCCATCCGAGCCATCTACGATCTCCGCCTCTTCTCGGATGTCGCCATGTACCGCGAGAAGACCGAGGGCAACGGCATCACCCTCGTGATTCGCGTCAAGCCCGAGCCGACCCTGAGTACCTATCGGTTTGAGGGCATCAAGGGCCGTCACGAAGACGACCTCGACAAACAGGTGCCGCTGCTGAAAGGACGTCCGGTGCGGCCGTCCGACGTGGAGCGCACCAAGACGATCATCAAGGATTTCTACGCCGAGAAGGGCTATCTTCGCACGGAGGTCGACGTCAACCGGACGGTCACGTCCGACAACCGCGTCCGGCTCGTCTTCAACGTGAACCGTGGCGAGGAGATGGAAGTGGAGCGCATCCGCTTTGTGGGCAACGAACGATTCGATGACGGCGATCTGCGGGGCGCCATGGATAATACCCGTGAGAACAAGTGGTGGCGCTTCTGGAAAGGAGAAAAGTTCAAGGAAGACGAGTACGAAGAGGACCTGCAGAAGGTCATCGATTACTACAACTCCGAAGGCTATTACGACGCCCAAATCGTCAAGGACTCGGTGTACTACCTGGACTCTGAGGGCGTTGGTATTGACGTGACGGTCAAGGAAGGGAAGCGGTATTACGTCCGGGAGATTGATTGGCAGGGCAACACCGTGTTCCCGGACCGCGCGCTCACGCAGCAGTTGGGTCTGCGAGAGGGCGACCCGTACAACGGCGAGCGGATCGAGAAGAACGTCATGGGCAACCGCAAGGGGACCGACATCAGCGGGATGTACATGAACCGCGGGTATATGCAGGCGCAGATTCAGCCGACGGTGCGCGTGGTGGGCGAAGATTCCTTGGACATCACCTTTGAGGTGCGGGAAGGGGACGTGTACACCTTCGGCGACATCACCATCGCCGGAAACTCCAAGACGAAGGATCACGTCATCCGCCGGGAGCTCTACACGGTGCCGGGCGAGCGCTTCAGTCGCAACACCATCCAGGAATCGATCCGGCGCCTCATGCAGCTCAACTATTTCACGCGGGAGTCGCTCGCGGCTGGCCCCAACGTGAACGTCGACCAGCAGGAGAAAGAGGCTGACCTTACGTACAACGTGGAAGAGTCGGGCAGCGACCAACTGGAGCTGTCCGGGACGTGGAGTCAGTTCGGCCTCGTCCTTCAACTCGGATTTACCTTCAACAACTTCTCGGCCCAGAACCTCTTTGATGCGGGTGCATGGCGACCGTTGCCGTCGGGCGACGGGCAGAAGCTTAGCGTCAACGTGCGTACCAACGGAAGCTTCTTCCAGAACTACAACCTGTCGTTCACCGAGCCCTGGTTTGGTGGCAACCCGACGCCGATCGGCGGGTCCGTGTCGTACTCCAAGTACACCCGCTCGGTCTTCGACGGGGACGACGACAACGGGGTGTTCCAGAACTTTGGGACCAACTTCTTTGTCCGCCGCCGTTTAGACTGGCCGGACGACAAGTTCAGCATCGGTACCAACGTCGGGTATCAGTTCTACAACAACCAGGAGCAGCTCTTCACTTCGGTGCCGGAAGGAACGAGCCACTCCGTGACGCTCCGCCAGTCGCTCACGCGCAATTCGCAGGACAACCCGATGTTTCCGCGGCGCGGATCGAAGATGCAGCTGTCCGTCGAGGTTGCGCCCCCGTTTGGTGATCTGGTGCAGTACCACAAGTGGCGCTTCAACACGAACTGGAACCTGCCCATCGGCGAGAAATTCTCGATTGGCATTGGCACCGACTTCGGCTACATCGGATCCATTACCGGCGACCCGGTGGAGTTCGAGGAGTTCGAGGTCGGCGGTACACCGTTCGACAACCGCGGCGTCAACTTTGGCACCGAGCAGATTTACATGCGCGGCTATCCGCAGCGGGTGATTGGCCCGGTGACACGCATCGGCGGCGACCTTCGGCCCACGGGCGGAAGCATTCTGAACAAGTACACGTCCGAGTTTCGGTGGATGGCCGTTCAGTCGCAGCAGCTGCAGGCCCAGCCGTATCTCTTCATGGATGCGGCCAACACGTGGGACAGCTTTGAAACCTACGATCCGCAGAGCCTCTTCCGCTCGGCAGGCATTGGCGTGAAGCTTTTCCTGCCGATCGTCGGCATGATCGAGTTCAATTACGGCTACAACTTCGATCCGTACATCCCGCTGGAGCAGGGGGACACCGGGGAGAAGGATTGGTCGTTCCAGTTCTCCCTCGGTCAGGGCTTCTGATCGCTGCCGGGTGTCTTCGCTGCTTTGCAAACTTCCCCTGAATCGCGCTCTGTGTTCGTCCACTTGCAACATCAAGGCGCACCATGTGATCTCCTGGTGCGTATGCTCGGAGCCGTTTTGCTGATGGGCCTCGGGGCGCTGCATGCTCGCCCGGCCGCAGCCCAGCAGAAAATCGGCTACGTCGATTCCGAGTACATCCTCGACAAGATGCCGGAATACGCCACGGTACAGCAGAAGCTCGATCAGTTGGAGCAGCAGTGGCGCGAAGAGATCCAGGCGAAGAAGGAGAAGGTGCAGGAGCTGCAGCAGACCTTCCAGTCGCGCGAGCTTCTGTACACCGAGCAGGAGCGGGCCGAGATGAAAAAGTCGATCCAGAAGGCGCGCAATGAAGTGGAATCGCTGCGAGAGCGGTACTTTGGGCCTGAGGGGGAGCTTTACAGCCAGCAAAAGCAGTTGATGCGCCCCATCCAGGAGCGCGTGCTGGCGGCCGTCGAAGAGGTGGCCACGACGCGCGGCTACGACTACGTGTACGACCGAAGTGGGGACTTCCTGTTCATGTATGCTCGGGACCAGTACAACCTGAGTGACGCGGTCCTCCGAGAGCTTGGCATCAATGTTGAACGGCAGCAACAGAGCGGACGGTAACCTTTCGTCCGCCCGTTGTGCGATGAGGACCCACCGCCGACCACCTTCCACTGATCTTACTCGCTGAGAACTTCTTGACCATGTCAACCACCCACCGCGTTGCCGCTTTCGTTCTTTTGTCCTGGGCCTGGATTGCGCTTCCCACCGCGCAGGCTCAGAAGATCGGATACACCAACCAAGAAGCCATTTTGGCCAACATGCCCGAAATGGAAGAGGTGCAGCAGCAGTTGCAGACGGCGGCCGAGCAGCAGCAGCAGGAGCTGCAGCAGGAGCGGCAGCAGTTCCAGCAGCGGGTTCAGCGCTTTCAGAAGCAGCAGTCGCTGCTCTCCGACTCGGTGGCCTCGCGTCGAGAGCGGGAGCTGCAGCAGCGCTCGCAGGAGCTTCAGCAGTCCATGCAGCAGCGCCAGCAGCGGCTCGCCCAGCGCGAGCGCGAACTGATGCAGCCCCTGCTGGAAGAGCTGCAAACGGCCATCAACGACGTGGCTGCGCAAGAAAACATCGACATCGTGATGCGCACCCAAGCGCTGCTTTACGTCGATCAGAACAGCTCCAACGTCGTTGACATCACCCAGCAAGTTGCCTCGAACCTGGGCATCGACCTGAGCGGCACTGAAACCCAGCCTCAGCCGAGCGTTGAAAATCCGGGTGCGCCCACCGGGGGCGGCGGCAGCAACTAACCCGTTCCCCCCTGGAGCAGGGCACCGTGCCCGCAGCTGCCGGCCCCAAAGTGAGCGACGGCGTGTTGACCTGAATGGATGCCTGTCCAGAATCATGGACGGAAATCCGTCGCCCTAGGACGAGCACTTGCACGTCGCAGGTGCTCGTCTTTTTGGTTGACGATTGCGTTTCTTCGTGCTCCACACTTGGGACCGCCTCCCGCGCTTCGTATGTTGCCCATGGCTGTACGGTGGCAGAGGCCGGCCGCCGCTCGGCCCCGGGCCCGCTCTCCTCGCTCCTTGCCTCCTGCCTTCCATGAGCACGCAGTCCACCCCTGATCCCGCCGACGTATCTCGTGTGACGACCAAAACGCTGCAGCAGATGAAGCGGGCGGAGGTTCCCATCGCGATGCTAACGGCCTACGATTACACCTCGGCGCGCCTGCTGGACCAGGCCGGGGTCGACGCATTGCTGGTGGGCGACTCGGCCTCCAACGTCATGGCCGGCAACGAAACGACACTCCCCATCACGCTTGATCACATGATCTACCATGCCCAGTGCGTGGTGCGTGCCATCGATCGGGCGCTCGTCGTGGTCGACCTTCCGTTCGGATCCTACCAGGGCGACTCGAAAGAAGCGCTCGTGTCCGCCATCCGCGTGATGAAAGAAGCCGGTGCGCATGCCGTCAAGCTGGAAGGGGGCACGCCAGTTATCGAAGCTGTCGAGCGCATCGTGACGGCGGGCATTCCGGTGATGGGACACCTCGGCCTTACGCCGCAGAGCATCTACAGCTTCGGCTCCTACCAGGTGCGGGCCCAGGAGAAAGAGGAAGCCGAGCAGCTCCGCCGGGACGCACGCCGGCTTCAAGAGGCCGGCTGCTTTGCCGTGGTGCTCGAAAAAATCCCGGCCGATCTGGCCTCGACGGTCACCGACGACCTCGACATCCCCACGATCGGCATCGGGGCAGGCGCTGCAACCAACGGGCAGGTGCTTGTGGGCCACGACGCGCTGGGGTTGACCACCGACTTCAATCCGCGGTTCGTTCGCCGGTACGCTCGCCTCGACGAAACCATCACCGATGCTGTGCAAGCGTACGTCCAGGACGTGCGCGACCGCAACTTCCCCGCCGAGGAAGAGACCTATCGTTAAATGGCGGAGCGCGTTTCCGTCCGGTCTTTCTCGACCTCATTGGCTTCATCCGGCGCCCGATGAGGTTTTCCTGACTCAACCGACCAGACTTTTGATGCCAACCGACGACCGCCCCCTCATTCTTATCTGCAACGACGACGGGATTGATGCACCCGGAATCCAAGGCTTGGCCGAGGCCCTCGACGGACTCGGGGACCTGTACGTGGTGGCCCCCGAGTCGGAGCAGAGTGCTGTGGGACACGCCATCACCGTCCGCGATCCGGTGCGAGCTCACGATTACGACTTCGAGGTCGAGTCGGGACCCCTTCCCGCATGGGCCGTGAGCGGAACGCCCGCCGACTGCATCAAGCTGGGCACGCACCAGCTTCTGGATCGCCAGCCCGACCTGGTCGTGAGCGGCATCAACCGGGGGCCAAACACGGCCGTCAACGTGCTTTATTCCGGCACGGTGAGCGCGGCCACCGAAGCCGCGATCCTCGGGCACGACGCCATCGCGTTCTCGCTGTGCAACTACACCGCGGAGCAGTACAGCGCGGCCGGACGCTGGGCACGGCGCATCGTCCAGCGGGTGCTGCAAACGGGCCTTCCGCCGGAGATCCTGCTCAACGTCAACATCCCCGACCTCCCGGCCGAAGAAATCAAGGGCCTGACCGTCACCCGTCAGGCCCATTCACGCTGGGTGGAAAGCTTCGACGCACGCACCGACCCGTTCGACCGCCCGTACTATTGGCTCTCGGGCCGCTTCGTGAACCTCGATAACGGCAATGAAACCGACCTTGCCGCCATTGAAGACGGATACGTCTCCGTCACTCCCATTCAGCACGACATGACGGCCCACCGCGCCATCGACACGCTGCGCGAGTGGGAATGGGGCTAACCGGCTCGGGGTCTGCTGCTTCGAGAGTCCGGAAACTGGCTCCCTGCGCATCCTCTAATCCTCCGCTCTCTATCCCCAAGCTGCTGCCATGGCAACCCACCAAGAACGTCTGGAAATTGACACCAGCGGGCACGGTGACATGCACAACCTAACGGATGACGTGGCGGCGGTGGTGGAGCGCTCCGGAATCGAGACGGGGCTCGCGCACGTTCACAATGTGGGGAGCACCGGTGCCGTCGGCACCATTGAGTTCGAGCCCGGTCTGCAGGAAGATCTGCCAGAAGCGCTGGACCGGCTGCTCCCGCCCAGCACCGAGTACGGGCACGAACAGCGCTGGCACGACGGAAACGGCCACTCTCACCTGCAGGCCACGACGCTCGGCCCGTCCCTGACGGTACCGGTGGGCGACCGAGTGCCCATTTTGGGCACCTGGCAGCAGATTTTCCATCTGGAGTGCGACATCAAACCGCGGCAGCGCACCATCGTGGTTACCGTCCGGGGCGACTGATCCTCGTTCCACGCGCAACGGCGTCCCTCCCGGCGTCACGGCTTGTAACCATCCACTGCGGTGCGTCGTTACACGAAACGCATTTGGCAGCACCGATCCTCCCAACCGTCCCTTTCAAGTCGTGCGGACCATTGTCTTTGAGATTGTTGAGGGCCTGCGCATTGCAGGCAATGCCATCTGGGCCAACAAGCTGCGTTCGGTGCTGACGACGCTGGGCATCATCATCGGCATTACGTCGGTGACCCTCATGGCCACGATCATCAATGGCGTGGATCAGCAGTTCGAGAAGTCGCTGTCCTCGCTCGGCACCGATGTCCTGTACGTCGACGACCGGCCCTGGGGCTTCAACACGGGCAACTGGTGGGAGTACATCAACCGTCCGCCCATCCGCGCCGAATTGGCGCAGACGATTCGGGAGCGGTCGCGGTACGCCCAGCGGGTCGCGCCCATGGTGGACACCGATCGGACGGTGAGCTTTCAGGATCGGGACATCGACGTCAGCGTCGAGGGATCTACCCCTGAATACGGCGTGATCCGCAATGTGGAGCTGTCTGAAGGGCGCTTCTATACGCAGTCCGACACGCGGGGGGCACGGAACGTGTGCGTGATCGGTGCAGACATCGCCAACGAGCTTTTCCCCGTGGCCACGCCGCTTGGGAAGAAAATCCGTCTCGGGCAGTATCCGTGCCGAGTGGTTGGGGTGCACGTGAAGGAGGGCGGAGGCCTCTTCGGGGGCAACAACAGCCCGGACACGCGGGTCATGATCCCGTTCAGCACGTTCGAGAAGTTTTTCGGACTCAGCCGGTGGCGGGACGTGACCATCATGGTGCAGGCGCCCTCCACCGCCATGATGCAACGGACCGAGGAGGAACTGACGGGCATCGTTCGGACCGCCCGCCAGGTGGAGCCGGGGGCGGACAACAACTTTGCAATCAACGCGCAGGAGCAGATCCGCTCCACGTTCGCGCCCGTCAAGCTTACGATTTACGGCGTCGGCCTCTTTCTAACGGCCCTCGCCTTGCTCGTCGGGGGCATCGGTGTGATGAACATCATGTTCGTCTCGGTCCGCGAGCGGACCAAGGAGATCGGGATCCGCAAGGCTGTGGGAGCCAAGAGGCGGACCATCATGCTGCAGTTCCTGATCGAGTCGATCATCGTGTGCCTGATCGGGGGCGTCATCGGCGTCGGCGTTTCGGCGCTCTTGGCGATGGCTGTCAACGCCGCCGGATTCACGGCCGTGTTGCCGATGGACACCGTCGGCCTGGCCTTCGCAATCTGCGTGGGCGTCGGGATCCTTTTCGGCATCGCCCCGGCGTGGCAGGGGGCCACAGCTGAGCCGATTGAGGCCCTGCGGTACGAATGAGTTCGGAGTTCCGGGTTCGGAGTTCCGCGGTCAAAGACCGGCGCCGCGCGAGCATTTCCGGCGCCGCGCGAGCGTGCAACGTTCCAACATTCAACCTTCCAACGCGACAACGGACCATGGGTGTGTGGGAAACCATCACAATGGCGATCAGCGCGCTGCGCGCCAACAAGCTGCGCTCGGCGCTGACGCTGGTGGGCATCGTCATCGGGGTCTTTGCCGTGATCGCCTCCGTCACGGCGGTGGACGTGATCGATCTCTACTTCAACGAGTCCCTCAAATTCTACGGAAGCTCGACGCTCTCCGTTCAGCGGTACCCGCCGGGGCGCGGTGGCGATGAAGAAGTCTACCATCCTCCCATTACCTACGATCAGGTCAAGCGCCTGGAGCGCATGGCGTCGACGGAGCTGCGAGTGAGCAAGACGGAGCGCTTCGAGTTTACGGCTCGCGTCAAGTTTCAGGGACGGAAGACGGATCCGAACATCTGGCTGGAAGGCACCGACGGAAACTTCCTCGGCAACTACGGTTACTCGGTGCGGAGCGGGCGACCGCTCTCGGCCGAAGACGTGCAGAACGGGCGTCCGGTGGCACTCATCGGCGGGCCCATTGCTGAGGAACTGTTTCCCAACCAATCTCCCATCGGCAAGCGCATTGAAGTGGGGCGCGTGCGCCTGGAGGTCATCGGAGTGCTGGAAGAGAAGGGAGGCTTCCTCGGGTTTGACTACGACACGCGCGTCTACGCTCCGATCACGACGCTCCTCAACGTGTATGGCAACAACGGTCGCAACATCGGCAGCGTAACGGTGGCGGCTCCTACGTCGCTCCAACTCGGCGAGGCCCGCGACGAGGTGGTGAGCCACATGCGCGTGATCCGGCAAGTGGAGCCCGGAACCAGCAACAACTTCGACATCTCGACGAACGACTCCGTTCAGAGCACCTTCGACCAGTTCACTCAAACCCTCACGCTGGGCGGGGCCGCCATCGGTCTTATTTCGCTGCTGGCAGCAGGCATTGGCATCATGAACATTCTGCTCGTGTCTGTGACGGAGCGGACGCGCGAGATCGGGGTGCGCAAGGCCGTCGGTGCCAAGAAGCGGCACATCCTGCAGCAGTTTCTGCTTGAAGCCATCGTCCTCTGCCAACTCGGGGGTGTGGCCGGCATCGCCCTCGGCGGATTGGCGGGCAACATCGTCGCCGTGCAGTTCGACATCAGCCCCTCATTCCCCTGGGGATGGGCCATTGGGGCTATTCTCGGGATGACGGTCGTGGCCGTGGTCTTCGGCCTGTATCCAGCCTACAAAGCCGCACGCCTGGACCCCATCGAGTCGCTGCGGTACGAGTAGTGCAGTGTCAAGCGTGTTTGTTTGGGTCACACTCGCGATCTCAACACCCGTTCAACGCTCGTCATCCCGACCCACGTGGAGGGATCTTCCGCGGATGGAGCAGCCGGTTTCAGGTCCCCCGGCTTCATCGGCACGACGCGCCAGGGGTGTTGGGATTGCTACAACACGCGGATTGACGACCGACAGACCAGTTGGTCCGCCCCGTCTCTCTGGGCAGTTCCCGCAAGAGTCGATTTTTCGACGGCTCAGGGATACGTTACCAGTGCGCCACATTGACTTCCACAACCGATTGCTCACGATGGAACAGGCGAAACAGGCAGCCGGCGAGCAGGCCGCAACGCTCGTCTCCGACGGCATGGTGCTGGGACTGGGCACGGGATCGACGACTGCCTTTGCGTTGAAGGCCATTGGACGCCGCGTTCGCGAGGACGGACTCGACGTTTCGGGCGTGCCTACTTCGTTTGCGGCCGAGCGACTGGCTCGGCACACCGGCATTCCGCTCACCACCCTTGACGACGTGGAGCGTCTCGACCTTGCCCTCGACGGTGCCGACGAGGTGGACGACGATCTGCACCTGATCAAGGGGCGCGGCGCAGCACACACGCGGGAAAAGATCGTAGCCACGCAGGCCGAGCGCTTTGTGGTGCTTGCCGATCCGTCGAAGCGAGTGTCGCAACTTGGCATGGCGCGTGCACTCCCGGTCGAGGTCCTGCCGATGGCCGTGTCGCCCGTCATGCGCGCCCTGGAGCAGCACGGCGCCACGCCCGAACTGCGCATGGGGCAGAAGAAAGATGGCCCGGTCGTGACGGATCAGGGCTTCTGGGTGGTCGACGCTGCGTTCGAAGACGGCATCGCCGCGCCTGACACGCTCAACCAGGCCCTGTGCATGCAGCCGGGCGTGCTCGACCACGGTCTCTTTCTTCACCTCGCCACCGACGTGTTCATCGGGCATCGGGACGGCCAGGTGGATCACCTCTCGCGGTAGGAGCGTCGTCGAACGACCGGGCTTTCCCCGGCAATTATCTGCATGGTGCGGGCCTGTGATCCCCCACACCCGGAACGTCTTCCTCTGCCACGGTTGAGAACCGTACACGACGTTTCCCAACACGGCTCTTCGGGACAACCTGCGACCTGCCATGGCACGTCTTCGTGTGGATCCGTCCGTTCTCCACGATCCGGAGGTCCTCGTTCATCGGCTGGGGGATGACGGCACCTATCCCAACAACGACCGCCTTCCCGCACTGGTGTACCGCGGCGCACTTGCGATTGACGGCCGGCCGGGTGCAGCAATGATCGAAGCCGTCGTGCGAAGTCACGGATGGGGCGGCACCTGGCGGAACGGCATCTACGGATTCCACCACTACCACAGCACAGCGCACGAAGTGCTCGGCGTGGCGCGCGGCTCAGCAGACGTCCAACTCGGCGGGCCCGACGGCCCCCGGGCGGAGGTGGCGACGGGCGACGTGCTGATTCTGCCGGCCGGCGTGGCCCACAAGAATCACGGATCGAGCCCCAGCTTTCTCGTCGTCGGGGCGTATCCGAACGGGCAGGACGGGGACCTGCGCACAGGCGACCCGAGCGAGCGTCCGCAGGCCGACCGCAATATCGCGGCCGTGGCCCGGCCGGAGGAGGATCCGATTTACGGCTCCGAAGGACCGCTGGCGACACACTGGAATCCCGATGTCGCGTGACTTCGACAGACGTGTGAACAAGACTGCGAGATTGACCGTAGATTCATGTAATATCGCGCAGCCACCTCAAAAAAATAAAGACCGCTATGCGATCCCTCGTTACCCGACTGTGCATCTGCCTACTCGCGGTCGGCTTCGCGGCGTGCGCCTCCACCGGCGGCACGAGCCAAAAAGGCGTCTCGTCCAACCAGATCACCCTGTCTGAACTTCCGGTCGACGTCACGGGCAAGTCGACCTATCAGGTCGTGAAGGAGTACAAATCCAACTGGTTGCGCAAGCGGGGCCAGAGCAGCATCAATGCCGAAGATGAGATCTCGGTGTATCTGGATACGAACCAGACGCGTTTCGGGGATGCAGAGTCGCTGAAGAATCTACAGGCCGTCAACGTCGAGGCGGTGAAGTGGCTCGACAGTCAGCAGGCCCAGTTCCGGTATGGCCTCGACAACACGCAGGGCGTCATCCTTGTCCAGATGAAGCGCGGCACCGGCAAATAGCTCCCGCCTGCACTCTCTAGAAGCTTACGAAACGGGTCACCACCGCTTCCGCCAGCGGTACAGGATTTCCGGCGGACAGAAGCCGGTGAAGGCGCTCTGCAAAATGTTGGCTCCGGCGAAGGCCGTCAGTAGGTACCACCACGGACTCACGAAAAACCCGAGGCCGAGGCCGGTAAGGGTCACGACACCCGCCAGGATGCGCACGAGCTTCTCCGGGTAGTCGGGTGGACGAATGATCTGAAGAGACTCACTTGGGGATGACGAACGGGCAGTGGAAGAGCTCTGTGTAGGGGCAGACATATAAGTGCGATTCGTGGAGCGTGATACGTGATCTTCGAACTCGGAACCTCGAACTCGGAACCCTGAACCCAGAACTCAAACCGCGCGCT
>CAYFSC010000024.1:0-13314 GCA_964345695.1 uncultured Rhodothermales bacterium | reverse complement strand
TCGAACTCGGAACCTCGAACTCGGAACCCTGAACCCAGAACTCAAACCGCGCGCTCAACGGGCATCTTGAAGGCGCGGATCGGATGATCGAGCGACCGGGTGGCGTTGAAGTCGGCAACCGCGTCGAGCAACTGCGTGGCCTGGTCGTCGCCGAGGAAGGCCCACGTCAGCGTCGAATAGGCTGGCGGCGTCCCTCCGCCAAACCAGCCGAACGAAGCGCCCGCGGTCTTCTGGTCGTGATGGTAGCCCTGGATGTCGATCTCGCTGAACACCTGGATCTCGCGCTCCCGCAAGAGGCGATGCAGGTCGTCTCGGTAGGCGTCCAGACTCATGACGGCGACGAGCTTCATGGCGTGTGTATGTCTCAGGGTTCGAGTTTTGGGTTTCGGAATAACGTCCCGATGGTTCGCGACGCCTCACTCCTGCTCAGGACTCGACCGACTTCGGCTTGTCGGGGGCCGAGTCGCCGCCCGGCATGTCGGTGGGTCCGGCCCTGCCGGCGGAGGCGTCGTGGGTCAAGCTGGAGTCCTCCAGGCGCTTCTCGATCATGAAGTAGATGAGGGGAACGATCAGCAGGGTGAGTGCGGTCGAGGCGATGGCACCGCCCATAAGCGAGATGGCGAGGCCCTGGAAGACGGGGTCGAACAAGATGACGGTGGCGCCGATGACGACCGTGCCGGCCGTCAGCAGAATCGGGCGCGTCCGCACGGCGCCGGCCTCAACGACCGCCTGGCGCAGGGGCACGTCGTCGGCCCGCCGCAGGTTGACGAAGTCGATGAGAAGGACGGAGTTGCGCACCATGATCCCCGCTAACGCGATGAATCCGATCATGGACGTGGCCGTGAAGAAGGCGCCGAGGATCCAGTGCCCGAGCACGATGCCCACGAGCGACAGCGGAATGGCGATCATCATGACGAGGGGCACCGTCAGGTCCTGAAACCACCCGACGATCAGGATATAGATGATGAGTAGCACGACGGCAAAGGCGATGCCGAGGTCGCGGAAGACCTTGTACGTGATGCGCCACTCGCCGTCCCATTTCAGCGAATAGTCGTTCGTGGTAAACGGCTGGTCGGTATAGAGTGCGTCGAAGGAGTAGCCCGGCGGCGCGTCGATGGCGTCCAGCCGCTCCTCCATGTCGAGCATCGCGTAGACCGGGCTCTCGATCTCGCCCGCCACGTCGCCCGTCACGTAGATGACGCGCTGCTGGTTTTTGCGGTCGATGGACGGGGCGCGCACCGTCTCCTCGATGGTGACGAGTTCCGCCACGGGGATCGTAGCGCCGGACGGCGACTGTACGGGCACGTTCTTCAGATCGGCGAGGCTGGAGCGCGCCTCCTGTCCGAGCCGTACGTGCACCCCGGTAGGGCTTCGTTCCTCCGGCAGGCGCAGGTTCGTCACGTCCTGCCCGCCGAGCGCCATGCGCATGGTTTTCGCCACGCGGGCCGTGGGGACACCGGCGCGCATCGCCTTCTCCTTGTTGACGTCGAACGTGTACTTCGTCTGATCGGCCTCCACGCGCCAGTCCACGTCCACCACGCCCTCGGTCGTTTCGAAGACGTGCTTCACGCTGTCGGCGAGGGCACGTTGCGTCTCGACGTCCGGGCCGTAGATTTCGGCGACGAGCGTCGCGCGGACGGGCGGACCGGGCGGCACCTCGGCCACCTTCACGTTCGCGTCGTACCGTGCGCCCATTTCCTGCAGCGGCCCGCGCATGGTTTTGGCGATGGCGTGGCTTTGCTCCTCGCGATGGTGCTCGGCCTGGAGGTTCACCTGGATGTCGCCCTGGTGCGGGGCGGACCGCATGTCGTAGTGGCGCACGAGGCCGTTCAGGTTCACGGGGGCCGCATCCCCGGCGTAGGTCTGGACGTCGGTCACCTCCGGCTGGTCGGTCAGGTAGGCGGCCATCTCGCGCAAGACCGCGTTCGTGCGCTCCAGCGTCGTGCCCTCCGGCATGTCGACGACGACCTGAAACTCGTTCTTGTCGTCGAACGGGAGCATCTTGACCGTCACGACGCGGAAGTAGAACAGCGAGACGGAGCCCGCGAGCAACAGCATCGTGCCGCCGATGAACGCCCAGCGTTTCCACGGGCTGTCGAGCAACGGTTCGATGGTGGCCGCGTAGACGCGGTAGATCGCGGTGTCCTCCAGCCGGTAGTCGGACTCCTCCTCGCTGTCTTCGTCGTCGCTGCCGCCTGCGATCAGGCGGAACGCAAGGTAGGGCGTGATGATGAGCGCGACGATCAGGGAGAAGGTCATCGCCATCGACGCGCCGATGGGCATCGGGCTCATGTACGGCCCCATCAGGCCGGAGACGAACGCCATTGGCAGCACGGCGGCGATCACGGTGAGCGTCGCCAGAATCGTGGGGTTGCCCACCTCGTTGATGGCCACGAGCGCCGACTGGAACTTGGGCAGGCGCTTCATCTGGAAGTGGCGCTCCATGTTTTCCGCCACGATGATCGAGTCGTCCACCACGATGCCCGTCACGAAGATGAGCGCGAAGAGCGTGATTCGGTTCAGCGTGTAGCCGAAGAAGTAGTAGACGAACAGCGTGAGCGCAAAGCTGATGGGCACCGAGAGGAAGACGACGAGCCCGCCGCGCCAGCCCATGGCGAGGCTCACGATGAGCGTCACCGCACCGATGGCCACGAGCAGGTGGAAAAGAAGCTCGGCTACCTTGTCGGACGCCGACTTGCCGTAGTTGCGCGTGGTGGTGACGGTGACCTCGTTCGGCACAAGCGTGCGCTCCAGCGTCTCCAGCTTGCGCAGCGACCGCTCGGCGATGGTCATGGCGTCTTTGCCGCTGCGCTTCGCGATGGCGACGGTGACGGCGGACTGCAAGCCACGTGTGTTGGACGTTGAAAGGTTGGAACGTTGAACGTTCTGCGCTTCGGATGCGGATGTGTCTGTGTGGGAGCCAGGGTGCCCGGCACCGTATCCGAACGACACGTACGTGGACGGTTCGGCGGGGCCGTCGCTCACCTCCGCGACCTGCTTGAGGTACACCGGGCTGCCCTGATGCACGCCCACGACGAGGTTCCGCACTTCCTCGACCGAGGTCAGAAAGGTGCCGGTTTCGACGAGGTACGACGTGTCCCCGCTCTCAAACGCGCCGGCGTCCATCTGCTGGTTGGCCGCCTGGATCTGCTGGGCGATGGAGGGGGGATCGAGCTGATACGCGGCCAGACGGTTCGGGTCGAGCGTCACGCGCACCTGCCGCGGGCGGCCGCCGTGCACCTCCACGTCCGCCACTCCGTCGGTGGTCTTGAGGTCCATCGCCATCTCTTCCCCGATGCGGCGGAGGGTGTAGTCGTCGAGCGCGTCGCTGTGCAGGGTGAGCGCGAGGACCGGCACGTCGTCGACCGCCCGCGACTTGATGAGCGGCATGCTGGCCTCGCGCGGCATCTGATCCATGTGCTTGAGCATCTCCTCGTACAGCTTCACCATGCTCTGCTCGGGATTCTCACCCACGTAGTACCGGACGGAGATGAGCGCCTGGCCGGGCATCGACGTGGAGTAGACGTACTCGACTCCGGCAATATTGGATGCGAGGCGCTCCAGGGGTTCGGCCACGCGCCGCTCGACCTCCTGCGGCGTGGCACCGGGATAGCGCACGGCAATGTCGGCCATGGGGACTTCAATCTGCGGGTCCTCTTCCTTCGGCGTCAGCCACGCGCTGTAGAGGCCGATCCCGAGAAAGGCGGCCATCAGCAGCGGCGTCAGCTTGCTGTTGATGAATCCGCGCGCAATGGTGCCCGCGATGCCGGATGGTGTACTCATGGTAGCCTGTGTTCAATGGTGTGCTCGCGATGGACGGCGAGGCGAAGGTGCGGGATGGCTGATGAGTGATGAGGTAAAGCTTGTAGGCATAACGCATTACCCATAACGCATAACCCACAACCCATAACCCACAACCCACAACCCACAACGGTGCTACTGCACCTTCACGCGCTGTCCGTCCAAAATGCGGCGTTGTGCGTCGGTAATGTACGGCTCGCCCGGGCGCAGGCCCGACAGCACCTCCACGCGGTCGCCGACGTGCGTGCCGGTGCGCACCCAGCGGAGCAGGGCCTTGCCGTCGGCCACCGTGTACAGCCCCGTCAGTTGTCCGCGTTCGATGAGGGCCGTCTCAGGGACCGTCAGCGTCGTTTTGGTGCCTGACAGGTGCAGCACCTGCGCGTACATGCCGGACTTGATCGGGGACCGGTCGTCGCGCGGCAGCCGCACCTGCACCTTGAACTGACGGCTCGCGTAGTTGCCGGACGGGTTGATCTGCGAGACGAGGCCTCGGCGCGTCAGGTCGCCCGCCGCGCCGATCTCGACGGTCACGCTGTCCCCCACAGCAAAGCGGTTGATGCTTTCGCTCGGCACCTGAACGACGGCCTTCAGCTCGTCCAGTGTCTCCACCACGAGCAGCGGCTGACCGGGCGCGGCCAGGGCGCCTTCCTCGGAGCGTTTTTCCACGACGAAGCCGGTAATGGGAGCGTCTACGGTGGCGTAGGCCAGCATGTCGTTGACCTCCTCCAGACGGCTTTTCAGGGCGTCCACCCGGGCCTGTGCACGCTCGAACGCGGTCTGCGCATTGTCGAACTCCTGCTCGGTCGCGCTGTCTTTCTCCCGGAGCGCCTGGATGCGGTTGAAATTGGTTTCGGCGTTATCGCGAGTGGCGCGGGCCTCCCGCAGGCGGGCTTGCACCTGCCGTTTCTGCGCCTCCACGTTTTGGCTCCGCACGCGGATAAGCGTTTCCCCGGCCTCAACGCGGTCGCCTTCCTCGACGTCGAGCTGGGTCACCGTGCCCATCATCTTGGTGGACAGCGGCACCCGCCGCGTGCCCTGAATGGTGCCGCTGTAGCGGTTCATCTGCGGGGAGGAAGCGGCCTGGGCCGTCGCTGTCTGCACGGCGATAGGCTCGGCGTTCGGCTGCTCGGCCGGGTCGTCAGTGCCACACGCGGCGAGGGTGATTGCTGTTATTCCGAACAGAACGATGCCTCGTACGATCTGCATATTTGAACCGTGAGTCTTTGAGGGCGAAAGGGGGTGCGCGAAAGGGCGTGTGGGGGAAGGGGCGTTGGGGCTGAATCAGGACGGTTTGCTTCACGCGCTCTCGCCCCAACGGTCAGTTCGTCAGCGATTGCTCGGTCAAGAGTTCGAGACGATACACGGTCAGGTTGTGCTGGTACAGGGTGTTGAGGAAGGCAAGGCGCCGCTCGGCGAGCGTGGCCTCGGCCTGTAGCAGGTCGGTGGTGCGAGCGATGCCCTCGGCGAAGCGGTCGGAGCGAATGCGCAGGCTCTCTTCGGCTTGATCGACGGCTCTTCGGGCCTGCTCGATGCGCTGCCGGGCGGACTCCAGGTCGCGCAGGGCCTCAGCGATGTCCACCCGGTTCTGCAGGGCCTGCTCCTGCAGCGCGATCTGGGCCTGTTGGAGCTCGGCCTCGGCCTGCTGCGCCCGGCCGATCTGCTGAAAGCCCTCGAAGACGCTCCACGACAGGGAGGCACCGGCGGTCCAACTGCTGCCGGTGGTGCCGAACGGGGTGTCGTCGTACCAGCCGAGGCTGCCCTGTGCGTTGAGGGTAGGAACGAACGCCATCCAGCGGGACCGCACCTGTTCGCGGGCGGCATCGGCCCGGAAGCGCAGGGCCTGCATGTCCGATCGCCGTTCGTTGACGCGGCTCGGCGAGATGGACCCAATCGTGATGCGCTCGCGCATGAGCGAGTCGGTGGGCTCGACGCGAGCCGCCTCCTCCATCCCGAGCAAGAATCGAAGCCGGTCGGCGGCGGTGCTGCGAGCGGCGGTGGCCTCGGTGCGCTGGCTCTCCAGTTCCAGCACCCGCACGCGGGCGGCCAGCAGATCGGCCCGGTTGATGATGCCCTCGTCGAACAGCGCCCGGGCCTGATCGCGGTTGGAGCGGGCCGCTGCCAGGGCCGAGTCGATGACAGCGATGCGGCGCTCGGCAAGCAACAGTCCGAAGTATCCTTTCTTCACCCGAAAGGTGACGACGGCGCGCGTGCGTTCTGTCCTTTGCGTGGCGGCCCGGACGCCGTCCGCGGCGGCGCGACGTTCGAAGAGGCCGTCCAGGTTGAAAATAGGCTGCTGCACTTCCAGCTGAGTCGCAAAGTGATCGACCCGGTCTGGTTCATTGAGGGCATCGAGCTGGAAGTCCTGCTGCGAGAAGCGTTCCTGCTGCAGCTTGAACCCGAAGGCGTTCACCGGGTCGGTCGTCGCGAGGCCCTGCTCTTTGGCCGTGAGTTGGGGCAAGAAGAGGCCGAGGGACTGGCGCTTCTGCGCCTTCGCCACCCGCTGTGCGGCTTCCGATGACCGCACCGGAAAGCTCTCCGTCTGCGCCCGCTCCAGCGCATCGCCGATCGACAGGCGCAGCACCGCGGTCGTGTCGGGGGGAAGGCCCTGGGCGTGCGCCCCCATCGGCACCAGAAGAAGGAGCGACAGGACGAGCACCCATCGGTGCTGCCGAGTGCAAGAAGCGAAGGATGGAGAGATCATACGCATGAAGAGCGAAGGCCGAGGTATCAATTCGGAAGCCAGGAGGAGGACGTGAGGGGAGTGCACGTCCTAGATAGATAACTATCAAAGAATACAATGGTCGTCAAGGTGCAGGGTTCCACCTCCGAGGAGTGAGAATACTGCGAAGGCATTACTCCCGTCGAGGCCTCTCCATCGATTTTGCAAAAACGTCTTTGTAGCCTTTGTGGACGGAAAATACTGTCTGGATTTCCGTCTCTTCCAAAGGGATGAGCGCAAGGAGAGGACCGAAGGACACCAAGTGCACCACGGCGCGTACCCAGATTCTGGCGAATACAGTTGATCCAAGAAGAATATTATGTTCCTCCCATTCGGTTCAGGCCGTTGGAAGGGTACAAACAAGTAGTTGTGGAAGGCCTAACGATCAATAAGGGGGTCACCCAGCCTTTCTGTGCGGGCTTCCAGTACAAGGCTGTGGTGGATTCTTGTACGCCCTCGTTTTCTACCCTCTTCGGGCGGCCGTACTGCTGCCGGTTCTGAGGCGGCCCGTCGTGGTGAAAAGTGGGCGGTCAGCATCTGGGGCATTCGCGCTTCTAGGCGGGGCTGGTCGTCACAGCCGGCCTGCTGGAAGAGGCGCAAAGTTGGTGTGTCGGACCCAGTCGCGGCGGACCAAAGTACAGACGACAACGATCTTCCCGTGTCGGCCCGTCCTGCACGGTGGGCGCCAAGACGCAATGCAGGGCGGGAGCCTGAACGGGCACTCCACGAATCGCTTTCGATCGGCTCCTCCGAAACGATTTCGACGGGCAAGGCCATCACCAGTCTGTGAACGCAGGCTGACCTTTCGAAAACATTCGAAGATTCCGATCGAGAAAGTATGACTGAGCTTGCCGACCGACTCTCGGTTCCCCTCCGCTCTCGGACCGTGCCTGCGAACCGCGTTTCCCTGCATGTCGTGGAGGCGGGGCCGGAGGACGGACCGCCTGTGGTGCTTCTGCACGGATTTCCCGAGTTCTGGTACGGATGGCGGCATCAGATTCCAGCGCTGGCAGAAGCGGGCTTTCGTGTGATCGTACCGGACCAGCGCGGCTACAATCGCAGCGCCAAGCCGACCTCCGTCGCCGCTTACGACATCGACGCGCTGGTGGCCGACGTCGTTGCCCTGCTCGATGCGTACGGCCTGGAGCGAAGCCATATCGTCGGGCACGACTGGGGCGCCGTCGTGGCCTGGGTACTTGCCATGCGGCATCCGGAAAGCCTGCAGCAGCTTGTCGTTGCAAATGTCCCGCACCCTGCAGTCTTCCGCGAAACGCTGTGGTCCAGCTGGGAGCAACTGCAGCGAAGTGGGTACATCTTCTTCTTTCAGATTCCGCGCCTGCCCGAATGGTGGCTGGGACGGGACAACGGGGCCAATCTGGCCCGGATGCTTCGTGGAAGCGGGCATCCTCACACCTTTTCGGCCGAGGACCTCACGGCATACCGCCGCGCGTGGCAGCGTCCCCACGCCGTCCGTTCCATGCTGCACTGGTACCGGGCGGCGGCGCGCCGGGGGCTCCACGGTGGACTTCCTGATGCCCGCATCGAGGTGCCTACGCTCCTCGTGTGGGGCGCGCAGGATGTGGCCCTCAGCCGGCAGATGGCGCGTCCGAGCGTCGGACGCTGTAACGACGGCACGCTGGTCGTCATCGAGGAGGCCACCCATTGGGTACAGCACGACGCCGCTCACCAGTTCAACACCCTGCTGCTTGAGCGGTTTGGTACATAGCTGGACCGTCCGTCCAAAGGGGGCAGTGGAAGCCGCCGCTTCCGGACCCTTCGGAAGGCCCATCCCTCGAAGCGTAATTCAAGGTTTCACCTCCGTTCCTCAGCGCGCATGTCTTCATCCTCTCGTCCGCTCCATCTCGCGGTGTATGGCACGCTGATGCGCCCGTTTGGCGTGCAGGAGCGCCTTGGCATCGCCGACCAGTTGGCGTATGAGGGGCCCTGCGCCTTTTACGGACTGCTTTACGATCTGGGGGCCTTCCCCGGCGCCGTACCGGACGACGAGCAGGTGGTGCGGGGAGAGCTCTTCCGGATTCTCGATCCGCGAGCCATGCCCAAACTGGATCGCCTGGAGAACTACGATCCGGAGCACGAGGGGGGCTCGCAGTACCTGCGCCGTACCCTTACATTGAAGGACCCTGCCGGGCAGCAGGCTTGGGTGTACTGGTACAATGGCCCGCTCGAGGAGGCGACACGCGTCCCGTCTGGGTCTTGGATCGAGCACATCGAGAGCCGCTCCCGGAGCGACCCAGACGCGTAATGGGCAGAGGGCTGCCTGCCGTTGCCGTGTCGCAGGGCGCAGGAGCCGAAGCGTCTCAGCGTGATGCTCCCAGGGCATCCGACAGCGCCGGCAGCACCGCGCCTGTTTTTCCTTCGACGCGCACCCGGGCGAGATCATCGCCACGCGTGCTGCCGAGGTTTACGATTCCAACGGGCTGCTCCGCATCGGCGGCGCCGCGCACAAACCGGTAGCCCGAATACACGGTGAGCGACGAGCCCGTGACCAGCAGCACGTCGGCCTCGGCCAAAAGCGCCCAGGCCGCCTCGACGCGCCCGGCCGGGACGCTCCCCCCGAAAAATACCACGTCGGGCTTCAGCACGCCGCTGCAGGATGGGCAGGCGGGCACCGTGAAGGTGCGCGTGGCCGACCGCGGAAGATCAGCATCCCCGTCGGGGGCCACCGCAGCTGCATGATCCGCCCAGCCGGGATTGGCGTCGAGAAGGGCGTCTTGCACGGCGCTGCGCGACACCGTCTGCGTGCAGTCGAGGCACCGAACGTCGGCCAGGGCCCCGTGCAGCTCGACGACGCGCGAACTCCCCGCCTTCTGATGGAGGCGATCCACGTTCTGTGTGATGATGCCGCGGATCAATCCGGCCGCCTCCAGGCGCGCCAGAGCGCGATGGCCCGGGTTCGGAGCCGCCTCGCGGAACGAGGGCCAGCCGATGGCGCTCCGGGCCCAGTAGTGCTGTCGCTTGCCTGCATCCCCCACAAACGCGTCGTGGCGAATGGGGTCCCGCTCCTTGTCGCGGGTGTTGGGACCGCGATAGTCGGGAATGCCAGACTCTGTGCTGACGCCAGCGCCGCTCAGCACCACGATCTGGCGATTGCGCAAGAGGTCGACGAGCGCTTCGAAGTCCAGCCAGGGAGTGGGATGTGGCATGTGAGGAAAAGGGATCAAGCCAGGGTCATTCAATCAGCCGAACGAACGGCCGCAGGCGTGTGGTTCGGCCGTCGCCAATCGGAAGATCTGGCAACACGCACGAATTGTTGAGCAAGGGGAGGCACTCACGGCGGATCTTCCCGTTGCGGAATCGTGTGTTCAGCACTTCACTCACTCAAAGCCAACATCGCATGGCCGACGCGGCTGCATCCACGACGTTGCTGGGGATTGATCGGCGGGTGCTGGCCCTTGCCGTGGCCCGCATGGCCGACGCGATGGGGAACTCGTTCCTGATCATCGTCCTTCCGCTTTACATTGCCAGCGATGCCGTTGTCGGTGACGCGTTCGGGCTCTCCACCTCGCTGGTCATCGGCGTGGTGTTGGCACTGTTCGGCCTCGCCAGCAGCCTGGCCCAGCCGTTCGCGGGACACCTCTCCGACCGCACGGGGCAGCGGAAGCTGTTTGTGTGGATGGGTCTGCTCGCGTTTAGCGTGACGAACGTGGCCTTCGTGTGGGCCGACAGCTACACGCTGCTCTTCGGACTTCGCATCGTTCAGGGGGTGTCGGCGGCCTTCACGATCACGGCCAGCATCGCGCTTGTGAATGAGGTGAGCGAACCGTCGAGCCGCGGCGGCAACATGGGCGTCTACAACGCCTTCCGCCTCGTGGGATTCGGGGCGGGGCCCATCGCGGCCAGTGTGCTGGTGGAGACCGGCCCGTTCTCACTGGGGGCCCTGGGCATCGTTACCGGATATCAAGCGGCCTTCTACGTCGCGTCGGGGGCGGCGCTCGTGAGCGCTCTCCTGGTGCTACTGCTGGTGCGGGATCCGGCCGGCATCACGGCCACGCGCGACCGCTTGTCGATTGCTGTGTGGGATTCCCGCCGCAACAAACTTGACGCCATCTTTGCGCTCGGCCTCGTGACGCTCACCATGGCGGTGTGCCTGGCACTGCTGTCGGCCATTGAGCCGACGGTCAACGCCCGCCTGGATCAAGGGCCCATCGCGTTTGCTGTCGAGTTTGTCGCGCTGATTGCCGTGCTGGCTCTCGTGCAGCCGCTCGTCGGACGCGCCAGCGACAAGCAGGGCCGCCGCCGCTTCATCGTGCTGGGCCTGGTGGGTCTCGTGCCGACCACGCTGATGCAAGGACTGGTCGTGGAGCCCTGGCAGATGGTGGCTGTGCGGGGGCTGCAGGGCGTGGCCGGCGCGATGATCTTTGCCCCTGCGCTGGCCCTGGCCGGCGACCTCGCCGACCGCGGTCGGTCGGGCGCGCAGCTGTCGGTACTGACGATCTCCTTCGGCCTCGGCATCGCCCTCGGGCAGCTCGTCGCGGGGTTCTTCGTGCAGTTCGGGTTCATCGTCCCGTTTGCCGTGGGTGCCGGACTTGCCCTCGTCGGCCTCGGGCTCGTCCTCACGCAGGTGCCGGCCCCGCACCCGGCGCGCGCCTGACGACCGACCCCTCTCCGATTTCGACCGCCAGATCAGGCCGTGTCCGAAGAGTCCTTCGAGCCGCGCCCTGTGGAGGGATCCGGCATTTCCATGGACGAGCTGCTCGGCGTGTTTGACGGGCCGCCCGATGCCCCTTTCTCCAGCTTCTTGATGGTACGCTTGTCGCGGATCCGGCCCGGCAGTGTGCTCAGAAGCCCCACAACGACGCCGATGGCGAAGGTCACCAGAAGCACCAGGGCGGCCGATCCCTCGGTTTCGAAGAAGAGAAGATTGACCTCCATCATCTGGGGGTTTTGCAGCGCGAACACCACCGCAATGATGGCCACGAGGAGCGAGAAAATCAGGGTCAAACGCATGGCAAGAGGCGGAAGCCAGGAAGATTGCGAGAGGGGAACCGAATGCGTCAGGACTTCGACTCGGGAGTGACCGACCGGCCTTTCCAGGTCACGCGGCCGGTCCAATGATGATAGGCAGAATCGAGTTGCAGCAGGCTCCCGAGAGCGAACGAGAGCGGAGCCAGCGCCGTCATCCACATCGGCAGCATCGTCCAGCGGTCGGTGATCATCTTCAACCCCAGGATGGAGGCCAGAAACCACAGCGACACCACCGGGGCCAGCACCCACACGCTTGCAAAAAACGCGAACAGGCCAACGAATGCAATAGGGCTGCCGCCCAAAATCAGATATGCATTCTTGCGGAACCCTCGCCAGGCCTCCCGGAACGAGCCATACATGTGGACAGCCACCTCACGGTGCACGTCCAGCAGAACCGGCGTCAGGCCCTCCGTCTTTAGATAGCGGCCAATCTCGACGTCTTCGAGGATTTCGTCGCGCACCTGCTCGTGAGGCTCATGGGTGTGGTACGCATCCGCGTCGATGATCCAGCACTGTCCGTTGAGGGCAGCAAGCGAGGAGACACGGACCGGGCGCACCAACGGCCAGGGAAGGCCGGTGAGGAGCGCACTCGGCACCAGGCTCACCAGCAGAGGGGCTCCTCCTTTGTAGCGCGGCAGGCCCGACGCAACGGCATCGGACGGTAAGGCCTCGAAGCGCTCGACGAGCCGGCGCAGGGCGTCGGCATCAGACAGCTCGACGTCGGCGTCGAGGAACAGGTAGCGGTCGCCACCGGCCCGGCGGGTGGCTTGGTAGAGCCCGTGCACCTTGCCCATCCATCCTGGCGGAGGGCCCTCCCCTCGGCCGGCCACCAGGCGGGGGTCGTCAATCGTCTGCAGGAGGGACCACGTACCGTCGTCCGACCCGTCGTCCCACACCACCACTTCGAGGTCGGGCACGGTTTGGTCGAGCAGAGTGGGGAGCAAGCGCCGCAGGTTGTCGGCCTCGTTGCGCGCCGGAATGCACACCGACAGCCGCGGGAGTTCTGCCCGATCGATCCGCGGTGCCGTAGCGTGCCGACGCAGGTACCACAGATTACCCAGGAGCGTCACCCAGATGCAGAAGTGAATCGCAGCCAGCGGCACTGCAGCGGCGTCAAGGAACGCGGTCACGAAAGGGCGGAAAGCGAGGCGAAGAAGCGGGAGGGAGGACCCGTGATCCCCGTGGGCAGCCAGAAGGTCACAGGAGCAGACCCAGCGAAGGATTCCGATCAGCGAGCGCCCGCATTACACCTGGGGCGGATCCGTCAGAAACTGCTGGTAGAGAGGCGGCGGGTCTCGAGACAAGAGGTCGGCGTGGAGCGCCTGGGCCTGCTCCGCCTCCCCACACTCCCGCAGCGCCAGCCACTGCCAGGACCGCGCCTCTGTCAGCGAGATGCCTACCTCGGGATGGTTCTGCAGGATCCCGACGAGACGCTGAAACGCTTGCGCCGCTTCTTCCGCGTCGCCACCGGCCATGGACGGACGGAAGAGCAGCGATTGGCCGCGCACGAGCAGGACGTACGGCGCCTCCGGGTCGCGCTTGTAGGCCTGCTCCAGAAAGTGAACCGACCGGCGGCCGTACCGGATGGCGCGCAAGAACGACACCGTGCCCGCCCGGTAGGCCCAGAGTCCGGCAAGAAGGGCGAATTCGCGGGGAGTCCCGTTCTCCAAGTCGTTGGGCAACCCCTTCACCACCGAGGCATCCTCCGTCAGTGGGTAAAGACGATAGCGTACGAGCCACTCCTGCTCCCGGGTCTCCGCGGCCCCCAGAAGCTGTCGCAACTCTTCGGCATCTTGCCGCGCATACAG
>CAYFSC010000023.1:23957-26383 GCA_964345695.1 uncultured Rhodothermales bacterium | reverse complement strand
GAATCCGGCCGGGGGATGTGCAGAACTGGAGACAAACCGTTATCTTACTCATCTCGTCTTCCCACTCACACGCACTCTGCCCGATGATGCCCCGATTGCTGAGCGTTCTTCTCGTTGCTTGCACGCTGATGTTCTCTCCTGTTCTTCCCAACACAGCGGCCCAACCGGCGTCCCCGAACGATGCGGCGGGTGTCACGTCGCCGGTGGAGGGAGCCAGTCCGTGGGCCGAGACGATCGACGAAAAGGTGGAGGCGGTCATGTCGGAGGTGATCGAGTGGCGGCGCGACATCCACACCAATCCGGAGCTTTCCAACCGCGAGACCCAAACCGCTGCAAAGGTGGCCGCGCATCTGCGATCGCTGGGCCTTGAGGTGCAGACCGGCGTCGCGCACACGGGCGTGATCGGCGTGCTGCGAGGCGGGAAGCCGGGGCCGGTCGTGGGCCTCCGGGCGGATATGGACGCGCTGCCGGTGAAGGAGCGAACGGACGTGCCCTTCGCCTCTACCGCCACGGGCACGTACAACGGCGAAACTGTACCCGTCATGCACGCCTGCGGGCACGACACGCACGTGGCCATGCTCATGGGCGCGGCAGAAGTGCTGGCGTCCCTGCGCGACGAGCTGCCGGGCACCGTCAAGTTCGTCTTCCAGCCCGCCGAAGAGGGCGCGCCGGCCGGCGAGGAAGGCGGAGCCGACCTGATGATCAAAGAGGGGGCACTGCAAAATCCAGACGTGGACGTCATGTTCGGTCTGCACATTCACTCGAAGACAGAGGTCGGCACGATCAACTACCGCCCGGGCGCCATCATGGCCGCCTCGGATGTGTTCCGCATTACCGTGAAAGGGAAGCAGACGCACGGCTCGACGCCGTGGGAGGGGGTGGATCCGGTGGTGACGGCCGCGCAGATCGTGAACGGCCTGCAAACGGTCGTCAGCCGCCGGTCGGAACTCACAAACGAGGCTGCTGTCGTGTCGGTGGGCAAGATCGAAGGCGGCGTCCGGAGCAACATCATTCCGGAGGAGGTCGAGATGGTCGGCACCATCCGCACGCTCGACACCGGCATGCAGGAACGGGTGCATGCGGAGATCCGCCGCACGGCGACCCACATCGCCGAAAGCATGGGCGCGACGGCCGAGGTAACGATCAACAAGGGGTATCCGGTGACGGAAAACGATCCGGCCCTCACGCAGCGGATGGCGTCCACGCTCCAGCGTGTGGCCGACACGACGCAGGTCATCAATCCCATCACGGGGGCTGAAGACTTTTCGTACTTCCAGCGCGAGGTGCCAGGCCTGTACTTCTTCGTGGGCGGCATGCCGCGCGGGACGGATCCGTCCGAGGCCGCGCCGCACCACACGCCCGATTTCTTCATCGACGAGAGCGGCATGCCCTACGGCGTGCGAGCGCTCAGCCACCTTACGGCGGATTATCTGTCGGGCGCACCATCGGGCAACCGGTAGTCGGAACGGACGCCACCGTCCGCAGCGATGGACCGGGCAGGTTGCGGACACCGGGGGCATTACCGGCCGTCCGACCTCACGACGCGGAATCCGTATCACCGATGCTGTAGCGAGGCACATGCAGGACCAAACCGTCCCACAGCAGTACGATGCCTGGGCGCGCATCTACGATCTGATCTGGCGCCGGTACATGGACCAGACGCTCCCGGTCCTGCAGCGCGCCGCGGATATAGCGCCGGGCGAGCAGGTGCTCGACCTGGCCAGCGGAACGGGGGAGCTGGAGCGCCGCATTCTACACGCCGTCCCGAAAATCGAGATGGTGGGCGTGGACCTGGCGTCGTCCATGATCGAGCACGCACGCGCCAAGCTGGACGGCGTCGCCGGGGTCCGCTTTCGGCACGCCGACGTGCACGACCTTCCGTTTGCCGACGCCGCATTCGACGTGGTCCTGTGCGCCAACACGTTTCACTACTTCACCCGCCCAACGGTCGTTCTCGACGAGGCGGCTCGCGTGCTCCAGCCCGGCGGACGCCTCGTTCTTCTCGACTGGTGCCGCGACTACTGGACGTGCCGCGTCATGGACGCCGTGCTCCGCTGGATCGATCCGGCGTACCGCCACTGCTATACGCTCGGCGAGATGACGGCCCTCGTCGAATCGACGTCCCTCGTCGTACGGCGAAGCTTCCGCTACCGGTTTGACGGAATCTGGGGCATGATGGTGGTGGACGCCCACTCGGGGCCCGATCGGTCAGCGTAACTGTATTCCTTGGCGTTCATCCAATGGCAGGGACGCGGGGCCGGGCGCTTCGGTCGCTCGTGCCCGCCGCACCTTCTTGGGTTCCCAAACCAATTCGCTTGATTCCGCTATGGACATTCAAACCACGTATTACCACACCACCACGGTCGACCTGACGCCTGAAGAGGCCGAGGCCCGGGTCCGCTCGCTTCTTGAGGAAGAAGGCTTCG
>CAYFSC010000023.1:0-23857 GCA_964345695.1 uncultured Rhodothermales bacterium | reverse complement strand
ACGCCTGAAGAGGCCGAGGCCCGGGTCCGCTCGCTTCTTGAGGAAGAAGGCTTCGGCGTGCTCACGGAGATCGACGTGGCAACGACGCTCAAGAAGAAGCTGGACGTGGATTTTCGTCCGTACAAGATTTTGGGCGCCTGCAATCCGCCGGCCGCGCATCAGGCCCTGCAGACCGAGGACAAAATCGGAGCGATGCTGCCGTGCAACGTCATTGTGCAGGCCGCCGAAAACGGCCAGACGGAGGTTGCAGCGGTGGATCCGGTGGCCTCGATGCAGGCCGTCGAAAACGAGGCGCTGCGCCCGATTGCCGAAGAGATCCGGGAGCGGCTTCGCCGGGTTATCGACCGGATGTGATCAACTCTCATCGTCCTCTAACCTTCTTCTCCTCTAACCTTCTTCTCATGACTCTGTAAGATCCCTGGCGGAGCGCCCTTCGTCCAAGCAGCGACTTTCGACCCGATACTTCCGAGTTGTCGTCGCTGCGTTATGGATCGTCGTTCCGTCAGGGTGTGGGTGGGAATGCTCGCTATTCTTGTGGGAGGCGCCATCGTCCGCGCCGCCCCGGCCCAGCCTGCCCCACTCCCTGACACGCTCACCTTTGAGCGGGCCACCGCCCTTCTTCTGGAGCACAATCCGCAGCTCCGGGCCGTCCGCTCGCGCGCACAGGCCGAGTCTCAGGCCGCCGAGAACGCCGCCCGGTATCCGAACCCGACCCTCACGCTTTCCGAAGAACGCACCAACCTGGAGGGCGACGGCGTGGATGACCAGTGGTATCTGAACGTGCGCCAGCCGATCGACCTTCCGTCCCTCGTCGCAAGCGAAGCCGAGCCGTTCCGCGAGCAGGCCGAGGAGAAGGGCCTGTCGCTTGCCGTCGAGGCAGACGACGAGGCCTGGGTCGCCGGCCAGCCCGATCTCCTGCGCGAAGCCGTGCACAATCTTGTCGACAACGCCGTCAAGTACACCGCCGAGGGAGAGGTGCGCGTGGCCGTTGCGCAAAACGGGCGGGATGCCGTGCAACTCACGTGCGCGGACACCGGCATGGGCATGGAGGCCGAGGAGCAGGCACAGATCACAGGGCGCTTCTACCGCGGAACGAGCGCTGAACAGGCGGCTCCCGAAGGCAGCGGCCTGGGACTCTCGCTGGTCCAGCGTATCGTCGAGAAGCATGAGGGGCGGCTCGACGTTGCCTCCGCGCCAGGCGACGGCACCCGCTTCACCGTCACGCTCCCGGCCGCAGGAGCCAACGGCGCGTGAGCCGGGGAAGAGGGCGGCGCAGATTGCGCTTACTCTGCAGACGACCCGCCATCTGCTCCATCGCTGCGAGGAGGAAGCGGCAGGTGCGGGTTGTGGCACTGATCGGCACGGAACGATTGCGCGTCCGCAGCCGATAGGACGCAATGGCTGCGTCCGGGAATGGAGAGCCCGCTGTTGCATTCGAGACACAACCCCTCGTACTTCGCATCGCCCTTGAAACGGAGGGGCGCCGTCGTGCCGGTGTTTGCCGGGCTGTCGGGATCCGCAACCCGCGACGAGCATAGGCACAGTTATTGTCATCCTAACGGTGTGCCGTCCTCCGTACTCGTCATCGACCGATCCGTCCCGTGCTTCCCGAGTGGATTTCGAATGTTCATCTCCTCGTTGCGCACGCCCCACTGGTGCTGCTGGTGGCTGCGGTGCTGGTCGACGTGCTCTCGCTGTCCTGGAAGCGGTGGGACGGGGGCCTCCACGCAGCCACCGGGCTGTGGGTGCTGGCGGGCATCATGGCGGCGGTGGCGTACGTGACCGGGACGAGCGCCGTCGAGACCGTGGCCGTTCCGGACGGAGCGATTGCCACGACGCTGACGGAGCATCAGACGTGGAGCTGGTACACGATGCTGTACACGGGCATCTACGCGCTTTTGCGGCTGGGAATTACGCTGGTCGCCGACGTGCTCTCGCAGACCGTCGTGCACACCGTCGTCGTGCTTATCGGGGCCTGCGGGCTCTGGCCGATGGGGCAGGCCGCTGGCAACGGGTTGCAGATGGTGCACCGCCACGGCGTGAGCGTTGCAATGGTGGAGCAGCAGCGCGCCACTCCTGACACCACCGCGCAGGCGGGCGCTGTGCCCGACTCGGTATTGGGACTTACGATGCGCGACGCGGGGTGGACGTGGATTCCGTCCTCGCCGGGCGGATGGAAGGACCGGGTCGAGTGGCTGCGCGGCGACCCCACGCAGGTGCGCGCCTCCCTGTTTGAACCGGAAGGCACGGGGCAGCGCGGATTGGCCCTCCGGCTGCAGGATACGCGCATCTTCGTCACCATTCCCCGCGAGTTTGGCGACGTGGAGGTCGGCGTCAACCTCAACCTCGACGACTTCGACGGAACGGTGCGCATTGCCCACCACGTCCGCGGCCAGAACTACTACGACTTCCTCGGTATCGACGACGATCGGCTGCTTCTGGGCCGTCTCGAAGGGCAGCAACTGCGTACGTACGACACACGCACCTACGCGGTGGAGGGATGGCGCCGCATTCGGATCGTGGGCAGCGGCACCACGCGCCGGGCGTTCGTCGAAGACCGCATGGTGGTGGATGGCGATGGCACGGTGGCCGGCGACGGGGCCGTGGGGCTGTACCTGAACGGCACCGGAACCGTCCGGCTCCGGGAGATGTCGGCCACGGCGGGGAGCGACGGTGACGAGACCTCGTAGCCGGCGAAGGATCGTTCTCAGGTCAGGCGAAGGATCGTCCTCAGGCGATGGACCGCAACACCTCCGCGTCGCGCTCTGGCAGCGACGGGTTGATGCTCAGTCCCGTGCTCAGCTCGAATCCGGCATCGACGGTCGTACGCGGCCGGATGCGTAGCGACCAGTGCAAATGCGGGGCCTCCGACTCATACTCCAGCGCCGTGCGGAAGAAGAAGTTGTAATCCGGGTCGCCGAGGGCCTGGTGCAGGCGGCTCGTCGCTTCGTGCAGCGCGTCGGCCAGGGCTCGTCGCTGTGCCCCGTCCAGCCGCCCGAGTTCCGGCTCGTGGGTGCGCGGCAAAATCCACTGGGTGAAGGGCGCACGAGCGGCGTACGGGACGAAGACCACGAAGTCGTCGTTCGTAGCCACCAAGCGCGCCTCGGCGCGCAGTTCCTTCTCGATCATCTCGCAGTACGGGCAGCGCCCTGTCTCGGCATGGAGGGCGTGGGCACGGGCTTCCTCCTGCTCGATGTGAGGAGGGGGGAGCGGGGTTGCAATGAGCTGGCTGTGCGGATGCGGCAGCGACGCGCCGGCGTCCGTTCCGTGGTTCCGAAAGACGTGGGGGATGAGATCGCCGTCGGCCTCGCGGTACTGCCGGTAGCGTGCGAGGTAGGTCTGCAGCACCGCATCCACGTCGTTGACGGCCATGTGGGCCATGGAGCGGTAGTGGTACGGCGTGTCGATGATGACCTCTTGGCGCCCGTGGCCGCCGCGCAGATGGTAGAGGCTGCATCGCTGCTCGTCCGACGACGCCTCGGGAGTCATCGCCGGATACTTGTTCGGCACGACGCGCGTGCGCCAGGGGGCATTGTCGTCGGCATCCAACTGCCAGAG
The DNA here is from genome assembly GCA_964345695.1 of uncultured Rhodothermales bacterium. Lineage (GTDB taxonomy): Bacteria > Bacteroidota > Rhodothermia > Rhodothermales > Salinibacteraceae > CAYFSC01. Next base: position 20,299 of record CAYFSC010000023.1, on the reverse strand, counting down.
AACGCGGGGCAGCATCTCTTCGTGGCCGGGGCAGAACGGACAGCCTTCCACCGGGGTGTGGTCGGTTGGATCCCGGGCGCTGGCCTCGTCGATGTCGTGCGGGCGGTGTCCGCGCGTCGGTGCACAAAGCACCCACGTCTGCGTGATGAGATCCTGACGGGCTTGCTGAGAGGGGGAGGCGGGCATGAACGAGGGGGAGGGCAGAGAGGAACAAGACAAACACATCCAACAAATCGAACAGGGGGCGTGGATTCAACCCCACTGCAGAGGAAGGTCGTGCGGCGCAACGGATCCGACCATCTCCGTTCCGTTGCGGAACGATTACGATAGGGGACGTGAGATGCACTTAGTGCAGCGTCTACCGTGATTCTGTGTGTCCTCTCTCCGGAGAATCCGAAAGAGCCCGGGGACGATCGCGCTCTTACCGGGTGCGGAGAGACTGAAAACACGTAGAATGAGCACTGACGCGGTCGGAGGCGAGTAAGAAGAGAGGCGGAACGTGGGGGCCCGGGAGCGGCGTTCCTCGGTTGTGCGCAGCCCGTGCCCCACGGGTCCTTGACTCCTTCTACCTGCACCTGGTTCAACACATAGCCGTGTCCGAACGAAGCCCGTCTGCCGTCGCGAACCACTATGACCGGCTCGACCGCTTTTACCGGCGGTTCTGGGGGGAGCACCTTCATCACGGCCTCTGGGCCGATCCGTCGTGGGACCAGACGCACGCCGTACGGCATCTCGTGCACCGGGTGGCGGAGGATGCCCGGCTCATAGACGGCGCTCGCGTGTGCGACGTGGGCTCGGGCTACGGCGCCCCGGCCCGGGTCTTCGCCGAGGACTACGGCGCGCATGTGACGGCCTTCACCGTCTCGGACGCGCAGCACGCCTACGCCGAATCACAGATCGTAGAGGGTCCGCGCCCGGACTACCGGCTCCAGGACGTCCGGGCGAACGACGTACCCGACGCGTCGATCGACGCCGTTGTTCTGATCGAGAGCCTCTCGCATATCGACGGCGGATCGGGCGTCCTCCACGAGGCGGCGCGCATGCTGCGTCCGGGCGGGCGGCTCGTCGTGTGTGCGTGGCTGGCAGCCGAAGATCCGCCGGGCTGGGCACGGCGCTGGCTGCTCGACCCGATCCGCGATGAGGGCCGTCTCGCCGCGCTGCCCACCGCCTCGACGCTTCGCACGTGGACCCGCAATGCGGGACTCACCGTCGAGCGCTTCGACGACGTGAGCCGGCAGGTGCAGCGCACGTGGAGTGTCGTCATCGGACGCGCGCTGCGCGCTCTCGCCACCGACCGCGACGTGCAGCGGTTTCTGTTGGACTCATCCGAACCGGACCGCATCTTCGCGCGCACCGTGCTCCGGCTCTGGCTCGCGTACCGCATCGGCGCCCTGCGCTACGGCTGGCTCGTGGCGACGCGGTGAGGGTCGAGGTCGGAGTTGCGAGTTCGGCGTCTCGCGTTCGGCGAGCGGAGCGCCGAATTCATTCAGGATCTGACGGGCCGGACCGTCGGCCGGTGCGACGACCCGTCGACGATCGAGTTCGGCCTGGACGGCTGGGATGCCCCCGACGATCAGAGCTTCACAGGCCTGATCCGCGCGCCGCTCAAGCGAACCGGCATCGCCGCCGTCGAGGCCGATTCTCACGATCCCTCGGCCGATGCCCCCGCCGGGATCCCACGCCGAACGCGGAAGGCTGACCGTATGCCGTTTCCGAATCAACGTGTCGGTGTCGATGGCGGGGGACGCGCTCGGAGTTACTGAGCCGGTCGTGAATGCGGAAACAGAAACGTCGGCCGTTGTCACGTCTCGGACGAAGCTCACGCGCCTGCCGTGCCCCGTCCCTTCCGGTTGTAGCGACATTTCCAATCCGACCGAGTACCAGAGCTCCAACTTCGGCCCCGGAACTCGGAACTCCGAACTCAAAACTCGGAACTCCGAACCCGAAACTACCGAAGGGCGTCTTCCAGCGCCGTGGCGGCCTCGGTGGAGGCGTCGCGGTACTTGACGATCATCGGGGCGTAGAGCGAGAGGCCGTGGTCGCGTCCGAACGGAGAGTCGACGGCGCGGCTGCCGGAGACGACGACGGCGCGTGGCGGGAGGGTGAGCGGTTCCTCCGATGTGCCCGTGATGACGGTCTCGTGCACCAGATCGTACACCTTTGACGAGGCCGTGAGTTGCACGCCCGAGGCCAGCACGGCCCCTTCGCGCACGCGGCAGCCCTCAAAAATGCCACAATTGCCGCCCACGAACACGTCGTCCTCCACGACGACGGGTGTGGCGTTCACCGGCTCCAGCACGCCGCCAATCTGCGATCCGGCCGAGAGATGCACGCGCTTCCCGATCTGTGCACAGCTTCCCACGAGTGCGTGCGAGTCGATCATCGTGTCTTCGTCGACGTAGGCACCCACATTCACGTACATCGGCGGCATGCACACGACGCCCCGTGCCAGATGCGATCCCGTGCGCACCGACGACCCACCCGGCACCAGCCGCACGCCGTCCGCCTTGCGCAGCGGCTTCACGGGGTACGTGTTCTTGTCGTAGAACGGAAAGGCGTCCGTTGAATAGTCGACGATGCGCCCGACGCGGAAGCCGAGCAGGATGCCTTTCTTCACCCAGGCGTTCGTCGTCCAGCCTCCGTCGTCGGTGGGAGACGCAGCGCGAACCTCTCCGCTGTTCAGCGCGCGAAGAAGATCGGCCACGGCATTTTTGGCGGCGCCGGGATTGACCTCATCGCCTTGCGCGACGAGATCGGTGATGCGGTCGCGGAGGTCGTCCATAGAGTCGTACTGAGTGTGTGAGAAAAGCTGCAGCGTCAAGAAAGCCGCCCCGGTGCTGCGGCACAAACGGACCGCGGACCGCCGTCAGCCGTCCGGGGTGCACAGCCACGTACAGAGCGCCAAGGCATAGGGAAGAAAAAATCTCCAGAGTAGGCTCCCCATTGTAAACCGAGGCGGCGTGAAATCTCTGTCGGGCGCGGCGCTGAAGGGTTGCGAAAGAAACGCCCCGCCGGGTATCCTGTCCCACACACGACACCCATCGCATGAATTCATCCCTGCGCTCCATGAAACGACTTCTCGCGTTTGCCGCTCTTTTTCTGTGCGTCGGCCTGTCGTCCTGCCAGTGCTCTGAAAAGCCGGACATCGGGCCGGTGGAAGACGAAGATCAGTCGCAGGCCGTGACGACTGTCGACACGGGCCCGCGGGGGTGACGTTCGGGAGGCATTGGACGCTCTGGAGGCGTGGACGCTGCGGAGGCTTCGAGCGTCCAGAGGGCTCGCACATCCCCGACGGACCTCGCGCGAACACATGCCATACACACAAACGTGAGCCGCAACTGACCGCGTTCCCATGCCCATTCCGGACGAAACCATTGAGGAGGTCCGCGCTGCGGCCGACATCGTGGACGTGGCGGGCGACTACGTGCAGCTGAAGCGGAGCGGCTCCCGGTACAAGGGGCTGTGTCCGTTCCACAACGAGAGCACGCCGTCCTTCAGCGTCGATCCGGAGCAGAACCTGTACTACTGCTTTGGCTGCCAAAATGGAGGCGACGTATTCAAATTCATCCAGGACATCGAGGGCGTCGGCTTTCTGGAAAGCGCCCGCATCCTCGCGGAGCGCTACGGCATTCCGATCCCTGAGGACGAGGTCGATACCGAGGCGGCCAACGAGCGCGAGTCCATCCTGCATGCCCTTCGGTTTGCCGGTCGGTTCTTCTACCGCCAACTCACGCAGACGCAGCGCGGCGAGACGGCGCTCGACTACCTGAAGGGACGCGGATACACGCCGAAAACAATCACCAAGTTCGGCCTCGGCTACGCACCGGATTCCTGGGACGCGCTGCTCACTGCGGCAAACGAGGAGCAGATTCCGCCGGAGACGCTCGAAAAGGCGGGACTCATCATCGAGCGAAACGACGGCAGCGGCTACTACGACCGCTACCGCAACCGCGTCATCTTTCCGCTCTTCTCGCACATCGGCAAGGTGCTGGGCTTTGCGGGGCGCATTCTGAACGGCGACAGCGACCAGCCGAAGTACATCAACTCGCCGGAGACGAAGGTCTACCACAAGAAGGAAGTCCTGTACGGCCTCTACCAGGCCAAGCGCGCGATCCGGAAGGAGGAAGAGGTGCTGCTCGTCGAGGGCTACACTGATGTTCTCTCGCTCTTCCAGGAAGGAATCCAGAACGTCGTCGCATCGAGCGGGACGGCCCTGACGTCCGAGCAGGTGCAGACGCTCGACCGCTATGCCAAGCGTGTGCTGATGCTCTACGACGCCGACGAGGCGGGCGGACGGGCCGCCGAGCGGGCGATGGATCTGGCGCTGAAAGAGGGCATGGGCGCGTATGCCGTGGAGCTGCCGGAGGGCGAAGATCCGGACTCGTTTGTGCAGGCCCACGGGGGAGAGGCCTTCGCGGACCACCTCGCGGAGGCACGAAAGGACCTGCCTACGTTTTGTTACGAACGGGCCCGGCGTCGGGGGCAGCTCGACACCCCGGAGGATCGGGTGGAGGTGCAGCGCGACATCATGGAGTCGATCGCCAAAATCCCGGATCCGAACCTGCGGCGCGAGTATGTCGTGCGCACGAGCGATGTCGTCGACGTGCCGGATTCGGACCTCTTTCGCATGCTCGAAGAGGCGCGGGAGGAGCACGAGAAGAAGGCCGAGCGTCGGGACCGTCGCCAGCAGAAGCGCCAAGAAATCCGTCAGCGGCAAAAGGAGCAGGTGCCGGCCGAGGCGGGCGCTCCCGCTGGAGCCGAGCATCCGCCCCGTGAGGCTCCGGCCCCCGAAGTCGATGCGCCCGACGAGTCCCTGCCCGAAGAAAAGGTCCTCTTCCGCCTGATGCTGGAGGAGGGCCGCCCGATGATCGCGTTCATCCTCGGCAACATGGCGCTCGACGAGTTTACGGAGGGCACGCCGCGCGAACTGGTGGAGACCTTCGTCACCATGTACAACGACGATGCCGTGCAGTCTGAGAAGGTGCTCAATGGCGAGTTCGGCGACGATCTGCAGAGCCTCGCGGCGTCGGTGATGATGAACGAGTACGAACCGTCCGAGAACTGGGCGCGGCGCAAGGACATCCGCGTGCCGCGTCTCAATCAGGAGCCGCGCGAGGCCGCGGCCAGCGCGATGACGCTGCTCAAACTCGACCGTGTCAACGACGCCATCCACCAGCAGCGCGAGCGCATCTACCAGGCCGACCGCAACGGCGACGACGAGGCCCTGCGGCGCCTGCAGCAGCAGATGATGTCCCTGCATCAACTGCGCAAGCGCATCAAGAACCGCGAGTTTCTGGAGTGAGGGATTGCCGACGGGCAGGTCGGGTCTACCCCGTTGTCTCCCGATCGTCAGTCCACCTGCCCTCCGGAACACTGCTCCCAATCGAGGGGGTGCTGAATCGCCGCACCTGCCGCCTTCCGCTTCTGTCTCTTTTTCCGCGCAGCCGTATGTCCGTCACCATCGATCCGTCTCTCACTCACGAGCCGAGCGCCCCCGCGAGCGCGGAGGCCGGTCCCATGCCGCCATTGTCGTGCGCCGTGACGCCGCAGCCCGTGCCGCCCGAGGCGCCGCTCGACCATCCGAGTCTCTACTTCAACCGGGAGCTGAGTTGGCTCGACTTCAACTGGCGCGTGTTGCAGATGGCCCGCGACGGGCGGACGCCGCTGCTGGAGCGTCTTCGGTTTCTGGGCATCACGGCCCGGAACCTGGACGGCTTCGTGCGCAAGCGCGTGGGCGGGCTGAAGCGGCAGGCGGCGGCCGGCGTCACCTCGCTGTCGCCCGACGGGCGGACGCCGGAAGAGCAGCTGGCGCTCGTCGGCCAGAGCATCCGCCGCCAGTACGCGGCTCTGGGCACCACCTGGCAGGACACGCTCGCTCCGGCGCTCGACGACGAGATCGGGCTGCAGGTGCGCGACATCGATACCCTGAGTGCCGACCAGCAGGCGCAGCTGGAAACGTACTTCCACCGGAACATCTTCCCGATTCTAACGCCGCTGGCCGTCGATCCGGGACGTCCGTTTCCGTTCATTTCCAACATGAGCCTGTCGCTCGCCGTGGTGCTGTGGCATCCGGAGCGCGAGAGCCAGCACTTCGCCCGCGTGAAGGTGCCCACGTCCCGCAAGCGGTGGCTGCCGCTGGACGCGCCACTGCAGTTCGTGCCGATCGAGCAGGTCATCGCCCATCACATCCAGGCCCTCTTCAAAGGGATGGAGGTGCGGGGCGTGTACCCGTTCCGCGTGACGCGCAACGCCGACGTGCGGCGCGACGAAGAAGAGGCCGACGACCTCCTGGAGATGATCTCCGAGCGGCTGCGCGAGCGCCGGTTCGCACCGGTCGTGCGCATGGAGGTGGACGCGACGATGACGGAGGAGGTGCGCGCCTTTCTGCAGGACAAGCTCTCGATCGAAGATGAGGACGTTTACACCGCCGACGGACTCATCGACTACTCCGACCTCACGACCCTGGCCGATATCCACGTTCCGGGCGAGCGCTACCACCGCACACTCCGGTTCCCCAAGTGGTCGCCCGTCGTGCCTTCGCGGCTGCATCGGAACGGCGACAGCCGCGAGGGCGCCTCGATCTTCGATGTTATTCGCCGGGGCGACGTGCTCGTGCACCATCCGTACGAGTCCTTCACGAGCAGCGTGCAGCGCTTCATCGAAGACGCTGCGCGCGATCCGCAGGTCGTGGCCATCAAGCAGACGCTCTACCGCACCTCCGAGGACTCGCCGATCGTGGCCGCCCTCATCGACGCCGCGGAGCAGGGCAAGCAGGTCGCCGTTCTCGTAGAGGTGAAGGCGCGGTTCGACGAGGAGAAGAACATCGCGTGGGGGCGGCAGCTCGAAGACGCCGGAGTGCACGTCGCCTACGGACTCGTGGGACTCAAAACGCACGCGCAGGCTGCGCTCATCGTGCGGCGGGAAGAGGACGGGCTTCGCACGTATTGCCACGTGAGCACGGGCAACTACAACACGCAAACCGCCCGGCAATACACCGACTACGGTCTGCTCACGTGCGACCGCGACATCGGGTACGACCTGACGAACCTGTTCCACTACCTCACCGGATACGCACCCGAGCAGCACTATCGGCGATTGCTTGTGGCTCCGAAGGACATGCGGGATACGTTTGTTCGCTTGATCCGGCAGGAGATCGAGCACCAGAAGGCCAACGGCACCGGTCGCATGGTCGCCAAGATGAATGAGCTCGGCGACCAGCGGATGATCGAGCTCCTGTACGAAGCCTCGCAGGCCGGCGTCAAGATCGACCTGATCGTGCGGGGCATCTGTCGCCTCCGCCCGGAGCTGGAGGGAGTCAGCGACACCATCCGTGTTCGCAGCATCGTGGGGCGCTTTCTGGAGCACGACCGCGTGTTCTGGTTCGCCAACGACGGGGATCCGCAGGTGTACGTGGGCAGTGCCGACTGGCAGCGCAGCCGTCTCGACGACCGCGTGGAGGCGGCCGTGCCCATTCAGGATCCGACCCACAAAGAGCGCATTTGGAACGACCTCCAGGCGGCCCTCCACGACACGCGTACCGCCTGGGAGCTCCGCCCCGACGGTCGGTACGTGCAGGGCACGCCGGAGGAGGACGACGCCCTCGGGCTGCAGGAGACGCTCATGCAGCGAGCGGCGTCGGCAGAGTCTCTGAACACTCGGTAGGCTCTGGACGCCCTGGCTGTTCGGGAAGCTGCGGAGGCTCTGGACGCGTTTTCAGAACGTGCCAACGTTCCCCGTTGAACGTTTGCACGGTCCGAACGAACGAGACAGGGTCGCGTCGATCTGTCCCGAGTCGATCAGAGCGACATTCTCTGTCTGGAAACCGTATCACACCACCAGCACCACGCCGAGGGTGTAGATCACGAAGCCGACGCCTACGACGATGGAGTAGATGAGCACCAGGGCCGAGAACTTGGCGGCCGTACGGAGCCACCCGCCGCCGTACGCGCGACGCAGAGCGAAAAACGTATAGATCAGCACCGCGACGGAAATTGCCGTGAAGCCGCCTAGTCCGAGCCACGGACCGACTCCGCCGAGGTTGGACGTTCCCGCAAGGAGTCGAAAGACGGTGCCGCCCACAACGAGCGGCGTTCCCAGCAGAAGCGCCACCGTGTGGACGTGCAGGCTGAAGATGAGGTGGGCGGCGTAATACTTGCGCCGGTAGAGCAGCTTCAGAAGGGCCGCAAACACCGGTAGCAGCGCAAAGACGAGCACCGACAGGCGGCCCACGTACACCTGGGAAATCTGCTCGGGGTTGTCGCGGGCTTGCAGGGCTCCGCTCAGGAATTCGGCCTCGAGCGTCGAGCGCCACGACCCCTCCTGGCGAAGACTGTCGAGGCGGGCGGTGATCTCGTCCTGCGCGACGCTGTCTGTATCGACCACGACCTGGGAGGTCGACCCCGTCTGCCAGAACTCGACCCGGCTGTCGAGCCCGAGCAGGATGATAAACCCGAAGCTCACGATCACGAACAGGCGCAGCGGCGGCACGAAATCGGCACGGCGGCCGTCGAGGTAAGCCCGCGTGAGAAAGCCGGGGCGCAGCAGACGCTTGATCGTGCGAAAGAACCGGGCGTCCAGCGAGAGCTCGTCCAGCACCTCCGCCACCAGGTGGCCCAGCGGTCCGATTCGTTTCTCGTTCTTCTGGCCACACTCCGCGCAGTACCGTCCGTAGAGCGGCGCCCCGCAGTTCAGGCAGTACTCGTCCGGCGCGTTCGGCACCCGCCGCTCGGTCCCGTCGTCTGCATGGGCCTCCGCATCGCCACCAGACGCACGGGAAGATGCTTCCGCAGCGTTCGCCTCGTCGGGACCGGCGTCAGGCTGTCCGTCGGTCACGGGTCAAAGGGGAGAGAGGCGAGAGGTGAAGGGCGAGAAGGCGCGGAACCCCGAACCCTGAACTCCGAACCCGGAACTAATACGCTTTGGCGAACAGGACGCGACCCTCCGACGGCTCGCCCGTCACCATGTCTTCGCCCGGCTCGTCGTCCGCGCGGTCGAACGGAATGAGGCGGATCGTGGCCGACGTCTCCTCCTGAATGCGGGCCTCCGTCTCTTCGGTGCCGTCCCAGTGGGCCCACACGAACCCGCCTTCCTCCTCGATGACTGCCTTGAACGTGTCGTAGTCATCCACTTCGTGCGTGCGGTCGGTGCGGCGCTGGAGCGCGCGGTCGTAGAGCGACTGCTGGATCTCGTCAAGGAGGTCCGCAACGCGTTCGGCAATGCCGTCCTGCGGCACGATGTTCTTCTCGCGCGTGTCGCGGCGGGCGAGCTCCACGTTGTCGTTCTCGATGTCGCGTGGTCCGAGGCCCAGCCGCACCGGGACGCCGCGCAGCTCGTACTCGTTGAACTTCCAGCCCGGCTTCTGGGTGTCGTCGTCGTCGAGCTTGACGCTAATGCCCGCGTCCGCCAGCTCGTCCTGGATCCGTTCGCAGGCGTTGAGCACGGTGGCCTGCTGCTCATCGTTGAAGTAGATCGGCACGATGACGACTTCGTGCGGGGCGAGTTTCGGCGGGAGGACGAGCCCCTGGTCGTCGGAGTGCGTCATGATGAGCCCACCGATGAGCCGCGTCGACACGCCCCACGAGGTGGCCCACACGTGCTCCTCCTCGTTGTTTTCGTTCGTGAACGTGCAGTCGAACGCCTTCGCGAAGTTCTGCCCGAGGAAGTGGCTCGTGCCGGACTGCAGTGCCTTGCCGTCCTGCATCATCGCCTCGATGCAGAGGGTGTCGACGGCGCCCGGGAAGCGCTCGCTCGCCGTCTTGCGACCCTGTAGGACCGGCATCGCCATGTACTCCTCGGCAAAGGTGGCGTAGACATCGAGCATCCGCTCCGCCTCCTCCACGGCCTCCTGACGCGTGGCGTGGGCCGTGTGTCCCTCCTGCCACAGAAATTCGGCCGTGCGCAGAAACAGGCGCGGCCGCATTTCCCAGCGGACGACATTCGCCCACTGGTTGTAAAGCAACGGAAGGTCGCGGTACGACTGGATCCACTTGCTGTACGTGTCCCAGATGATCGTCTCGGAGGTCGGGCGCACGATGTAGTTCTCGCCCAGCTTCGACTCGGGATCCGGAATCAGGTCGCCCTCCTCGTCCGTCGTCAGGCGCGAGTGCGTGACGATGGCGCACTCCTTCGCGAAGCCCTCCACATGCTCGGCCTCTCGCTCCATGAAGCGCTGCGGGATGAAAAGCGGAAAGTAAAAATTCTCGTGGCCCGTGTCCTTGAACATGCCGTCGAGCGTGTCGCGCACGTTCTCCCACAGCGCCATGCCGTTCGGCTTGATGATCATGCACCCGCGAGCGGGCGAGTTGTCGGCGAGCTGGCCCTTGCGGACGACGTCGTTGTACCACTGCGAGTAGTCCTCGTCACGAGGCGTGACTGCTTCTGCCATGGTGGAGCGGAGGTCAATGGGGAAGAGGGAACACAACCGCCAGCGGTGGACCGCCAGCAGTCTCGATTCAAGTCCCAAACTAGGGCGAATACCGTGGGCAAGTCAATCACACGCCGGGGTGTTCGTCATTTTTGCAGATGCGGTGCTGAATGGAAGAGACGCAGGCATCTACTTACCGGAACACCCATTGTTTAGATTTATTGAAACCCAAGCACTACAGGCGACAATCTCATCTAAAAGAGGGTGGCTCGAATGATCTTAAGTCCAAGACACATCTTTACACTCGTATCAAAGCAGTTTTCCATCCTCGTACTTGTTGCCGGATTTTTGATTCCGGCCAGCGTGCAGGCCCAAGAGTCCCCTCTGGAGGAGGCGGGTCTCACCGGGCTCCAAACCGGGGAGACGACCGATCAGGTCTTGATCGAGAAGGCCACAAAGCTGCTTCGTGCCCGTGCAGACGTGGAGATCAGTTATTCGACGTACGCTGACGGCGTGCACTATTTCAAGACGAATCACCCTGAGTTCTACGGCGCCTTCTTCGGCGACCCGTTCTTTGCTGGGTACGACGTTCGGTACTACGAGCTTGCAAACGAGCGGCGGATTGCGAATCTGGACATCAATCCTTCTACCGGATCCGACATTTTCAATTCGGATTGGTTCTTCTGCCATCCATACAGCTACGATCCGGCGTTCAACGGCGTGTGCCGCGGATTCGCGTTTCCGCGCGATGAGTTCTGGATCCTTCCGACGTTTGCCTTGCTCGCGCCGCAGGAGCGCGCGAACCATGGACCACTCACCGCCACGCTGCCCGCGGAGCGCCGTGTCGACCGGGAGCTGGACGCGCCCGACGACGTGCCGCGTCCCCAGCCGATCCGGGACGAGAACCCGGCGCCGGATCGCCCCGATGAGGGGTCGGAGTCGTCCACTTCCCCCACGCACACGGTCGACCGGATCGATCCGGTGAGCGGAGCCGACATTGGCGCAGCGCAGCCGATTGAGGTGACCAACCTGAAGCCGATTCGCGTTCCGCGTCGTGCTCCGGAGCGCACGACGGTACCCCGCGACCAGTACGACGATATGCTCCGGGACTTCCGCCGTCAGTTTGCCCATCCGCAGCACCGGGCCCGGACCGTCGATCGTCCGCGCCGCGCCGTCGATGAGGCCTCGCCGCAGCAGCGCCGTGCACGTCGGCAGACCGATCGGCAGCGGACCATCGAGCGGGTGAACGAGGCCGCCGAGCAGATCGAGCGCCGCCGTTCCTCAGACGAGTCGTCCGGGAATGAGTCGGGGCAGCGGGCCCGACGCACTGGCGGGGAGAAGGAGAACGAGCATCAGTAGCGCAGCGTCCCCTTTCGTCTACAGCCCCGTGCATCGCCGTAGACATTCCGAATGCGCTCCGTGCGCCGAGACACGGTCCTCACAGGCCGGACGGTCTCGGCGCATTGCGTTTCTGAGGGGCCGTTACTTCTCCGCCCGCTCGGGCGGCATAGAAAATGGATTCTGACAGGGAACATGCACGGTATTTGCGGCCCATGTGTAATGCAGTCCGGCCGAGGCATGGCGTTGTGGAGCCGTTCCGAGAAGAACGGCACCGACCGTAACTTCTGGCGCTGCAAAACGTAGATGTTCGCACAACTCGATCTTACCATCACCGCCGAAGTGACGACCATGGAACGCACAGAACGCAGAACCCGGCTGTTCAAGCACTTCGGAATCGTCGCGCTGTTCGTGGGGCTCGTCCTGGGCCTGACGGGCTGCTACACGCAGCTCCAAACGACGAAAACGGCGGACGACCGGCGGGACGACACCTCGGTGTACGAGGACGAGTACCGTGCCGAGTACCGGCAGGATCGGTACAACGAACGTCGGTACAACGAGCGATACACCGGAGATGTCTACATCCATTACCGGCCGCACTACTATCGCTCCTATTACGATCCGTTTTTCTACGACCCCGTCTACCATGACCCGTTCTTCGGCGCGCGTTCGGGATTCCACGTGTCGGTCGGGATCGGATTTGGGCGGTTCTACGATCCCTTCTTCCACGATTCCTTCTTCCACAGTCCGTTCTATCGTAGTCCGTTCTACCGCAGCTCGCTCTACCACCGGTCGCGCTTCTTCGCCGGGTATCGGGGTTTCCATCCGTACCGGTATGGCTCGTACTACAGCTCCTACGACGGATTCGTGAGCCCACCCGGGCGCTTTGCACGGCGTTCGTACCGGCCCCGCGGGGCGGTAGGGCGTTCGCCCACGGCCCGCACTGAGACGCGCGGTCGCTCCGTAGACCGGCGGAGCGACCGGGAAGAGCGAGGACGTGTCGTGACACGGACGGCTCCGCGGGACGCCAATGGTCGCATTGGACGCTCGACAAACCGCACGTCCCGATCCGGGGCTCGCGTCGGACGCAGTGGCGACCGGACGCGCTCGACGATCGGCCGCTCGGCCACTCGACGCAGCCGCTCCGCAGAACGCGGGCGGACGGTCCGTCGCACGGAGCGCTCCAGTCAGGAACGGTCCACCCAGTCGCGTACGCGCCAGTCTGGAAACCGTCAATCTGGAAACAACGAGCGCGGACGCAACCGGAGCCGCACGGAGCGCGAGTCGGGCAGCGAGCGCGGCAACGAGCGCTCGGTACGCCGGTCATCGCGCTCTGGAAACGGGCGCATTGCACCGCAGCGGTCCCAGCGCCGCGACACGCGAACCCGTGAGAGCCGAAGCATCCGAACGCGCAGTGGATCGACACAAACGTCGCGCCGGGTCGATCGCGATCGGCGACAGAGCACGTCACGCGGGGTTGTCACCATCGGACGCCGCTCCATGAAAACACCGAGTCGCCTTGATGACCGGCGCTACGAGCGACAGGAACGAAACCTCTTGCAGCAGCGCCGGACTGGCACGCGATCGCTCTTCCGCCAGCGATCGCGGTCGTCCAGCCGCGACCGGTCGCGAGTCACTCGGTCCAATAATTCGCGCCAGACGCGAGCGACCCGTACCAAGAAGCAATCGTCGAACAGCCGCGTCACTCGGTCGAGGTCCGGGTCCTCTTCGCGAGCACAATCGTCGCGCGGCTCCCGATCGTCCTCGGAGTCGGAGTCCAGCCGGAGTCGAGGCAGTCGCGGAGGCGGCGGCAACCGGTAGACGCAGGCCGGTTTCCCGTCGGTCGCCGCGTGCCCATCCATTGGCCCGCGTGCACACCTGCCGCGGGCCATTTCTATGCCTTCCGGCCTCGTTGGAGCTTTGATTTATCCCTTTGATTTGTAACGACCTATGACGAAACGAAAGATGTCCCGTCACTGCGTTCTCCCGTTGCTTCTTGGTGCCGTTGGGCTGGTGGTCGTATGGGCAGGAACCGCGACACCGACGCAGGCGCAGGGGGCAACCGATGCCCTGTTCTTTGCCAAGCGCTCTCCCGCCACGGGCCCGCGGCTCACCGCCATGGGAGGGGCCAGCATTGCGGGCGTGGCTGACTACGGGTCCTTCTACTCCAACCCCGCCGGTCTGGGGCTGCTCGACCGCTCGCAGTTCGGCGGATCGTTTCGGTCGCTCCTGACCACCGATGAGGCGTCCTACACGACGTTCCGCGCCGACGAGACGAGCTTCGGCACTCGCACGATTGATCGAACGCGCACCGGATACGGCATCGGCAACCTCGGGCTTGCCTACAAGGTGCCCACCACGCAGGGGTCGCTGGTGGTTGGGGCTGCGCTGAACGAGACGCGCCACTTCGGGCGGGACCTTGACTTCAGCAACCGGAACGCGTTGAGTTCGGTGTCCGACTTTTTCCTTCCACTCAGCGACGAGGTGGACGTTCGTCAGTTTGCGCCGGGGGAGGGGCCTGAGGAGCTGCTCTTCGGCCAGGAGTTGATCACGACGGACGACGCCGAGTTCCTCGTGGATTTCGACCCGGACGGCAACGGGCAAATCAACCGACCGCTCTCGTTTATCGCGTTCCAGACGTTCGGCATCGACCTCGTTCCAGCATTTGTCGAACCGGGGGAAAGCAATGATGCCCAGGCATTTCTCCCCGTCGTCACGCCCGGGACGGAGTTCCGGCAGGCAGGCGACATCAGCGAAGAGGGGACCCTGCGCGAGTTGAACGTCGGCGGGTCCGTCGAGGTGTCGCCGGGCGTGCTCGTGGGGGGAGCGGCGAACGTGACGCTCGGCACGTACGATCTGCGGGACACGTTCGAAGAGGTCGACGACCTAAACCAGAACGACGGCACCGATGGCACCGTCGACTTCGAAAGCCTGCGGCTGACGCGCAATCTGGAATCCGACCTTACGGGTTTTGGACTGCGCTTTGGGCTCAGTGCAGAGGTTGCGCCATCGGTGCGGGCCGGGCTCACGATCGAAACCCCGACATGGTACACGATCGACGAGGAGTCGAGCATCCGCCTACAGACCAGCTTCGACAACGGCGACCGCTTCGCGTACGGCGACGACCCCAGTGAGGACGTGGGCCGGACCACCTTCGACTACGACGTGCGGACGCCCTGGCGCATCGGCGGGGGGCTCTCGCTGCAACTCAACGACCTTCGCCTTCTGGCGGACGCGATCTTCGTCGACTGGACGCAGCTGGAACTGGACGACAATACGGACGGCACCCTCTTCGACACTGAAAACGACCTTATCGAGGATGTCTTCGATCCGGTGGTGAATACGCGCCTCGGGTTCGAGTACCAGCTCGACGCGCTTGCCATCCGCGCCGGGTTCGCCTATCAGCCATCGCCGGTGTCCCTGTCTGAGATCGACGCGGAGTCGTTCGGTGGATCCTTGAACCTGCGCGGCACAGACGAAGTGGACGAGCGCTCCCGTACGTATCTTTCGGCCGGGCTCGGGTACCAGCTTAGCGAGCAACTTAGCGTTGATTTGAGCTGGATGCAGCAGCGGTTCGACGATCGTACGCTCCCGTACACGTCCACCAACGCCTCTTTCGTCAACGAGGAGGTAAGCCGGAACCGGATCCTCATCGGCGTCCGATACCACTTCTAGTGCAGCGTCAGGTGTGATTGCATGAATGGGGCCTCGATCTCAACCTCTCAGGCACGTCGGTTTGAGGAACGTCGGGGCCCCTCCCAGGACCAGGCGGCCTGCGCAGGGGAATTTCTCGACTGCACTCGAAATGACAGGCTGGAATTGGGCCGTGGGATCGCTTCGAGGACCGAAGAGTGAGCGTCGACAGATTGCCAGATCCAGGGTTCCGGTAGATCCAGGGTTCCCGGTATGGGCTTCCGGACGTATCCCCAGTGCCCAGTCAGTTCGCACCGTCGCTCTGCCGATCTTGCTCGCGCTCTCGACTGTCGAGAAGACGGTGGTACTTGCGAGCCGCGCGGTTGTGCTCGCGGAGGGTTCGGCTGAAGGTGTGTCCGCCCGTGCCGTCAGCCGCAAAGTACATGTAATCGTGCTGTTCAGGACGTACGACGGCCCGAAGCGTTGACGGGGCCGGATTGGTGATGGGCCCAGGCGGCAGGCCGCGCACCTGGTAGGTGTTGTAAGGATGCTCAATGTCAAGGTGTTTGTAGAGCACCCGCCGCACACGGTCCCCGAGCGAGTCGATCAAGACGTACTGGATCGTGGGGTCGGCCTCCAGCTTCCATCCGCGGTCAAGCCGGTTCAGGTACACCCCAGCGATGGTAGATTTCTCATCGTCCAGCAGCGCCTCCCACTCGACGATGGAAGCGAGCGTGAGCGTCTCGGCCTTGGAAAGGTCGAGGCTGTCGGCGGGGCTGGCCAGTTCGCGCGCATAGAAGCGGTCAAACGTCTGCTTGACACGGCGGATCACCCGGTCGGGCGTCGTGTGCCAGTAGAACTCGTACGTCTCGGGCATCAGGTAGCCAAACAGGTGGCCGGGCTCAACGCCCAGCGACTGGGCGAGTGCGGTGTCGCGAAGGGCCGCCAGAAACGCACCGCGAGAGAGCTGGAGTCGGCGGGCTGCCACTGTCGCAACGATCTCGGGACGCGAGCCGGGCGGGATCGTCAGGCGTACCGGCGTCTGTAGGCCGCGGCGCAGGATGTCTAGCAACTGGTAGGTCGAGGTCCCGCTTTCGAAGGCGTAATGGCCCGGTTTGATCTGCGCGTCCCATCCGGTCGCCTGGGCGACGACGCGGAACGAAGTGGCCGAGGCCAGGATGCCCGCGGTCTCCAGCGCGTTGACAACGGCGGGGAGGGAGTCGGTGGTGCTGTCGGGCAGTGTGACGGTTCGCGTCCCCGTGTAGTCAGGCGTGTTGGGGCCGAAGACCATCCATCCTCCTAACCCGGCGGCAAAGCCGGCAAGGGTAAGCAGAACGAAGGCCGCAATGACGAGCGACTTCCGGGACATGCGCAGACGATTGGCACTGGATGGTCGTAGGGACGGAGGCGGGAGTGCTCCTCACTCTCGCGTACGCCCAAGTTTGGCGCATCGTTCGGGGCGCCGTTCGAGTTTTGCGTTCGAATGCCAAGACGCGTCGGACGAAGGCTTCTCGATAGGGCTGCTCACAACGCCAGCCGGGCGCTAATGTCGAGCGTAGACGGACTGGTATGGCCGGCGCCGCGGTGCAGCGCTCCGGCCGTGGCGATCATCGCTGCGTTGTCCATGCAGTACTCCATGGCCGGCATGTACACCTGGAAGCCGTCCGCGTCGCCCGCCGACGCAATCCGCTCGCGCAATTTGCGGTTGGCCGAGACCCCGCCCACGACGGCCACGTGCTCCACGCCAGTGGAGTCGGCTGCACGGCGAACGGCATCGACCAGCACGTCGAGAACCGCCGCCTGGAACGAGGCGCAGAGGTCGTCGAGATGGTCGTTCAGCAACGCCTCCCGTTCGTCGTCCGAGAAGTCCCGAAGGTAGTAAAGCACCGATGTTTTGAGTCCGCTGAACGAAAAGTCGAAGCCGTCCAGCCGCGAGCGCGGAAAGTCGTGGAAGGTCGGGTCGCCCCGCCCTGCGTGACGGTCGATGGGGGGGCCGCCGGGATAGCCGAGGTCCAGCAACTGGGCAACCTTGTCGAACGCCTCCCCGGCGGCATCGTCGCGCGTCTGGCCGAGCACCGTGTGTTGGAAGTCCGCCTCCACGAGCACCAGTTGCGTGTGTCCGCCCGAGACGATGAGACACAGATACGGGCGCGGAGGACGCGGCGGCTCGATGTCGACCGAGTAAACATGCCCTTCCAGGTGGTTGACGCCCAGGAGAGGAAGCCCGAGTCCGCAGGCAAACGCCTTCGCAAAGCTGAGACCGACGAGCAGCGAGCCCGGCAGGCCGGGGCCGTGCGTAACGGCGACTGCGTCGAGATCCTCGAAAGACGCGTCCGCCTCTGCGAGGGCCTGCTGCACAACTGGCACGATGAGACGTTGGTGGTCGCGCGACGCCAGTTCGGGCACCACGCCGCCGTAGTCTTCATGAAGCGCGTGCTGCGAGGAGATCACGTTCGAGTGCACGGCACCGTTGGCGATCACCGCTGCGGCCGTATCATCGCACGAGCTTTCGACACCCAGAAGGACCATGGTTGCAGGCTGTTGATGGATGGGTCGCTCCGGTCCTCGCGGAGACGTCACATTTTCTTCGGTGGGCGGCGAACAAAAACAGGGAGCGGAAGGTATTGAATCCGCCCGTGTAGCACGGTATCTTTTACACACCCGGCTTTCTCGTTAATCGAGCAATCCCCATGCGCACGTTTGCTCCTCTTTTGTGCCTCGTGCTGGTCCTCGCGCTTACAGCGCCGTCGGCCCAAGCACAGCTTCGTAGCACCTCGGCGTCAGACTCCGTTCCCACCCGCTTGTACGACACGGGTGAAGCAGCCGTCGACGCCCTGAGCCAGCTTTTCGGAGCCCAGCACTTCCGCATGGCACATTCCTACGAAGCATCGTTCTCGTCGTTCGGCGGGCAGAACGCCTCGCTGGGGATGTACACCAACTCGATGATGTGGCAGTTCAACCAGGAGTGGGCGGCTCGTGTGGACGTCGGGGTGGCGCACTCGCTCGGCGGCACCAACGCGCTGGGGCAGGAACGGGCCCAAGTCTTTCTCCGCAACGCCGAGGTGGCGTACCGTCCCTCCGAGAACATGCAGTTCCGCCTGCAAATCCAGCAGAGCCCGTATGGTCGCTACATGAGTCCATACGGTCGGTACGGGTCCGGCAACCGCTACAGTCCGATGCAGACGCGCACGCCCTCCAACGACCTGTTCTGGAAGAACTAGCCGCTCGGTGGCATGACCCCACGGCAGGCAGGGCGCGTTCCGGCACGAACTCCCCTTGTATGCTTTGCTGAGACGCCGGCTGTAGGTGCTGATGAGCACGTGGTCCTCTCGCCTCACAAATGGTCTCCTCAACACGGCTCTTCTGGCCGTTGGTGTGGGCGTGCTGGTTCTGCTGTACGCCCTCGTCGCGCACACCACGACGCCCCGCACCAATCCGACGCGCGCCTCCGACTCCACCCAGCTTGTCGGCGACATCATCCAGGTCGAGGTGCGCAACGGATGCGGAATCGACCACCTTGCCGCGCACACCACTCAGTTCCTGCGCGATCAAGGGTTCGACGTGGTCGACGTAGGCAACTACCACACGTTCGACCAGGAGAAGTCTCTCGTCATCGACCGTGTTGGCGATCCGGAATCGGCTCGGAAGGTCGCCCGTGCCCTGGGTCTGCCCGAGAGCCGAGTGCGGGAAGAAGTGCGCCGCGACCTGTACCTGGACGCCACGATCGTCATCGGCGAGGACTATCAGAAGATGCGTCCGTTCCAATCACAGTGACGCTACCAAACCGTCGTCCCCATGCTTCTACACGCGAATGAGTCTCGTTGCACCGCATTCGCGCGTGGACATGCACGTTCATTCCACGATCACCGACCCGAACCAATGTCCTAACCTGTATGGCTTCCCCCGACCAGACAACCTCCTCTCCTTCTGTCTCCAAGCGCCGTGTGCCCCGCAACGAGGGGTACGAGTTGGCGGTGCACGCCATCGACGCCATGGCCGATAAGAAAGCGCGCGACATTATGGTCCTCGACCTGCGCTCTGTCAGCGGCATGGCCGACTTCTTCGTCATCGGCACCGGCGACGCTGATCTTCAGATCCGTGCCATCGCCAATGGGGTGATGGACGACATCGAAGACGCATGCGAGGAGCGTCCGTGGAAGCGAGAGGGCATGGACCACCTGCAGTGGGTGCTCCTGGATTACGTCGATCTTGTGGTGCACATCTTCAGCGCCGAGAAGCGCGAACACTACGAGATCGAGCGCCTGTGGGGCGAGGCCGAAGCCGAATCTGTCCCGGAGGACGGCGATGCCTCCGACATCGAGATGCTCCAGGAGCTACTGCAGGGCGAGAGCACGTAGCTCCCTGCATGCGGCATTGGATCGAAATCAGCAGTGACGACTGGACATCATGAATCGATTCTTTCTGCTCGCCGGTGCGGTGCTCGCCGGGCTGGCCGTGGCCGCCGGCGCATTTGGTGCTCACGGGCTGGAGGGACGGGTGTCTCCAGAGCGCATTGAGACGTTCGAGACAGGCGTCACCTACCAGATGTACCATGCCCTCGCCCTGCTCTTCGTCGGCTGGTGGGCCGCGCAGACGCCCGGAGCGCTCGTCACGTGGGCCGGTATCTGCTTTCTGGTCGGCATTGTGCTGTTCTCCGGCAGTCTCTATGTGCTCGTGCTCACAGACACCTCGTGGCTCGGCGCGATCACTCCGTTCGGCGGCGTAGCGTTTCTCGTCGGGTGGGCGCTCGTCATCTGGAGCGTGGGGCAGAGCGGGTAATACGCACTCCGCACGTTTCGTTCAGGGCGGAGGTGTGGAAGGATGGAGGTGTGGAGGTCCTTCGCTTCCATTCCTCCACACGTTCTCACATCCATACCCAAATCCGCCTGCAGGATGTACTTCGTCCGCACCCGGAGCATGCTCCTTCGGGCTCTCGGCCTTCGGCCGTGTGCGGAGTTGACATAA
>CAYFSC010000022.1:0-26775 GCA_964345695.1 uncultured Rhodothermales bacterium | reverse complement strand
ACGGCATCGACGAGGCGCTGGACCATCACGCCGCGCTGGCCGACGAGCGGGACGATCTGCCGTACGAGATCGACGGTGTCGTCATCAAGGTGAACGACTTTTCGGCCCACGAAACGCTCGGCGTGCGCGATCGCGATCCGCGGTGGGCCGTGGCGTACAAGTTTCCTCCTCGACGGTCGACCACCACAATTGAGGACGTGCAGGTGCAAGTGGGCCGGACCGGCCGCATCACGCCCGTAGCCGAGCTGAAGCCCGTGCACATCGGCGGCGTGGAGGTGAGCCGCGCCTCGCTCCACAACCAGAGCGAGATCGATCAGAAAGACATCCGGATCGGCGACACGGTGCTCGTCGAGCGGGCCGGCGACGTCATCCCGTACGTCGTCAAGGCCATTCCGGACGACCGCGACGGCACCGAAGAACCGTACCATATCCCGGAAGCATGTCCCGTCTGCGGCTCGGAAATCGTGCTGAGCGAGGACAAGAAACGAGCCTTCTGCACGGGCGGCATGACGTGTCCTGCCCAGCTTCGCGAGCGGTTGAAGCATTACGCCTCCCGCGAGGCGATGGACATCGAGGGCCTCGGCGACAAGCGCACCAAGCAGCTGATCAACGCCGGGCTCATCACACAGATCTCGGATCTCTACGACCTGGAGAAGGACGACCTGCTGAACCTGGAGCGCTACGCCGACCAATCGGCCCAGAATCTGATCGACGAGATCGAGAACAGTCTGGACCAGGACCTCGACCGGTTTCTCTACGCGCTCGGCATTCCGCTCGTGGGGTCCGCGACGGCCCGACTGCTGGCTCAGCGCTTCGACGCGCTCGACGCCCTGATGGCGGCGTCCGAGGACGAACTGCGGGACATCGGTGACATCGGCCCCGAGGTGGCGCACAGCATCGCCGCGTACTTCGACGACGAGGCAAACCGCACGGTGATCGACGAGATCCGTGACGCGGGCCTCCAACTCACCAACCCGTACGCCGAGACCGAGCAGCCTCTGGATGGCCTCACGCTCGCGTTTACCGGCCGCCTCGACCGGTGGACGCGGAACGAGGTGCAGCGTCTCGTCGAGCAGCACGGCGCCCAGGCCACGTCCAGCGTGAGCGGCGAGACGGACTACGTGGTGGCCGGCCCCGGCGCCGGCCAGAAGCGCGACGAGGCCGACGAGCACGACGTGCCGGTGCTCGACGAGGAGACATTCTTGGACGTTCTCGAGGAACGAGGAGTCGACCTGTCGGACCGTGAATGAGGCCCCGCAAGAAAGGCAGCCGGAGGGATGCACGTTCCAACCGCCCCCGTTCGAGAGTTCGGTTCCGGCCTGCTTCACGACCCCTCCGCCGGCTCGGCGTACACGGCGTTGAAGTACACCTCGTGGTCCTGCAGTTCCGCAATGACGTCGTCGCTCAGCCCCCACTCTGCACGTAGGATTCCAGGGGCCGGAAGCTCTTGAAACACGCCCTGGAGCATCCACTCTTCGCCGGTCTCGGGCGTCTGCGCATTCTCTCCCTCCATGTGGGGCGTCGATACAGGACTGACGACGACCAGCAGACGCTGATTCTCTCCCGTTCCAATCCAGAACATCCGATCTCGAACCGCTTCCTGGACGGGTGCGCTGGGGAAGGCCCCCACCCGACCCCGGAGGCCCGGGTGCTCCGCTGTTTCGGTGGCCATGGCGAGATCGTTCACGGTACCCATGTTCTCTGCCGGAAGTCGAGGCGACACCACGATGCCGTGCATCGGGACGGCCTCCTGCTGGGCCACCACGACGGGCTCTCCATCGAACTCCGCCGCGACGTCTGCCGGAAGGCGCACGTCGTACTTCTGCCCGAACTCGCTCGGCGAAAACCGCTGGACCTGCCCCGTGATCTGCACGATGTCGCGTCCGGCGAGCGGCACCTCTTCGGTCCGTCCTTCAACCTTTGCAATCGGCTCAGCACTCACGATCAGGAGGTCCCGTTCGAAGTCGTCGCCGCCCACCGTGAAGCTGCGCGGTGTGATGACGCGGTCGACCTCGCCACTGATCGCCACGGTTTCGCCGAGGTGCTCCGACGGCGCTTCCACCAGATCCGCGGGGCGCGTGCGCACATCGGGGCTGTCCTGCCCCTGCTCCTGACAGGCCGGAAGCAGGAGGATGCCAGCGAGAAGCCCTCCCACCCAGGCTGCCCACGACACGTACCGATGATGACAGTTGCGAATGTCTGTTCTCATATCCAGTCGTCGCTTGCTGAAAATTCGTACGTTGAGGGTTCTCAATCGTGCAACGGACTCTTGTGGTCCGACCGCAAAAGCCCACGCCGTGCGTCTGTACCCGGCATTATGCCTCGGGCCAGAGGGCGCGGATGGCGGACGGCAGCATGTGGCGCACGTCGTCGATCTCGCCTGCGCTCACCCTTTCGTTGAGTAGCGCAAACACGGCGCGCGCAGCGGCCTCCGGTCCATACCCGTTCACGGCGTCCAATTCGTGGGCGACGCGCTCCAGAAACTCGTCCCGACTCCGGTAGGTCTCCGGCTTGCCGGAGGGACGGTAGCCCTCAAAGTAAACGCCCCGGACGAGGGCCGGAAGCTGCGCCGACAGGTCGAACGCCTCTTCGACAGGAAGACGGTCCCGCATCGCAAACAGCACTCCGCGGAGGGCATGATAGGCCACCTGCTTGTCACCATGCCCCATCTCCTCGGCGATGTGCTTCAGCCAGGTGCTGGTCGTGTGCACCGTGCGGCGCATTCCAGGCGGAATGTCCTGCTGTGTGATGTCTTGATCGGCCATAATAATCAGATGTTGTTT
The DNA here is from genome assembly GCA_964345695.1 of uncultured Rhodothermales bacterium. Classification (GTDB taxonomy): domain Bacteria; phylum Bacteroidota; class Rhodothermia; order Rhodothermales; family Salinibacteraceae; genus CAYFSC01. Next base: position 23,992 of record CAYFSC010000022.1, on the reverse strand, counting down.
TGTATTTACGCCTCTTCTCCCTGCCGGGATGCATGAGTGGACCTCTGCAGGCGGTTGATGTGAACAGAAGACGAGAGCGGCTTCGTTTCAGGCTCTCCCCCTGCGACGGCCGGTCGTGCGCTCAACCTCCCATGTAGAACAATATCCCACACTGCGCGCGGCCGCAGCGCGCGTTTTCCCGGCGCAAGTGGACACATACGGCGGAGACCCGTGGACGGCGGCCGGTCTTCCAAGAGATCCACACGACGGCCCTTCTGCTGAAGGAAAATGCGTCCATCCCGTGCAGGGGTTTTCCTGACAAACAGATCCGAACGGGCCCCACACAGAAGCCTTCCCCCGTCCGCTATTCTGGGGGATCGAACCGCATGGTCGAGGAGACGGGCCGGCGACCCAGAGCGGTGTCGCCCGTCTCGCGCCCGCCGTGTCCTCGCGCACTGAGGCCTCACCTTCTGCATGGACGCTCCGCCCCGATCTCCCTCTTCGGCGCCACAGGGAACCATTGTCTCCGTCCGCGGCAGCGTCGTCGATGCTCGGTTTCCTGATCGGCTGCCCGAAGTGCACCACGAGCTGCGGGCGGGAGACGAGGAGCCGGTCGTGGTTGAGGTCGTGGAGCACGTGAACGAACACACCGTGCGGGGTATCGCCCTGTCGCGCACCCAGGGCTTGGCGCGTGGCGCCGCAATCCGTTCCACCGGTCATCCTCTTCAGGTGCCCGTGGGGCGCGCCACACTGGGCCGGGTGTTCAACGTGCGGGGGGAAACGATCGACAAGAAGCCGCCGGTTGAGGACGCGACGCGCCGCTCCATTCACCGGCGGCCGGTGCCTCTCACTGAGCAGGCCACGCAGCGTGAGATCCTGCGCACCGGCATCAAGGCCATCGACCTCCTGGCTCCCATCGAGCGCGGCGGCAAGGCCGGTCTTTTTGGCGGGGCCGGCGTCGGCAAGACCGTGCTGCTCATGGAGATGATTCACAACATGGTGGCCGAGTACGAGGGCGTGAGCCTGTTCTGCGGCATCGGCGAGCGGTGCCGCGAGGCCGAAGAGCTGTACCGCGAGATCCAGGAGGCCGGCGTGCTGGACGATACGGTGCTCGTCTTCGGCCAGATGAACGAATCGCCAGGCGCGCGCTTCCGCGTGGGGCACGCCGCGCTCACCATGGCCGAGTACTTCCGCGACGACGCGCGGCAGGACGTACTGCTGCTCCTGGACAACATCTTCCGGTTCGTGCAGGCCGGCACCGAGGTGTCGGGGCTGATGGGCCGCTTTCCGTCGCGCCTCGGCTACCAGCCCACGCTGGGCACCGAACTGTCGGGGCTGGAGGAGCGGATCGCCAACACGAAGACGGGCTCCATCACGTCGGTGCAGGCCGTGTACGTGCCCGCCGACGACTTCACCGATCCGGCCGTGACGCACACGTTCACGCACCTGTCGGCGTCGATCGTGCTGTCTCGTGACCGCGCCAGCCAGGGGCTCTACCCGGCCATCAACCCGCTGGAGTCCACCTCCACCATGCTCAGCCCGCGCGTTGTCGGGGAGCGACACTACCGAGTGGCGCGGGCCGTGCGCGAGACGCTGTCGCAGTACGAAGACCTGAAGGACATCATCGCCATGCTCGGGATGGAGGAGTTGTCCCGCGAGGACCAGCAGACCGTCAACCGGGCGCGGCGATTGGAGCGTTTCCTCACGCAACCCTTTGCGGTGACGGAAGCCTTCACGGGACGCGAAGCGCAGGCAGTGCCGCTGGAGGCCACCCTCCGCGGCTGCGAGCGCATCCTGAACGACGCGTTCAGCGACTATTCCGAGCGTGAACTGTACATGATCGGCCGCGTCGAGGAGGCCGAGCACCAGCACGATGCCGAACCCACCCCGAAGGCGTCCCCATGACGGATCGCACCTCCATGCAGTTACGCATTTTTCTTCCCGAAACGGTCCTCCTGGAGCGGACCGTGCAGAAGATCGTCGCGGAGGGCCAAAGCGGGTCGTTTGGCCTGCTGCCCCGGCACGTGGATTTCGTGGACCCGCTCGTTCCTGGCATCCTCTCGTTCGTGCCCACCGGCGACGCGGCGGAGGACGAGGTCTTCGTCGCCGTCGACGAGGGCCTGCTCGTCAAGTGCGGACGCGAGGTGCGCGTTTCGGTCCGCGACGCGGTCGTCGGGCCGGAGCTGGGCGCCCTGGAACGCACCGTGCGCGATCGGTTCCAGCACATCGACGAGCGCGAGCAGGCCATGCGCACCGCCCTGGCCAAGCTGGAATCCGAGGTCATTCGCAGCTTCGTCGACACCCAGTAGTCGGCTCCGAGGCGTTGCCCGACTTCCTTCCCCCAAGGCTTTGGTGCTTTCAGTAGCCATGACCGACGCGTCCCACGACAACCATGAGGAGTTTGCGGAAACCATTCGGTCGAAGGAGAAGCGCAAGCAGAAAGCCCGCGAAGAGGATCGTCCCGGCATCCTCTTCGGAATGGGCATGTTCGGCCTCGTCGGGTGGTCGGTGGCCATCCCGACGCTCCTGTGCCTGGCCGCGGGTATTTGGGTCGACGCGCGCTACGATACCCGCTTTTCGTGGACGCTGATGCTCCTCGTGATGGGCATCGGCCTGGGATCCCTGAACGCCTGGTACTGGGTGCGATCTGAAAGTCAGCGAGAGACATAATGGAGATAGACTACGCGCTGTACATGCTGCTGATTGGCGGGGTCGTCGTTCTGGTCCTGCTGCTGCGTCCCGGCCTGGAGCGCCTCGGCGTGCCACCGCTGGTGGGCTACTTTCTGCTCGGGTTCCTGCTCCGCCTGGCCGACGCGCGCTGGGCGCTTCTTGGCGCGCCCGGCCATCAGATCTTCGGATTTCTGGCGTACGTCGGCGTCGTGGTGCGTCCGCTCCTGCATCGCCACCTCGCACCCACCCCCGCAATCGGATGAATCCGCCATGAACTACGCCCTCACGCTGGTTCTTTCCCTGTTGGGCGGCGGTGCCCTGGGCCTGGCCTACTTCGGTGGCCTCTGGCTCACCGTGCGCCGGATGCACCGCACGCAGCGGCCGAAGCGCCTGTTGCTCGGCAGCTTCTTCGCCCGTGCCGCCCTAGCCCTCGTTGGCTTCTACGCCGTGGTCTGGCTCATGGGCCCCCGCTGGGAACTGCTGGCCCTGTGCCTGCTCGGCTTCCTGATCGCCCGCATCGCCCTCGTCCGGTCCGTACGGCCGGCACCGTCTCTCTCCCGCTCGTAACCCGACGTACCATGGACATCAGTCCCGACCAGATTATCTACTGGGAATGGGGCCTCGTGACGCTCAACGCGACGCTCGTCTTCACCTGGATCGTGATGGCGGTGCTCGGGGTCGGGTCCTGGCTCGTCACGCGCACCCTGACGACCGGCCCGCGGCCATCCCGCTGGCAGAACCTGCTCGAAGTGGTGGTGGGCAGCATCCTCGACCAGATCGAGGCCGCCAGCCTGCAGGATCCGCGCCGCTACCTGCCCTTCATCGGCACCCTGTTTCTGTTCATCGTTGCGTGCAACGTGCTGGCCATCGTGCCCGGCTTCGAGGCACCAACGGCCTCGCTGACGACCCCCGCAGCGCTGGCGCTGTGCGTCTTCATCGCCGTCCCCGTTTACGGCGTGGCCAATCGCGGCATGAAGGACTACCTCGCGCACTACATCCGCCCGACGCCGTTCATGCTTCCGTTCAACATCATCGGGGAGGTGTCGCGCACCGTGGCGCTGGCCATCCGCCTGTTCGGCAACATCATGAGCGGCAACCTGATTGTAGCCATTCTGCTGAGCCTGGCGCCCCTCTTCTTCCCTGTCGTGATGCAGGCGTTCGGATTGCTCATCGGAATCATTCAGGCCTACGTGTTTGCCGTCCTGGCGCTGGTTTACATTGCCTCGGCGGCGCGGGTGCGGCCCCCGGAGAACGAGCCGGCAGAATCAGCTTCCTAACGAGAAACCAAGATCGAACCGTGCAAAACGACGAACCCGATCGGTGGAGCGCACCGAAACATCTGCGTCTCAGACGCTCCCTGGCCCCCACGCAATCTACTGACTTCATTCATCAACGACCTCCCGCACTGCCATGGACGACGTAAGCCTTATCGGCATGGTCTCAATCATTATTGCCGGCCTCACCATTGCAATCGGCTCGATTGGGCCAGCGCTGGGCGAAGGACGAGCCCTCTCCGAAGCCATGAACGCGATGGCCCAGCAGCCGGATGAGGCCGACACCATCACCCGCACCCTGTTCGTCGGACTCGCCATGGTCGAGTCGACCGCCATCTACTGCTTCGTGGTGGCGCTCATCATCGTGTTCGCCAACCCGTTCTGGGACTACGTCATTCAGCAAGCCGCAGGCTAACCGTGCAAATTGATTGGTTCACATTTGGCGCGCAGATCGTTAACTTCTTGATCCTGATCGGTCTGCTCAAGCGGTTTCTCTACGGCCCGATCCTCGACGCCATGGACGAGCGGGAGGCCCGCATCAACACCCGCCTGCGGGAGGCGAAAGAGAAGCGTGCGGAGGCAGAGCAGGAGGCCGACCGCTACCGCTCGATGCAGGACGAACTGGAGGCGCACCGGACCGAGAAGCTGGCGGACGCCGAGACGGCCGCGAAGGAGCGCCGCCAGACGCTGATCGAGGAGACCCGCGAGGAGATCGCCGACCTGGAGCAGGAATGGCGCGAGGCGTTGGAGCGCGACCGGGCGTCGTTCCTGGAGGCCCTCTCGGAGCGCGCCGTCGACGAAACCGTCGCCATCGCCCGGCGCGCCCTCACCGACCTGGCCGACGCCGACCTGGAGGCGCAGTCGCTCGACCGTTTCCTGGAGCGGCTGCGCAGCCTTGACGGCGAGGCCCAGCAGGCCCTTGCCGACGCGCTTCGTGCGGCCGAGGGGGCGGCCACCGTGCGGAGCGCCTTCGGACTGTCGGACGCGCAGCAGGACCGCATTCGGGCGGCGCTGCGCACACATGCCGAGCAGGACCTCCACCTCACCGCCGACACCGATGCCACCCTGGGATTCGGCATCGAGCTGCGGGTCGAGGACCGCAAGGTGGCCTGGACGCTCGACAGCTACCTGAGCCATCTCGTCGACGGCGTCCGCGAGCGCCTCGACGCCGAGTTGAAGGCGGCACGCAGGGCCCCGGCGTCGGCCCCGGAGACCGGATGACTGGCGCCCGTTGCCTCCGTCTGTCCCGACCATCCCACTGCTTTCGCTCCCCGCTCTCGAACGAAGCTCTCATGCCTGTCTCCACCGCCCCTCTCGACGCGGCCCCCGATCTAAGGGATGTGCTCGACGTGGCCTTCGATGCCCTGGCAGCGAGCCGCGAGCGCGAAGTGTCCGGCCTGTTCGTGCAGGAGGTCGGCACGGTGACGTACGTCGGGGAGGGCATTGCGCGCGTCAAAGGCCTGCCCAATGTGCAGTCCGAGGAGCTGCTCGCGTTCGAGGACGGGCAGCGCGGCATGGCGTTCAACCTCGACCCGACCGAGGTGGGCGTCGTGCTGCTGGACGAAAGCCGGCGGCTCGACGCTGGCGACGAGGTGCACCGCACCGGCCGGATTCTGGACGTGCCCGTGGGCGACGCCCTAGTGGGCCGCGTGGTCGACGCGCTGGGCCGTCCGCTCGACGAGCAGGGGTCGGTCCGCGCCACCGAGCGCCGGCCGGTCGAGCGCGAAGCCCCCGCCATTATGGACCGCGCCCCCGTCGAAACCCCACTGCAAACAGGCCTGAAGGTCATCGACGCGCTCATTCCCATCGGGCGGGGCCAGCGCGAGCTGATCCTGGGCGACCGCCAAACGGGCAAAACGGCCATCGCCCTCGACACGATCATCAACCAGCGCTCCACCGAGGTGATGTGCGTCTACTGCGCCATTGGGCAGCGCGACGCGGCCGTCGCCTCGGTGGTTGCCGACCTGCACGAGCACGATGCCATGGACTACACCACCGTCGTCCTCGCCAGCGGCGAGGAGCCGCCCGGCCTTCAGTTCGTGGCCCCCTACGCCGCCATGACGATCGCCGAGTTCTTCATGGAAGCCGGGCGCGACGTCCTCGTCGTGTACGACGATCTTACGCGCCATGCCCGGGCGTACCGCGAGCTGTCGCTCCTGCTGCGCCGTCCGCCGGGACGCGAAGCGTACCCCGGCGATATCTTCTACATCCACTCGCGGCTGCTGGAGCGATCAACGCACCTGGATTCCGACCACGGCGGCGGGTCGCTCACGGCCCTCCCCATCATCGAGACCGAGGCCCAGAACATCTCGGCCTACATCCCGACGAACCTGATCTCGATCACCGACGGGCAAATCTTCCTCTCGCCCAAGCTGTTTCAGAAGGGAGTCCTGCCCGCCGTCGACGTCGGGCGGTCGGTGTCGCGCGTTGGTGGCAAGGCGCAGAAGCCGGCCTACCGCGAGATGACGGGCGACCTGCGGCTCTCCTACTCCCAGTTTCAGGAGCTGGAGGAGTTTGCGCGGTTCGGCACGCGGCTCGACGAGGAGACGCGGCAGACGCTCCGGCACGGACGTCGCGTCCGCGAGGTGCTCAAGCAGCCGCAGTACGCCCCGCAGTCGGTCGCCGAGCAGGTGGCCGTTCTGCTGGCCACCACCGAGGGTCTCTTCGACGACCTGGAGATCGACCAGGTGACCGAGGCGCAGGAGCAGGTGTGGGCGGCCGTCAAGGAGCAGATGCCCGACCTTGCCGCTCGCATCCAGTCCGGCGACCCGCTGGACGACCGCGCGCGCACCGCCCTTCTCGATGCGGCCCGCGACGCCGTTGCTTCCCTCATGCCCGACGCCGCCGATGGAAACGACTGAAGCCATCCGCCGACAGATCGACAGCACGCAGACGCTGCACGCCGTCGTGCGCACGATGAAGGTGCTCTCGCTGACGAGCATCCGGCGGTGCGAGAGCGCCGTCGACGCGCTGAAGGACTACGACCGCACCGTCCGCCGCGGGCTGCAGATTGCCCTGCGCCACCGTCCTCGCGAGATGCCGGGCGTGCATGCCACACCGACTGCCCATATCGGGGCGCTCGTCTTCGGGTCTACGTGGGGCATGTGCGGGCGCTTCAACGAGCAACTCGCCCAGGCCGCCGCCGATCGCCTGTCGGATCTCGACCCGGAGCGCGTGACCCTTCTGGCGCTGGGCGAATACGTGGGCGGGGCACTGGAGACAGCAGGCCATCCGCCCGATGCTCACGGCCACGGCCCGGAGTCAGTCGAAGGGATTAGCCACCGCGTGCAGGAGCTGCTCGTGCGCATCGAACGGTGGCGCCGAGACACGTCTATAGATCGGGTCCTTCTCGTCTACAACGAACTGACCTCCGGAACCAGCTACGCGGTGCAGACGCAGTCGCTGCTTCCGCTCGACCGCGCGTGGCTGGCCCAGATCGAGCAGGACGACTGGCCGACGCGTATGGTGCCTTCCTTCCGCGTGGACTGGGACGATCTCTTTGCGGCCCTCGTCCGCCAGTATCTCTTTGTCTCGCTGTACCGCGCGCTTGCCGAGTCGCTGGCCAGCGAACACAGCAGCCGCCTTGCCGCCATGCAGCGCGCCGAAACGAACGTCGAGGAGCGGCTCGACAGCCTCCAGACCCGCTTTCACCGGCAGCGCCAGAACGCCATCACCGAGGAGGTGCTGGACATCACGGCCGGCTTCGAGGCGCTGCACGCCTCATCATCGACCGCCTCCGTCTCATGACTCGCACGACCAAACGTACCGAACGCGCCCGTCGCCTCGTCACCGTCGAGGATTACGAACCGCTGATCGGACGCGAAGCCGTTGACCGCATCCTGGAAAAGGCTGCGGCGCTCGACGGCCTGCGCGTGGCCCACGTCAACTCCACCTTCTACGGCGGCGGCGTGGCCGAGCTGCTGGACCCGCTCACCCTGCTCATGAACAGCTGCGATCTGCGGGCCGAGTGGCACGTCATCCAGGGCGCGCCCGACTTCTTCAACGTCACCAAGAAAATCCACAATGCCCTGCAGGGCGCCTCGATCAACCTGACGGACCTGAAGAAGGAAATCTACGAAGACATTGCTTTCAAGAACACCGTCCGCATGCGCCTTCGGTCCTTCGACCGGGTTGTGATCCACGATCCCCAGCCGCTCCCAATGATCGAGCACGTCCGGAAGGGAGGACCCTGGATCTGGCGGTGCCACGTCGACATGACGCGCCGGAACGACGAGCTCTGGTCGTATCTGGAGCGCTTTGTGGAGCAATACGACGCGGCTCTGTTCAGCCTGGAGGCCTACCGGCAGCCCCTGCGCACACCGCAGCGGTTCTTCATGCCTGCCATCGACCCGTTTTCCATCAAGAACAAGGAGCTCAGCGAGGCCGAGATCGAGGACCGGCTCGACCACTACGACATCCCGAAGGACCGGCCGCTCGTGGTGCAGATCTCGCGCTTCGACCGCTGGAAAGATCCGCAGGGGGTGATCGAGGCGTTTAAGATCGCGCGCCGCGCGATCGATGCCACCCTCGTTCTGCTCGGCAACGTGGCCACCGACGACCCGGAGGGCGAGGAGATGTACGAGTCGCTGCTGGACGAGCAGGACGAGCGCATCATCATCCTGAGCAAAGAAGACACAGCCCTCGTCAACGCCCTACAGCGCCGCGCCGCCGTCGTGCTGCAGAAGTCGCTCCGCGAAGGCTTCGGCCTGACAGTGACCGAGGCGATGTGGAAAGGCGCCGCCGTCGTCGGCGGCAACGTGGGCGGCATCCGGCGGCAGATCACGGACGGAGAGAATGGCTTCCTCGTGTCGTCGGTCGAGGAGGCCGCAGAGCGCATCGTCCAGCTCGTCAACAACCCGGCCCTGCGGCAGCGACTCGGGACCCGGGCGCGGGAGACCGTAAAAGACCGCTTCCTGCTGGCCCGCCTCCTCGAGGACTACCTGGATCTCTTCGGCGCCTTCCGGACGGAGTACCGGCTGGCGGACTGAACCCCGTCGCGGTCACTCAGCAGCGGTGCCGGCGGCCCGCTCGTACAGGTGCAGACGCAGGGCGTTGCCGGCATTTTCGTCGAGGAAGCCCGCGGCCTCGATCTTGAACCACTGCCAGGGGCCGAGCCCGGTTTTCAGGCGCACGAGCCAGGTGCGGGGCGGGGCGTCCTCCTGGGTGGCCATGGTCATCAGGCCCCAGGCGATGCGGTTGCGATCGTCGGGGTGTACGCGCCGGAAGAAGCTCTGGTTGGTCACGGCGTGCGCCTCAAGATCCAGCACACGCTGCGCTTGAGTGGTGAGCTCTCGGATGGTGGCCTCGTCATCCAGAACGATGACGGCGCCGTCCTCCGTGCCAGACGCACGGGACGACGCGGGGCGGGACGTATGCGATGGGCGGCGGTTCATAGCTACGGCTTCAGAACTGGATGGAAAATGCAGCGGACGAGGCACAGAACCTGCCTTCGGGGGGACAGCCTGGGCCCAGACAAGGCCTCCGGGCCGGCCCATGAATACCGTCACTCGCTGATGACAAACGTCACCTTGGTGTGGACGCGATAGGCCTGGATTTCTCCATCCTCCACAATGCCGCGATAGTCGTCCACGTACACGTTTTTGATGTTGTCGACGGTTTTGGACGCCTGCCGGACGGCCTCTTCGGTGGCCTCCTCCAGCGTATCGCCCTGCGCAAGGATCTCAATCGACTTGGCAACAGACATGAGGCACGTGATCTTTTTGAGGGGGAATGCAAACAGGTATCGATGCGACGGGTACAGCAAGATATCAATGCCTCTACACTCGGGTTTGTACGCGGGAATCCAGGAGCGGTGTGGTAGATGCTTTCGCAGCGACGTAGGGAAAGGGACTACAGACACGTCTCCGCCCTCTTCCGGGGCGGCTCGACCAGGAACTCCGCCGTACCGCGCCCCTTCGCTTCCCGCCCGTTTCCCACTGATGCGTTGAACCGGACCTGCTCGCGACCGCCCGCACTCATCGCTGCAGGACATGGACGCCATTCCCGACGAGGTGAAGCGCCTGTTTCAGACCGCGCACGACGTGTCCGCCGGGCGCCACCTGCAGATTCAGGCCGCCTTCCAGAACTACGCGGATAACGCCGTCACCAAGACCGTCAACCTTTCGGCGTCGGCATCGGTGGACGACGTACGCCGCCTGCTCCTGCAGGCCCGCGAGCGGGGCGCCAAGGGCTCCACTGTCGTTCGGAGCGGCGCGAAGCCCGAGCAGGTGCTGGGCGAGAGCCCGCCCAAGGAGGAGTGCGCCGGCGAGTGCGAGTACGTCGGCGACAACGCTTGACGCCGTACTGCACCGCCGTTTTCAGAACGCGACGCACATCCGCCACATCGATGCCCACCGTCTCTGTCGGCGCACTGCTGGTCTTTCTGATCATCTTCGGGGCGCTTGTCCTCTTCGTCACCGAGCCGGTGCCAATCGACGTAACGGCCCTCGGCATCATGGTCACGCTCATGGTGCTCGAGCCGTGGACGGGCATCACGCCGAGCGAGGGCGTCTCGGGGTTTGCCAACGCCGCCACAATCACGATTCTCGCGATGATGATCCTGAGCGAGGGCGTTCGGCGAACGGGCGCCGTCCAGCGGATCCAGTCGACCGTGGCCTCCTACACCGGCGAGAACGTGCACCGGCAGCTCGGCGCGACGGTTGGCCTCGTCGGTCCGCTGTCGGGGCTCATTAACAACACGGCCGCCGTCGCCATCCTGCTGCCGATGGTGAGCGACCTGGCACACGAAAACAAGACCTCGCCCTCCAAACTGCTGCTGCCGCTCTCTTACGCCTCGATGACCGGCGGCATGCTCACGCTCATTGGCACGTCTACCAACCTGCTGGCCAGCAGCCTCTCGGCGGACCTGATCGGGCAGCCCTTTTCGATGTTCGAGTTCACGCAGCTCGGCCTGATCGTCTTCTGCACTGGCGCCATCTACCTGCTGACGGTCGGCCACTGGCTCACGCCCGCCCATGTCCTCCCGCGAAGCAAACGCGAATCGACGAAGCAGGAGGTATTCCTCACGGAGATCATCATCGGGAGTGGCTCGCGGTTCATCGGGCTCACGATCGAGGAGGCCCTCGAAGAGGTGGATTTCGAGGCCAACGTCACGCAACTCATCCGGGAGGGGACCTACGAGCGGGAGCCGCCGCTGTCGACCCCGATCGAAGAGGGCGACATCTTCACGATCCGCCTTACTGAAGACGCGCTGGGCATCCTCCTCGACATCGAAGGGATCGACCTCGTCCCCGAGGTGGCCGCCGAGACCGACATGGAGACGCTCGACCCCGACCAAACGCTGGTGGAGATCGTCGTCACCGCCGGCTCCAACCTCGTCGGCGAGACGGTTGAGTCGGCCCGCTTCCAGGATCGGTACCGGTCGGCCGTTCTGGCGCTCCGGCGCGGCGGCGAAATCGCCTACGAGCGGCTCACAGACTTTACCCTCCGTCCCGGCGACGTGCTCCTCATCGAGTCGGAGGCCGAGAAGGTGGACCGGCTGGCCGACGATCCGAACGTGCTGGTGGCGGGGGAGCTCGGGCTGCAGCAGTTTCGCTCCGCGAAGTTGCCGCTGGCGGTCGGCGTGGTGCTTTCCGTGGTCGGCCTCGCGGCGTTCGACGTGCTGCCCGTCATGGTCGCAGCGCTCGCCGGCGTCGTGGCGATGATTGCGTCCGGCACCGTCAGGCCCGCCGAGGCCTACGACGCGGTGCAGTGGGACGTCATTTTCCTTCTCGCCGGCGTCATTCCACTCGGCACAGCCCTGTCGGAAACTGGCGGCGCCGACCTGCTCGGCCATGTGGTCGTGTCGAGCGCCGACCTCCTCCCCACCGTCTTCGTACTCGGCCTGTTCTACGTGCTGACAGCCCTGATGACGAACTTAATCAGCAACCAGGCCAGTGTGGTGCTTCTCCTTCCGGTAGCCGTCGACGCCGCCCACCGGCTGGACGCGAACGCGTTCGCGTTTGTCCTTGCGGTTACCTTCGCCGCCAGCACTGCATTCATGTCGCCCGTTGGCTACCAGACCAACCTGTTCGTCTACGGCCCGGGCGGCTACGACTTTGCGGACTACCTTCGCGTCGGCGGCCCGTTGCAGGTGCTCCTGGCCCTCGTCACAACACTCGGCATTGCCGCGTTCTGGGGGCTCTAAATGCAGCGATCCAATGCCTCGGACACGTCGCCTCCCGAGAGGGGGCCTCCCTGATGAGGATCCGTCGTCATCACAGGCGCCGCAGGACCCCCCGGATGAAGCTGTCGGGGCGGTCGAGGTGGTTGTCGGTCACGACGCGGTACCAGCGCCAGCGGCGGTTGCCGGTACGCAGCCGCAGCAGCCACCGGGCCCACTGCTTGCGATGTGCTACCATGTGGGCACGATCGCGCATTACCTGTCGCTGGTTCTGCTGGTGAACGTGCGAAAAGAAGTTCGGGGCGATCAACGCCCCCTGTTCGCCCAAGTCCTTTGGCTGGACAATCGGCACATTTCGATTTATCTTTTGTGAACCAGTGGAACCAGAATGCAAGGTTCCGAATCAGGCGTCGCGCTCCTTCTCCGTCCCGTCACGGCATCGGACTTCGCTCGGGAGGCCGTTCTGCCTCTCGCTTTTCTGCCAGATGTGCTCGTCTCGGCCCCATGCCTGCCCCCGGCTCTTCCTCGCACACCGGCTCTTCCTCGCACAGTCGACGCGCAACGCCGCACGGAGCCGTGCCGATCGTCGCCCTCGGCGCTTCGGCCGGCGGCCTGCCGGCAATCCAGGCCTTCTTCGACGCTCTTCCGCCCGATACCGGCATGGCGTACGTGGTCCTCCTGCCTCTGCCTTCCGATCGCGAAAGCAGCCTGGCGGCGATCCTTCAACCGCACACCGACCGGCCGGTGCAGGCCATTACGGACGGCATGGTGCCTGAGGCAGACACGATCTACGCCCTCCCGCCTCAGACTGCACTTGACATCGAGGGCCAGCACTTTCAGCTGCGCGATGCCTCTGCCCTCGACGGCCCCCGCACGGTTATCGATACGTTTTTCCGCGCCCTCGCCGCCGCGCAAGGCGACGCGGCCGTCGGCGTCATCCTTTCGGGCGCCGGCACCGACGGCACGCAGGGCGTGCGGGCCCTTGACGCGGCAGGCGCCCTCACGATGGTGCAGGCTCCCGACGACGCCCCGAACGACAGCATGCCGCGGAGCGCCCTCGCCACGCACGTCGTCGACGTCGTCGCGCCAGTGCACGAACTGGCCGCGCGCCTCGTCCAGATCCGAGCGCGGCCGGAGGCCCCACTGCCCGACACAGGAACCGTCCCGGCCGCACCGAGCGACGAGGTGCTCCGCAAGATCCTCACGCTGGTCTACGTCCAAACAGGACACGACTTCACCAACTACAAGCGCTCCACGATCCTGCGTCGCATCGGCCGCCGCCTCGCCGTCACGCAGACCGACTCGCTGGCCGACTACCTCAACCGCCTCCGGCGCGACCCCGAGGAGGCCGATGCCCTCTTCAAGCAGTGTCTCCTCTGCGTGACGCAGTTCTTTCGGGACCGCGAGGCGTTCGACGCTCTGGCCGAGACCGCCCTGCCCGATCTGTTCGAGCAGACCGACCCCGACGAGCAGGTGCGCGTTTGGTCGGCCGGATGCGCGACGGGCGAGGAGGCCTACTCGCTCGCGATGCTCCTCCAGGAACACGCCGGGAGACGCGACCCTGCGCCCGACATCCAAGTCTTTGCCACCGACGCCAGCGCAGACGCCATCGACACTGCGCGGCGGGGACGCTACCCTGAGTCGGTCGTGGCAGACCTGTCTGCCGAGCGGCGCGATCGGTTCTTTGTCGTCGAAGGGTCGTCCTTTCGAGTCCGGGAATCCCTGCGCGAGAAGGTGGTCTTTTCCGAGCACAATCTGCTGGAGGATCCCCCGTTTCCAAACATCGACCTCGTCAGCTGCCGCAACGTGCTCATCTACCTGAACCGGGAGATGCAGCAGCACGTTGTCGACGTGCTGCACTACGCGCTTCGGCCGGGCGGCATCCTCTTTCTGGGCCCCTCCGAGTCGGCCGCGGCGGATGCCCGGTTTGCGCCTCTCGACCTGGCACCCGGCCTGTTTCGCCGGAGGCCGGGTTCGCAGCGGGAGAAGATCCCGCGCTTTCCGCGGCAGAGGCGCCTCTCCAGTGGGACCGATGCCGGAACCAGCGACCCTCCAGAGCCGCCGTCGCCGGACGACCTGGACGCGCTGCACCGGCAGCTTCTCGTATCCGACGTGGCCAGCCTGCTGGTCGATCCGAACTACGAGATCGTACACCTCACCGACCGGGCCGCGCGTTACCTGGCCCGTCCGGACGGGCCGCCGCCTCACAGCGTGCTGGAGGCTGTCCCCGAGGCCGTGCGAGCGGCGCTGCGCAATGCACTCGCCACGGCTTTTCGGGAGGGAACGGCGACGGAGCGACAGGGCCTCCAGGCCCGGATAAACGACGACCCGATCTGGATCACTCTGCGCGTCCGCCCGGTCGACGCAGGGCAGAACCTGGCCCAGGTTCTCTTGACCGAGGCCGTGCCGCCCCGACCCGTCTCCGACAAGGCGGTCACGACCCAGTACGTGGCCCATCTGGAGGGCGAGCTGCGGCGAACCAGAGACCAGCTCCAGCAAACGGTGGAAGCGTACGAGACCACCAACGAGGAACTGGAGGCCTCGAACGAGGAGCTGCGCTCCGTGAACGAAGAGCTGCAGTTGAAAAACGAAAAGATCGAGGCCAGCAAGGAGGAGCTGCAGTCGATCAATCAGGAGCTGCGCTCGCTGAACAAGGAACTGCAGCGGCGCGAGCAGTCGCTGCGCGTGCTGTCGAAGGCCGTCGAGCAGGCCCGCGACGCCGTGCTGATTACCGAGGCGGAACCGCTCGACCGTCCGGGGCCGCGCGTCGTCTATGTCAACGAGGCATTCGAGTCCATGACCGGATACACCGAGGAGGAGATTCTCGGCGAAACGCCGCGCATCTTGCAGGGCCCGGCTACCGATCCCGAAGTGATCCGCTCGTTGCGGGCGGCGCTGGAGGCCGGCACGTCCTGGTCGGGCGAAACGATCAACTACCGGAAGAGCGGCGAGCCCTTTGTTATCAATTGGAGCGTAGCGCCCGTCCGGGGTCGCGACGGGGCGATCGAGTACTGGGTTTCGATCCAGCGGGACCTGACCGAACAGCGGCGCACCGAGCGACGGCTGCGCGAGGCCCGAGAAGAAGCGGAGCGGCAGCGTGGCATGATGCAGCGGACGCAGGAGGTCGCCCAGGTGGGCGGATGGGAGTTCGACCCGCGGTCCGGCACGCTGCGCGGTACACAGGAGTTTTACCGCATCACCGGCCTACCCAAAGACGAAGATGTGGATCTGGAGATGGGCCTCGCCTTGTGTGCTCCCGAGGACCGTCCGCGCCTCCGCCAAGCCGTGGGGCGGTGCGTCGAAGACGGCACGCCGTTCGACCTCGAAATGTCCCTCACCGGTTCCGAAGGCCCGCAGCGCGAGGTCCGGGTGCAGGGCACCGCCGAGCGGAAGGTCGGGCACACCCTTCGCCTCACGGGCACCCTTCAGGACATTACCGAGCGCAAGCGAGCCTGGCGGCAGGTGCGCGAGGAGCGCAACTTCGTGTCGGCTGTGCTCAACACGATCGGCGCGCTCGTGGTGGTGATGGATACCGAGAGGCGCATCGTCCGGTTTAACGATGAGTGTGAGCGCGTGACCGGATACACCGCGGAGGAGGCGAAGGGGGAGGACTTCATCAGCCTGCTGGTTCCTC
The DNA here is from genome assembly GCA_964345695.1 of uncultured Rhodothermales bacterium. GTDB lineage: Bacteria > Bacteroidota > Rhodothermia > Rhodothermales > Salinibacteraceae > CAYFSC01. Next base: position 8,313 of record CAYFSC010000022.1, on the reverse strand, counting down.
CTGCCGAGCAGGCCGCGGTCCACAACCAGTTTGACCATCTGTGCCATGGGGCCCCCTCACAGTCGCGACACGAGAACCACTGGCGGACGAAGGACGGCGAGGACCGGCTCATCCGATGGTCCAACACGGTGCTGGAAAACGAGGACGGCGACATCGAATACGTGATTGGCACCGGCATCGACGTCACAAAGCGCCGCCGGTTGGAGCGCGAGGTGATCAGCGCGAGCGACGAGGAGCGCCGCCGGATCGGGCAGGACCTGCACGACATGCTGGCCTCGCATCTCGCCGGCACGGCCATGATGGCAGACAGCCTCGCCAGCCAGCGGGAGGACGGCCGCTCTGTCTCGGCCGAGGCCCTTCAGAAGGTCACGCGGCTCATCGAGGAAGCCGGCGGGCAGGCCCGTACGCTCTCCCACTCGCTCATGCCGCTGGAGGTAAAGGACAACGAGTTGTCCGTTGGACTGCGCAAACTGGCCGATCGCCAGGAGGCGATGCGCGATCTTGAGTGTTCGTTCGAGCTCGGGGACGCCGTGCCTTCCTTGACCGGAGAGGCGGCCTCGCACCTGTACCGCATCGCGTCGGAAGCCGTCAGCAACGCCGTCAAGCACGCCGACCCCAGCGCCGTCACGATCCGCCTGGCTGTGGAGGAGGACCGTCTCGTCCTGACCGTGCAAGACGACGGCACAGGCCTCCCGGACGACACCGACGCGTCCGAGGGCCTCGGCCTCCATATCATGCAGTACCGAGCCGACCTGATCGGGGCCCGCCTCACGATTGAGCCCGGCCCGGAGCATGGCACCGTGGTGCGGTGTCGCCTGCCGCGGCACGAGGTGAGCACCACGGCACCGCAGGCCGACGCGAACCCTGACCGGGCCTCCTAACGGCCATCCGGCGCTGCCTCGAACGCGGTCTCCGAACGGCCGTGTCGCCCCAACAATCGGCGAGACGGTCTCCGCCGTGCCCGCAGTCGGACCGCGTCGACATGCAGAACCGGGCTTGCGCGCCCGAGCGAGACCCTGGCTCTCCGACGGCAGTGCACCCCGGCACTAAGATTCCCCACACAAACGTCAGCATTTTTCTTACATCGCGTCCGGGTTTTTGGTTACAAATTGCACCGTGTCTTAGCCTCCTGCTTGCAGAATCATCCCCGCTCGGGCGGTAGATTGCAGCCCCGATGTGTCCTGTCGCCTGTGCTCTCTGGGGCGATGTCTTTGTGAGCCCACGGTCCCCGATGTTGGCCGTTGCAGAGATCCGACGGCGAGCCCCCTCTCGTTCATCCACGTCTCCCGCTTCCGCAGGTCACGATTTCCCGTCACTCCACTCTGCCCCCCATGGCCCATCAAATTTACATTGTTGAAGACCATCCCGTGATGCGCGAGGGGTATGGCGCCCTCGAAGACCGAGAGATGGATTTGGAAATCTGCGGCGAAGCCGGCTCGGCCGAGACGGCCCGCAAAGAGATCCCGGAGATCCAGCCCGATCTTGCCATCGTCGATCTTTCGCTGAAAGGCGACAGCGGGCTGGAGCTTATCAAGGACCTTCAGACCCTGTGCCCCGACCTTCCGATTCTGGTTGTCTCGATGCACGACGAGGCGCTCTACGCCGAGCGGGCCCTGCGGGCTGGCGCGAAGGGGTATGTGTCCAAGAACGAGGCCTCCAGGAAGGTGGTGGAGGCCATCCGCCGGATCCTCAGCGGGCGCATGTATTTCAGCGAAGACGTGAGCGAGAATCTCCTGAAGCGCTACCTCGTCAATGACGCGGACGAGCCGCGCTCGGCGGTGCAGAGCCTCAGCGACCGCGAGCTGCAGGTGTTCGAGTGCATGGGGCGCGGTCTCACGACCCGCGAGATCGCTCAGGAACTGAACCTGAGCCCGAAGACGATCGACACGTACCGAAGCCGCGTCAAGGAGAAGCTCTCGGTCGAATCGAACGCCGAGCTGCGGCGGCGCTCGGTGGTGTGGGTAGAGCAGCGCGCGCCGTAGCCTGCGGACGGCCGGTGGTGCCGCACAGCGCGGCGGTTCGCACCTAATTTCCACGCGCAGGTCGAACCGGGCGCCGGGGGGTCCGTACCGCATGGCGCACGGTTTTTCTCGCTGACCCTCCTCGCTCGTGACTCTGTGGTCGTATCGGGGCGCCGTCCTTGCGGCCTGCACGCTCGCCTTCTTCGCGACGATGGCCGCGCGGCTGGCCATCAGTCCCATGGTGCCCGTCATCAGCGAGACGTTTGCGGTTTCCAATGGGGCAATTGGTCTGGCCCTCACCGGGATGTGGCTCGCCTACGCCGCCTCGCAGTTCCCCAGCGGACTGCTGGCTGATCGCTATGGCGAGCGGCGCATCATTCTGGTGGCAGTGGGCGGCACGGCTGTAGCGAGCGCATTGCTGGCGGCCGCCCCGTCGTACGCTGTCTTTCTCGCCGGCACGGTGGCTCTAGGCGGCGTGGCCGGGCTGCACTACAGCGTCGCCACCTCGCTGCTGACTCGGACCCTCCCCAACACCGGATCGGCCATCGGCATTCATACCTCCGGCGCTCCGCTCGCCGGACTGCTCATTCCGCTGGCCGCCGGGGTTGTCGGCACGTGGCTGGGCTGGCGCTGGGCCGTGGCGCTCGGCGCGGCGGTGGCCTTTCCCAGTGCCGTCTTATTCGGCTGGATTGTTCGCCCGACGGCGCCCGTCCGCCCGGACGATTCGGTGTGGAGCCGTCTCCGCACCGGGCCGCTTCTGCGCCTGCTTGCGCGTCCGGCCATTGCGCGCACTGCGGCCCTCGCCGTCGGAGGCGCCTTTGTGTGGCAGGCCACGGCGTCGTTTCTGCCTGCCTTCCTGATTGAGCATCACGGCTATTCCGAACGCCTCGCGGGAGCGTTCTTCTCCGGCTACTTCGTGGTACAGGGCGTTGCGCAGCCCGGCCTCGGCACCCTTTCCGACCGGATTGGGCGCGATCCGGCCGCCGCCCTCGCCATCGGTGTGGGGGCGGTGGGCTACGGCGGTCTCGCGCTGGGCTCGGGCCTCTGGCTAATGAGCGCCGCCACGGTCGCGGCGGGCGTCGCGATGAGCTGGGGCGCGGCCCTCCTGCCCAAGTTCATGGACGTGCTGGACGCGGAGGAGCGGAGCGCTGGATTCGGGCTCATCCGTACGGCCTACATGATGCTGGGCGCCAGCGGCAGCGTGGTCACGGGCACCGTGGCCGATTTTCTGGGATGGGGGGCGGCGTTCCTTGGCCTCGCCGTGGTGCTCGGATGCATGCTGGGCGTTCTGCTCATCTCGATTCGCCGCGCGTCCGCCCGGCGCCCCTCCGTATCCTCGGCCCCGTCCGGCTGAGACCTGGCGGCCGTCGTCTCTCTCAGCCGGTTCCGTTGACCGACGGCCGTTCCTCGCGGATCCATTCGAGCAGGTCGATCGCGGTGACGATACCCACCACGTCGCGCTTCGTGCCGCTGCGCACGACGAGCAGCCGGTGCAACCGGCCGCGCACCATGCGGTCGGCCAGCTTGTACACGGTGGCGTCCTCCTCGACGGTGAAGATGGCCGGCATCATGATGTCGCGGACGGTGGTCTCCTCGTGCTCGCGCAGGGTGCTCAGCATTCCTTCCTTGCGCTGCGACGCGGCGTAGCCGAGGTAGTACGCCGGCGGTCCGTGCTCGTCCTCCTCCGTTTCGGTCGCCGCGTCGGCCTCGCTGTCGTGGCGGGCGATGTCCGTGAGCGACACCACACCAATCACGCCGCCGGGGGGGTCCGAGACGACGGGCGCGCCGGAGATGGCGTGCTCGGTGAAGAAGGTGGCGAGCTCCTGCAGCGACCAGTCGGCCCGGGCTGCAAGCACGCGGTCGGTCATCAGGTCGCGAGCGGTTGGGATCGGCATGGCAGAAGGCGGGGATGATGAGCAGAACGGACGAGCGGTCGTGGTGCCGGATGGAGGCAGATCGCTACTCGGCAGCGCGCCGGCGGGCGGCCCGCACGTCTTCGCCCACGTAGCCGCCGAGGGTCGACGCGATGAGGCCGAAAACAAATGCGCCTGCGATGGCGGTCGTGTCGAGGCGAAACGGGCGGTCGTAGTGGAAAATTTTCGGGTTCGATATTGGCCACAAGATGGTTCCTCTTCCTGAGAACGTCAGGCAAGGACGCGAGCGTCCCGGCATCTCCGACACGGCGACTACGAACGCCGGGACTCGGCCTCGGCCACGTGGCGGATCACGTCGACCACGCTGTCGGGGATAACAGAAATCGAGTCGATGCCGGCCTCGACCAGGAACTCAGCGAAGTCCGGATGGTCGCTCGGCGCCTGGCCGCAGAGGCCGACGGGGCGGTCGTGCGTGTGAGCCTGCTCGATGAGCGAGCGCACCATCTGCGTCACCGCAGCGTCGCGCTCGTCGAACAGGTAGGAGAGGCGCTCCGCATCGCGCCCCACGCCCAGGACGAGCTGCGTCAGGTCGTTGGTGCCGATCGAGAAGCCGTCGAACCGCTCGGCAAACGCGGGCGCTCGCAAGACATTGGACGGGATTTCGGCCATGACGTACACCTCCAGGCCGTTGGTGCCCCGCTCCAGACCGTTCTCGGCCATCACCTCCAGCACCCGATCGCCTTCCTCGGGCGTGCGGCAGAAGGGAATCATGACGACGACGTTCGTGAATCCCATCGTGTCGCGCACGGTTTCGATGGCCGCGCATTCGAGGGCGAAGCCGTCGCGGTAGGCGTCGCTGTAGTAGCGCGAGGCGCCGCGCCAGCCGAGCATGGGGTTCTCCTCGTGCGGTTCGAACGTCTGGCCGCCGATGAGGTCGGCGTATTCGTTCGTCTTGAAGTCGCTCATGCGCACGATGACCGGATCGGGATGCTGCGAGGCAGCGATTGTGGCAATGCCGCGCGCCAGGTGATCCACGAAATAGGCAGCCTTGTCATCGTAGCCGCGCGTAAGCGCCTCGATGCGGTCGCGCGCTGCCTCGTCCTCCACCCGGTCGAAGTCGACGAGCGCCATCGGGTGCACCTTGATCACATTGTTGACGATGTACTCCATCCGGGCCAGCCCGATGCCGTCCACCGGCAGGTTCCACCAGCGCATGGCCGCGGCCGGACTGGCGATGTTCATCATGATGCGCGTGTCGGTGTCGGGCAGGTTGTCAAGCCGAATCTCTTCGGTTTCGTACTCCAGCGTCCCATCGTAAATGTGGCCCTCGTCGCCCTCGGCGCAGGAGAGAGTGACCGTGTCGCCGTCGTGCAGCACCTCCGTGGCGTTCCCCGTCCCGACAACGGCGGGAATGCCGATTTCGCGGCTCACGATGGCGGCGTGCGAGGTGCGGCCGCCGTGGTCGGTGATAACGCCCGCGGCCTGTTTCAAAATGGGTCCCCAATCGGGATCGGTCGTGCCGGTGACGAGAATGGCACCGTCCGGGAACGCGTCGATCTCGTCAGGGCTCTGCAGGACGCACACCTCGCCCGTGGCGATGGCCTGCCCGATGCTCAGGCCGCTCAGCCGGAGCGTGCCGTCCTCCGTCAGCCGGTAGGTCTGCAGAGAGTCCTCCGCCTTTTGGGACTGGACGGTCTCCGGGCGGGCCTGCACGATGAAGAGCTCTTCGGTCTCGCCATCGCGCGCCCACTCCACGTCCATGGGGCGGCTGTAGTGCGCCTCGATGGTGCTGCCCCATCGGGCCAACTGCAGCGCCTCCTCGTCAGTCAGCACAAACGCTTCCCGCTCCTCGTCTGGCGTGTCGACGGTGCGCGTCGTGGCATCACCTTCGTCGGCGTAGATCATCTTCTGCTCCTTGCTCCCCCGCTCCTTGCCGATGATGGGCGTGAGGCTCTCGTCATCGAGAAAGGGGGTAAAGACGACGCACTGATCCGGGTTGATCGACCCCTGTACGACCGGCTCCCCGAGGCCCCATGTGGCGTTGATGAGCACGACGTCCGGGAAGCCCGTCTCGGTGTCGATCGTGAACAGGACGCCGGACTTGTCGGCGCGCACCATTTTCTGAACGCCCACCGAGAGCGCCACCTGCATGTGGTCGAAGTTCCGCTGCTCGCGGTAGGTGATGGCGCGGTCGGTGAAGAGCGACGCGTAGCACTTCTTGCACGCGGCGAGCACAGCCTTGGGGCCGCGCACGTTAAGGTAGGTTTCCTGCTGGCCGGCGAAGCTGGCCTCCGGCAGGTCCTCGGCCGTGGCACTGCTGCGAGCCGCGACGTCGAGGGGGGCCTCGTCGTACCGATCGCACAGGGCGTGATAGGCTTCGGTGATGGCGTCGGCGAGGGCATCGGGCAGCGTAGCCTCGCGGATGGCGGTGCGGATGGCCGTGCCGGTTTCGGCGAGCGAGGCCTCGCCGCGGTCGAGCGCGTCGATCCGCTCTTGGATCCGGTCGGGCAGGTCGTTGGCGTCCAGAAATGCGCGGTACGCCGCGCTTGTTGTTGCGAAGCCGTCAGGCACGCGCACGCCCTCCTCCTTCAGCGCCGCGATCATCTCGCCGAGCGAGGCGTTCTTGCCGCCGACATGCTCGACGTCATCGTTGGACAGCGTGTCGAACCTGCGAATGTACTCCTGCTTTTGGGCACCAATTGCTTCACTCATGATCGGTTTGTTTTGTACGTGCTGAGTCTGACCGTACGAGCCTACTGGGCCGTAAAGCCCCCGTCGAGGACCAGCTCGGCCCCGGTTACGAATTTGGATTCTTCCGAGGCGAGGTACACCACCGCGTAGGCTACATCGTCCGGCTCGCCCATGTGGCCGATCGGGTGCATAGCGTCGAGTTCCTCCTTCGACGCCTCCTGCACCTCCGCCCCGTAGTCGGCCATCTGGGTGTCGATGTAGGCCGGATGGATGGAGTTGACGCGGACGCCGGCCGCCGCAAGTTCGATCGCCGCGTCCTTGGTCATCGTGCGCACGGCCCCCTTGCTCGCCCCGTAACAGGTGTGTCCCGCCACGCCCACGAGGCCAGCCACCGACGAGAGGTTGACGACCGAGCCTTGACCCTGCTCGCGCATCAGAGGCGTGCAGTGTTTCATCCCGAGAAAGACGCCCGTCACGTTCACATCCATCAGTTCGCGCCAATCCTTGACGCTCACCTCCTCGATCGGCTCAATCCGATAGATGCCTGCGTTGTTGACGAGCACGTCCGGCGCGCCGAAGGTCTCCTGCACGCTGGCGACGACGCGCTCCCAGTCGTCCTCCGACGCTACGTCGTGCTCAAAGAAAGCGGCCTCGTGCCCGGCGTCCGTGATCTGCGCAACCGTCTCTCGACCGTCTTCTTCCTTGATGTCGGTGACGGCGACAGCCGCCCCCTCGCGAGCGAGGAGATGAGCCGTGGCTTTCCCGATGCCGAGCGCACCTCCCGTTACGATGGCAATCTTTCCGTCTACGCGTCCCATAGCAGTTCGGCGTTGGATGAGTGGATATGGCAAGAGGCGGGCTGAAGTGCGAGCCTTTCCATCCACTCGCTCCAGCCGGTTTGCAGTCCGGGGGAAAGATAGAGTCGTGGGCGGCCGCAGGCGCACAGGCTTTCTCGCATCTTGACGTGGTGGATTCTTTCACATTGCCATGCCGCTGCACGGCGCTCAGCAGTCCACATTGTGAAAGAACCGAGGGATCCGCAGCGTCGCGGGGTGCGGCGGGCCGAGCCGTGAACACCCGTCGAAAACGAAGGTAGAGGTTCATTCCTGTGGATCCTCTCCGGGGTCCACGATTGAGAGGTGTTGCACGGTTGTTACTACAGGTTCGAACAAGACGTTGGGGATGATGCCATGGCAGACTCGCAGTTTAACGTGGAGCGAGCGACGAATGGCCTCGTGCTCACGCTCTTTCTCGCATCGGCGATCTTCTTGGGAGCGTTGCTGCTGTACGTGCTGCGCGACATGAACGAGCGTGCAGCGGATGACGGACCGAGCCGCCAGGAGTCGACCGTCGTCCAGCCGTCGGTCGTCCCGCCGTCCGACCGCCCGGCACCGCCGGCGCTGTGGGCCGAGAATGGCTCCGCTCGTCCCGACGGGACCTGAGTCGGGTGCACCGCAACGACGGTGCGACGTTTCTGAAGGATCTCGTGCATTGTCCGATCCATCTTTCCCTCCCATGACGTACGTTCCTCTTGCCGTCATCGTCGGCGTCCTTATCATCGGCGCCATCGTGACACTGACGATCCTCTTCCGGTCGATGCAGAGCGGGCAGTTCCGCAACCTCAAGTCCGGCGCGTACGTTATCTTCGACGAGGACGAGCCCGTCGGGGAACCACAGGACCAGCTGTTTCGCGACGAGCCGTCGGAGGCGACCGACGATCCTGAGGCCAACCCCCCCGCGTCCTGATCGGCAGTCCTGCTCTTGCTTGCTTCGGCCTTTGACCTCTC
>CAYFSC010000021.1:0-26968 GCA_964345695.1 uncultured Rhodothermales bacterium | reverse complement strand
TCGGGGTCGACTATCGGCTTCGAAGCGGCCAGTCGTTCTTCCTCGAGTACAGCACGTTCGATGTGCTCAACACCCATCGCGTGCACCTCGGGTACCGCCTCCGGTTCTGAGGGATCTGACACACGCGGAGTTGCGGAATGAGTTGCGCGGCATCGTATGGAGAAATCGCGGCCAACGACGGCACGCCACAGTGATAGGATGACAGTGCGATAGGATGACAGTGCGTCTTGTAGTGTGCGTATTGCTCTTTGGGATGGGGAGTGTCCTGCCGAGCACGGCCCAGGTCGTCGTGTCGGACTCGCAGCAGGTGCGTCCGGAACGGCTCGACGACATTCGGCGGCGCATTCAGTCCATTCGCCAGACGGGCCCGGGGCAAACGCCGCGAGCCTCGTCCTCCCGGCGCTCTTCGCCCTCGCGGGTCCGTTCGCAGCCTGCCCGTTCCGGCCCGGATCGTCGCGCGCAGACGGATCTCGACCGGCTGGAAGCGCAACTCCAACGTGTCCTCCGCGAGCTGCTGGCCGACGAGCCGACTCCTGCCGCGTCGGAGTCCGCGCCGGTGCTCGTGCCGATGCGTCCGCCCCCCTCGCCGCCCGATACGGTGCGCGCCGTGCCCGACACCGTGCGCCTCGCGCCGGACACGGTTCGCGTCGCAGCAGACACCGTCCGGCTCGTCCGGGACTCGGCCCGCGTCGTGCGCGACACGCTGCGGACAACGCAAACCGTCGAGCGGACACGTCTCGATACAGAAGTTTTCCGGGCGCTCGACATCAACTTTACCACCGGCACGTCTACCCTTCCCGCCCGCGCCACGCGGACGCTGGACGTCGTGGGGGCGATGCTGGAGCGATACCCAGATCTTCGCATCGAAGTTGCCGGCCACACCGACGCGGTTGGCCCCGACTCTGTCAACCAGCGCCTGTCGCAGGAGCGGGCCGAATCCGTTCGCGCGTATCTTCTGGAGCACGTTGCCGTTTCCCCCGATCGGATCGAGGCGCGCGGCTACGGCGAGGCCCGCCCCCTCGCGTCCAACGACACGCCTGCGGGTCGCGCGCTGAACCGCCGCGTGGAGTTTCGCGTGCTGGCCTCCGGGACCCTCCCGTCTGCGCAGTAGCCGTCATGCCGGAAGAGAAGTGCGGCGGACGAGCGGCGAACCCAATCTGTTCCGTTTCGTTGGTACAGGTCGTTCCGTTCCGATCCATCATGCAGCGACTTGTGCCATGGAGCCCATTTCTGACATCCACATTCTTGACGAGGACCTGAAGCGCGAGCGTGCGCAGGAAGAGGGCGTCGACGAGGAAGCGCTCGACCGCGTAAAACACGGATACGATGAGACGGCCGGTAGCAAGCAGGTCTATATCGAGACCTACGGCTGTCAGATGAACGTGAACGACTCTGGCATCGTGGCCTCGGTGCTGGAGAAGAGCGGCTATGGCCTCACGCAGAAGGAGGACGAGGCTGATGTCGTGCTCCTCAATACCTGCGCCATCCGCGAGAACGCCGAACAGAAGATCCGCACACGTCTTGGCATGCTTCGGGCCGAGAAGAAGAGGCGCGACGGCACGCTCATGCTGGGCGTGCTCGGCTGCATGGCCGAGCGCCTCCGCGAGAAGCTGCTGGAGCAGGAGGATCTGGTCGACGTGGTGGTGGGGCCGGATGCCTACCGCGACCTGCCGCGGTTGCTGTACGAGGCGGACGCCACCGGGCAGGCGGCGGTCAACGTCCAGCTCTCGAAGCAGGAGACGTATCAGGACATCCAGCCGGTGCGCTACGACTCGAACGGCGTGAGCGCCTACGTCTCCATCATGCGCGGCTGCGACAACATGTGTACCTTCTGCGTGGTGCCGTTCACGCGGGGCCGGGAGGAGAGCCGCCCGGTGACGACCATCCTGTCGGAGGTGGCCCGGCTGGTGGAAGAGGGCTACAAGGAGGTCACGCTCCTCGGCCAGAACGTCAACTCCTACCACTACACCGATGAGGACGGCACGTCGGTGTCCTTCCCCGAGCTCGTCGACCGCGTGAGCCGCGTCTCCCCCGAGATGCGCGTGCGTTACTCCACGAGCCATCCCAAGGACTGCACCGAAGAGCTCTTGACGGTGCACCGCGACCGTCCGAACGTGTGCAACTACATCCACCTGCCGGTGCAGCACGGCAACACGGAGGTGCTCGATCGCATGCGCCGTACCTATACCCGCGAGGAGTACCTCCAGCTCATCGAGCGCGGGCGCGAGTTGTGTCCCGGCATTTCGTTCTCGACCGACATCATCGCCGGCTTCTGCGGCGAGACCGAGGCGCAGCACCAGGACACCCTCTCGCTGATGCGCGAGGTGCGCTACGACCACGCCTACATGTTCAAGTACAGCGAGCGGCCGCAGACCTACGCCGCCCGCAAGCTGGAGGACGATGTGCCCGAGGACGTCAAGCAGCGCCGCCTCGAAGAGATTATTGAGCTCCAGAACCGGCACTCAAAAGAGAGCAACGAAGAAGAGATCGGCCGCGTCCACACCGTCCTCGTGGAAGGCACGAGCAAGAAGAGCGACGCGCAGCTCTTTGGCCGCACGGACACGAACAAAGGCGTCGTCTTCGACCGCAAGGACTACGAGAAAGGCGACTACGTGAAAGTCCGCATCGACGACTGCACGTCGTCGACCTTGCTGGGAACCCCTCTCGAAAAAACGACGCTGGAGGCTGCCACGCGGGACGGCGACATTGTGCGGGAGCCGGTCGCGGTGTAAATCCGTTGCCTTGCTGACTTCGATTGGTAGTGAAAGCCTGTGGACTTTCATCCGTATTTCGATCGTAGTCGCAGCAGGCATCCGCTTGTCACCCGTGACATCGCGGCGGAAGTCGCCACGTCGTACGAGCATGAAGAGATTCAGGACGACGGTCGGATCCGCCGCTGGGGATACAGCGAGGATCTTGAAAAGTACATTCGGGTTATTCTCCTTCCTGACGGTACAACCATCCTCAACGCATTCCCGGACCGGGATTACGAGCGCAAACACAAATCATGATTCTCATCTACTATCCCGATACGGACACTCTCGACGCAGACTTTCGTGCTTCAGAGCGGCCCTACATGCAGGGGTATGATACGCATAAGGCGGCCACGGAAGCAGCCCGAGAACGGACGAAGGGGTCTGCAGAACAAAGCCGGAAGGTAGAGACCGAAACCTATGACGCCGATTCCTCCGGCCAAACGCTGGTCCACTACAGAGAGGGACGTCTTGATGGACTGACAATCGAGCACGCGAGTCGTCGAGCACCGGCAGCCTGGAACATCGAATCCCTCCGGCGGGAGGCAGCGAATGTAGCTGCCACGACTGGGCGCATCGTCGAGTCTGTTACCTACGATCTCGTCCGTGACCGAACGTCCTTTCAAACAGGAGAGCAGGGTCCGCAATCGCCTTATACCTCGGACGAAGCAGTGCAGACGTTCAACAAGATGATCGCCGAGAGTGAGACAGCTTCGGCGCCTGCGTGAGCGGACCGCAGCGAGATTCTGGAGGCGAACTGCTTTATGAGAGAAGACAAGGCAGGGTTACGCCGCCTCAAAGTCCACGTCCGAGTGACTTCCGTCGCAGAAGGGCTTGTCGCCGGAGTGCCCGCAGCGGCAGAGCGCGCCCTTCGACCCGGCGCAGGATGCACCGTCCTCGCCCTCGATCGTCACCGGCCCCTCGATGAGCAGCGGGCCGCCCGGTGCCGTCCGGATGCGCAGCGGCTCGCCTTCGGCCACGTCGCCGGATATGCGGTCGGCATCCAGCGTCCCTGCGTGCTCGAACGTCCCGTCGTGGCTGCCGTCACAGAGCGGCTTGTTCTCCGACAGTCCGCAGCGGCAGAGGGCCATGCGCGTGTCGCGGAGCAGCGTTTCGCCGTCGCTGTCGACGAGTTCCACGTCGCCCGTTACCAGGAGAGGGCCGTTCGGGAAGAGGGTCATTCGGTTGGCGTCCGGCGTGGGCTCCGGATCCTCCCCGTCACGCGTCAGGTGCAGCGCGCCGGTCGGGCACTGCGGGACGACGGCCTCAATGGCGTCGGGGTCGGCGGCGTCCGGCTCAATCCACGGACGGCGATCCGGGTTGAACACGCTCGGCGCGCCCTGGACGCAGGCCGCCGCGTGGATGCAGCGCTCCTGGTCCCAGGTGATGGTGAGGGTCTCGCCTTCGTACGTGTGAATGGTCGTGTCCATCGTCGCGAAAGGATCTGGAGAGGAAGGAGAAGATGCGCGCTGGCAGCGGAAGGCAGGTGCCGGGATCCTGATGATGGATCCCCACAATCTAGCTTTGAACATAAGCCAGACACGGCCCATTTGCCGCATCCGTCCGGCGGGAGGAATGGAAGAATCGAGCAACGTCCCTCCTGCTGGGCGTTTTCTGAATGGAACGGATGCCCGGGTCAACAGGGCGCGCACCGTCAGGGTCGGCTCCACACGCCCGAATGGCCCCCTTGCTCCCGAGAGCGACACGGTGCTTCGGAACCGGACGAAGTAGGTTGGCCAAACAACGTTCAACATCGTCATTCCGAGCGGAGCGAAGCGAAGTCGAGGAATCTCTTCGCATACTGGCAAAACCGGCCCCTATAGACGGTTTCCGCTCGACCCGAAGCGATTCCCAGAGGATGACCCTGCGGGCCCCTTCGACTCCCTCGTTCCTTCGCTCGTCGGTCGCTCAGAATGACGTTCAGTGAATGGATTTGTGCTGATCTACTTAGAACCGCACCGTCAGGTTGGTCGTGAAGACGCGGCCCGGCTCGAGGATGCGGGTACCGCTGAACGGGTTTTTAGCGTTGAGGTGGTTCGTGTACGTCGCGTCGAAGAGGTTTTCGACACCGACCTTCACTTCCACGCGTCGCAACACCCGGACGCCGGCGCGCACGTCGACGGTCGTATAGCCCTCCGTGAGCGTCTCGTCACGAGCAGTGGCCACGCGGTCTTGCTCGGCGACGAGATTCACGGTGCCATCCACGTACAGGTTGGACAGCTCGGACAACGCAACCGAGGGCGTCCACCGGAACCCGACGGCGGCGGAGGGCGGAGAGATGCCGAAGGCCGGCTCGTCGAGCGTCTCGTCCTCCCCCCACAGCCAGCTTCCGGAGGCGCGGACCGTCCACGGTTCCGCCAGCGTCACGGCGGCGGACGCCTCGGAGCCCACAAACGTGGCCTCGCCGTTCGTGTAGCGAAACACCGTCTCGGGACTCAGCGGGAGGATCGGATCGATTGACGTGGTCTCCAGCGTAATGTAGTCATCGATGTACCGTGCGAATCCGCTCAGGCGGAGCGTCCAGCGATTGCCGTTCCCTTCGAGCCACACGTCGCCCTGCGTGCTCCGCTCCGGGTCGAGGGACGGCACGCCCTGAAACTCGGCGCTCGTCTGCGCCTTGCTCGTCGGGAAGCGGTCCGCGTAGCGCTCCAGCGCACTCGGCGGACGCGCCACCGATCCCGCGCCTAGAGACAGGCTCCACCGGGGCGAGAGCGAGACAGACGCCGTGGCGGACGCATTCAGCATCGCATCGCTCTGCGAGAGGTCGTCCTCGGTGGCGTTTGCGTTTGCCAGGAACGGGCCCGTTGGGTCGTTGGCGTCGGACTGCGCGAAGTCAAGCCGCGTCGTTCCCGAGAGCGTGATCACGTCCGTCGTCCAGCTCGCGTTTGCGAAGAGGCCTTCTTGCGTGATCGTGACGCCCGGCCACGCATTGTCGAGAACCTCGCCGTCCCCCGTCTTGTAGAACGGCGGCACGAACGGATCGCGTCCCGGAGGCGCGGCCCGGAGCAGGCGCGTGGCGTCGCGGAAGGTGTGCAGCACGTCGGCCCCGAGCTTCACGTCCCAGCCGGCCCCCAGGACGAGATCGGCGGCGGCGCGTCCGCTGAAGTTCTGGATTTCCGACGCCACGCCGATGCGCAGCGGCGGGCGGTTCGCTCCAGCCTCGAACGTAGGCTTGTCCCGGTTGTCCATTTCGTGCAGCGTCTGTTGCGCACTCACACGGACATCCACCGAGCGGAGCGTCCCCGTGTCCCGGGTGAAGTCGTAGTTCAGCTGCCCCATGCCCGTCCGGAAAAACTTGGCATTCAGAAGCCGCCCCGGATAGTCCAGGTCCTGCTGATCCTGGTAGCTGCCGCTTACCGAGAGCGTCGAGTGCTCCGACAGCTCCACGCCGACGCGCCCGCGTCCCTCGGCGGACTCGAAGTCGCCCGGGACCGTCTCGCCGCTCCCGGCATTGTAGTCGTCGCCCGTCCGCCACGCGCCGTTTGCGCTGTAGAACCACCGCCCCTGGCGGCCCATCGCGAAGGCCGTTGTTTCGACCGACTGCTCGTTCGTGTTGTATCCGGTGTGGATCGACCCGGTGAGCGGCGTGCGCGGGGGATCCTCACCGCGCCGCTCGACGCGGATGGCGCTCATGTTGCCCGGCCCCCACAAGAGCGCGTACGGGCCCTTCACCACGTCGATGCTGGAAATCGTGCTGGGGTCGACGTGGCTCATGGGGGAGTCCATGCGCGCAGGCCCGGCTGGAAAGGTGCGCATCCCGTCGATGTACACACCTACCTCGCTCTCCACGAGGCCGCGCACGTTGGGGTCGAGGCCCAGCGGGCCGCGCCGCACGGAACTGACGCCGGGGAGATCGCGCAGCAGCGCCCCCGGATCGGCCACCTCGGCCTTGCGGATCTGCTTGCTTTTGAGCTGCCCGCTCGGCTCCAGGTTCGGGCGGAGCGCTGTCACCTGAATGCCGCGCAGGCCCACCGCTCCCTGTTCAAGCGTGAAGGCGACTTGGACGGTCTCGCCGGCCGAGACCGTGACGGTCTGCCGGGCGGTGCGATAGCCCACGAAGCGCGCCACAATCGTCTGCTTACCGGTCGGTACGCCGTTGATGCGGAAGCGCCCGTCCGGATCGGTGGCGGCGCCGCGCGTCGTGCCGTCGACGACGACGTTGACGCCCTCGATCGGCGTGTCGCTGGCGTCGGTCACCTGGCCGGCGACGCGCCCGGTGGACTGGGCCGCGGCCGGAGGGGCAACGACCAGAGCGAGTGCAAAAAGGGCGATCATGGAAGAGCGATATAGAGAAACCATAGATATCCTGGGAGAGAATTGGCAGAAACGAGGAGACGAGTCACCAGTCGCGAGGCGCCAGCCACGGGCCACGAATCGGGGGATGCGATTCGCGACGGGCCTGCCATTGGAAGCAGGAGGCACAGACGCGTCAGGAGAAGACACGCCCAGTGCCCAACGCCCAACCGTTCGCTGATGACACAGAGTGACGACGAACCCCCGTCACTCATGACAAATCACACGTCACTCACGCCTCCCAGGGCGGGCGGAAAATATCGTGCTCGACGCGCGAAGAAGGAGGGGACAAGACAGACGGAAGAAAAGGAACGGCGGGAAGAGAGGGGGCGAGCGTTGTCCCCAGCGGCTGCAGAATCATGGCCTGCAGCGCCGGCAGGTGCGTTTGCTGAACCGCCGTATGGTCGTGATCACCGTGGACGTCGCTGACACGCTTTGCCAGGAAGCACTTCCCGTTGCACTCCAGGTCCGGTCGGTCCTTGTTCACGCAGAAATGGGTCGAGATGGCGTCCTGACGCGCCAGAAACAGGCCCTCCACGATCAGGGTCTGCTGCGTGCCGGCGACAAGAGCCAGCACAAGCAACCATCGGAGGAAGGAGCGGAAAGAAGACATGGCGCGATTGCGTCAGAATCCGGCGACACGGCATTCGTGAGACGCGGACCGGCGGTCGCTGTTACACGTCCGTGTCGCGCGTCCAGAACCTGTTTGGCGGATGGATGAGAAGCCGTTTTGCGCGAGATCCACGAAGTCACAGGCCTCAGAGATTCCGCAAAACAGGTTCTTCATCCACAACATCACGTGTGCATCTCTAACCGCTAATGCTGATGTTGTTCAGTGCACAGCTAAATTTCCCACCGCCTTCTTGTGTCCCATGCGCTCCCGACTGCTTGCCTGCTTCACCCTTCTCCTCGGATGCGTTCTGCTCGTCCCGCTGACCGCTGCCGCACAGAACGGCGACGGCGGGGGCGACCGCCTCACCGGCGCCGACTTTGCGCGGAGCCCGGTCCTTGCGCCGCACGGCATGGCCGCCACGAGCCAACCCCTCGCCTCGCAGATTGCCGTCGACGTGCTGAAAGACGGCGGCAGCGCCGTCGATGCCGCCATCGCCGCCAACGCCGCCCTCGGCCTCATGGAGCCGACCGGCAACGGCATCGGGGGGGACCTGTACGCCATCGTCTACGACCCGGAGACCGACTCGCTCTACGGCCTGAACGCCAGCGGCCGGTCGCCGAACGGGCTGTCTTACGAGGAGATGCAGCAGGAACTCGGCGACCGAGACCAGATTCCGCTCCTCGGCGCCCTGCCGGTGAGCGTCCCCGGCGCCGTCAGCGGCTGGTCCAAGCTGCACAACAAGTTCGGCCGCCAGTCGATGGCGGACAATCTCGCGCCGGCCATTCGCTATGCGCGGGAGGGCGTTCCGCTGTCGCAGGTCATCGCGTACTACTGGGACGTCTACAACGTGCAGGACTTCCGCGAGGCGGATCTTCCGGACGACAACTGGAAAGACACCTATCTGGTGGAGGGCGAGGACGGAACGATGCGCGCTCCGCGAGAAGGCGAGATCTTCCGGAACCCGGATCTCGCGAACACCCTCGAAATGATTGCTGAGGGTGGGCGCGATGCGTTCTACGAGGGCGAGATCGCGCGGACGATCGACCAGTACATGCAGCGCATCGGCGGGCACCTGCGCTACGAGGACCTCGCGTCGCACACCGCGAACTGGGTCGACCCGGTGAGCGTCAACTACCGCGGCGTGGAGGTCTACGAACTGCCACCGAACGGACAGGGCATCGCCGCGCTGCAGATGCTGCAGATCCTGGAGGGCTACGACCTGGCCGACATGGGCCACAACGCGGCCGATTACCTGCACGTCAACGCCGAGGCGAAGAAGCTCGTCTTCGAGGATCGCGCCCGCTTCTACGCCGACCCGGCCTTCGCCGACGTGCCGGTCCAGCAGCTTATCTCCGAGGACTACGCCGACGAGCGCCGCCAGATGATCGAGATGGACGAGGTCCTCTCGGCGCCGCCTCATGGCGATCCGCGCGCGGCGGCGATGTCTGAGCGCCTCGACGAGGGCGATACGATCTATCTCACGGTGGCCGACTCGACGGGCATGATGGTCTCGCTCATCCAGAGCAACTACGCGGGCATGGGCAGCGGCCTCGTGCCGGACGGCCTCGGCTTCATGCTGCAGGACCGCGGCGCGCTCTTCACGATGGAGAAGGGGCATCCCAACGTCTACGCGCCGGGCAAGCGGCCCTTCCACACCATCATCCCCGCGTTCGCGATGAAGGACGGGGAGCCGTTCCTCAGCTTCGGGGTGATGGGCGGCGGCATGCAGCCGCAGGGCCACGTGCAGGTCCTGAGCAACATCGTCGACTTTGGGATGAACGTGCAGGAGGCGGGCGACGCCGCGCGCTACCGGCACTACGGCAGCAGTTCGCCCACCGGCGCGGCCATGGACGGGCGCGGCACGCTGCGCCTGGAGAGCGGCATCACGCAGCACGTCGTCGAGGTGCTCAAGGGCCGCGGGCACGCCGTCGACGTCGGCGCGGGCGGCTACGGCGGCTACCAGGCCATCATGTGGGACCCCGACGAGGGCGTCTACTGGGGCGGCACCGAGATGCGCAAGGACGGCACCGTCGTGGGGTACTGACGTTCTGCGTTCGGGCCTGGGGCGGTTGCGCGTTCGGACGGTGTGGCAAGGGTCCCAAGCGCCACGTATCAAGGAGGCACCGCAGCTGAATCAAAGACGAACGTGGCCCTTGCCACCTGGCTCGTCACATGGAACGTGAACCCGGTTCCTCGTCGCCGGACGGCTCGTCTTCAGACAACGAGGATTCACTCGGCGGATTCTGCGCGTCGTCCAGTCGCTGAATCAGGCCCCACCGTGCGACGGCACCGACGGAAAGAAGGACAATCAGCACAGCGTACGAGATGGCCGTGAACTCCTCGACGTTCGTCCGCGGCACGAACGGTAGATTCAGCGCCAGCAGCCACTCGGACAGAAAGTTACCGCGCACAACCAGAAACGCGAATAAGGCGAGAAGCAGCGTGGCGCGGACGAAAAAGCCCCACCACAGATAGACGCGTAGGGTAGGGCCGCCGTGCTTGGTATTGTGAACCTGTCCAAGGAGCCAGTCGAGCATCGAGGGGGTGAGGGAGAATTGCAGGCGGAGGCACCCAACAGGAACGGGCAGAGCGTCCACACTCGCAACCCGGCCGCCGGGCCGAACCGGCGAGATTCTCCGTCAATCACGGGTCCCCGCCAATCACGAACGCCACTGAGCGCGCGGCTGTGGCGCCGGTCACCTCGTCGGTCACGCGCACGGTCACGCGCACATCCTGTGCAGCCCGTGACGAAAGCCGTGACAGGTCGAGCAGGATCTTTTCCTCAGTCCGGGAGCGCGTGCCGGAGGCCGTTGTGGCAGTAGACGTCCAGTTCACCGTGCGCGACCGAAACGGCTGCATCCACGACCGGCGGCCGCGCCCTTGTACCTCGTACCGCACCGTGTAGCGCGTCTGGTCGTTGTCGGCCACGGCAAGGTGGTACAGCTCAAAGCCGAGCAGCAGCGGCGTGTCGGCGCGGATGGTCGAGAACGGATACGGAACGGCCTGTGCAATCTGCGTGGGGACGGACGCAGTCGTGTCGGGAGGCGTCAGGACCTGGAGGTCACTCATCGCGAGCGGCCCGGAGGGGCGCAGCGGCGCCAGCGAATCGGCTCGGGCCACGGCCATGTGGCGCTGGGCGCCAGCCGTGGCCTGGCGACCCCGTGTGCGGAGGGGGTAGTGGTTCCACTGCAGGCGCACATGGTTCAGCGCATCGGTGGCGCTGAGCGAAACAGGTGCGGGAACGACGGCCCGCCCTCCCGATCCCCCTGACGCCGTGATGCGGACGCGGCGCGTGGCAGTGTGCGCTCGCCGGTAGGTGCTGTCGTACCGGACCGCCGAGAAGACAATCAGGTGGGCCGCCGCCGAGTCGGTCGAGGCCACGTCCTGCATCCGGACGCCCCAGGTTACTTCCGCTCGGGTGTGGCCGTCAGGCGTCAGGAAGCGCGCCGTGCGCGCGGCCACCGGCAGGGCCGGGAGGTCGGCACGCACCGTGGTGCGCTGCGGCGGAAGTGCCGCCTTGCGCCGTTTGGCAGCGGCCCGGTCGGCCCGGGCGGCCTCCTGAAAAATCCGGTTGACGTGATCCGTGGGCGGCTCCTCGCCGAAGAGGGGGTTGTACGTGATGACGCGTTTCGTCGCACCGGCACCAACGACGACCTGCCGCTCGCCCGGATTCTTCGCGAGCTCCGGCTTTCCGAACGTCCGGGCCACCTCGGCCCGTGCGGCCCGCATCTCCTGAACGTCGGCGTACTCGGCAATCTGGTTGTAGCGGGTGGCAAAGTCGGAATGGTGCAGGGACAGCCTCTCGTAGATGTAGCGCATGGCCATCATCGCCGAGTAGGCAATGTTAAGGCCGCGCTTGGACGTGCCCCGGTAATGCTTGAGGTGGGGCGGAAGAAGGTCGTTGGCGCGGGCCGTGGCAAAGCAGCCGCCGGGCTTCTCGGCAAACAGAAAGTACCCATCCCGGTCGATGTCGGTGTACAGCCAGAGAGTGGCTGTCGGAAAGTCGGATCCGCTGACGGCCACCCCGAAGCGGAAGACCTCTTTGAAGAAGTCGGGATCGTTGTAGCGGAGCGTGGTCGTCTTCCAGGGGGCGCCGAGCCGAAGGTGAGCAATGCCTCGGGCGTCGAGTCCGCTCAGTCGGTCGGCACAGGCATAGCTGCGGCGAGCCTGTACGCGGCGCGAGAGATGCTCCTCCACCCGCTCGTTTTCGGAGGTCGAGGGCATCGGGTCGAGGCGGCGCCACCAGCGCAGGAGGGCCGCACCCGCCCCCGCACGGAACGTCCACGTCTCGGGATCGGACGACCGATCGGCGTCCACCACGCGGTCGAACACGTCGTCAGGGAGAAGCGGAGCGAGCTGGGCCATCTCGCGGCGAAAGATCGACCGGACCGCAGCGCTGTCCGCCGGGCCCACGTGGTTTAGCAGCTGCGTGTAAGTGCGGACCGCCAGAGAGCGCTGATCGGGGAGGGAGCGCGGCGTGAGGTCGCGCAGATAGGCCTCAGCCAGGCGCAGATCGAACGCCCCGGCGGCGTCGAGAGCCTGCAGGCCGTTGGCGCGAACCGAGCGGGCGGCACGAGCGCGTCCTATCGTGTCGAGCGCAGCCCCGAGCCAGAATGCAGCCGCGCCATGGGCCGGGTGCCGGTAGCCGGGCCGGGCCTCCAGCAGGGGGTGCAGAAGCGGCACGGCCTCTGCGGGGCGGCCGGAACGAATCAGGCGAACGGCCCCATCGAGCCGGGCCTGGGGCGCCACATCGCGAACGGCATGCGGCGCGTCGATCGTCTGACCCGCCGCCGGAACGAGGCTGCTCGCACCCAGAAGCACGACGGCTGCCATCCACCACGGTACGAGAAGACGAGAACCCGCAAACATAGGGGCCGTGGGGTTGCACCAGGAGCATCACCGATTGACAAAATCTTCAACCGTGTCGAACCGACAGATGTTCGCTCCGGGCAGAGGCTCCACCAAGGAGGCGATCCGGTGCCGGACCGGCACGAGGGACAACCGTTGGACCTCCAGATGCCTCCCGCCGTAATTGCTCTGAAGAAACGCCGTTTCCTGAGGACGTTCGGCGCCGTCCCGAACTCGAGATCCGGGAGCGCATCGTCCGTACGATGTAACATTGCGACGCCGGAGCCAGCCCCAGCCGGCGGGCGTCGGAACGTTCTGCGGTTGCATCTTTCAGAGACGCGCACCCGGTCTCCAGAAGGAGCCTGCCGGACCGCCGGCACCGACGTTTTGAACCTGAACGCGAATTGCAGCCATGCCCGACTACCGAATCACCGGTGGAGACGAACTCGTCGAGTACTACGTGTTTGACGCCGACACTGCCGCCGACGCGCTCGACGCGTGGGCACGCGACAGCGGCTACGCGTCCTTCGAGGCCATGTGCGACGACGACAGGGTCGAGGCCGACGCGGTCGATATTGAGCCGCTTTCGGAGCTCGACGAGACGTCCATCCCCGACGATGTTCGGGAGCGGCGTGACGAGCTCGACCGCATCTGGCAGGAGAACCCGGACCTCGAACAAGTGCCGGCTACGCAGCAGAAGGCCGAGTCTGACCTCAAAGACGAGGGCTACACGCTCGAACGGGCCGAGCCGCTGCAGGAAGACCCGCGGCACCGGGTGACGTACTGGACGCGCGAGGACGAGGGCGGAAAGATCAAGCAGGTGCACCCGAACGGCGATGTCCGCACTTACTCCCAAGAGGAATGGGAGCGCATCCAAGAAGCCCATCTGGACGAATAGGCGGACACGGCGCTACTGAATCTGTTTCAGCGTTTTCCGCAGCTCGTCGCTGCCTACGGGCTTGCGAAGGAACGCCGTGACGCCCGCTCGGGTCATCGCCTCCGGCGACACCTGGGCGCTGAAGCCCGACATCAACAAAATGGGGCGGTCGTAGTCGCGCCTCCGGAGTTCGCGCGTAAACTCCAGCCCGTTCATCGATGGCATGGCATAGTCCGTCATTACCATGTCGAATGGCTCCGCAGCCCGGTCGAATGCCTGGAGGGCAGCCTGGGGGGTGGCACACGTCACGACGCGGTAGCCCAGTCGTCGCAAGCGGACGGACTCCAACTCGGTGATGGTCTCGTCATCGTCCACGAAGAGGATGCGCGCCTCGGGCTCGTCCTCTGCCGTGTCGGGCGGGGGAGCGGCGACACGGTCGTCGTTCGCGGGCGCATGCGGAAAGTAAAGGTTGAACGTCGTTCCCTCGCCCGGCTCGGAGTACACGACAATCTCCCCGTCGTGCGACTGCACGATTCCGTGCACCACCGACAGGCCGAGCCCGGTGCCTTCGCCCACCTCTTTCGTCGTGAAGAACGGCTCGAAGATACGCTCCTGCGTTGCGGCGTCCATGCCGGGGCCGGTGTCGCTGATGGAGAGGCGCACGTACTGCCCGGGCTCCAAGTTTAAGTGCCGACGCGCCAGATCCGCGTCCACGTCAACCCGCCGGATGTCGACGTCCAGCACGTTCTGCGAGTCGCCGTCCCGCCCGGTCATGGCCTGCGCGGCGTTCGTCATGATGTTGGTCGCGACCTGATGCAGCTCCCCGGGATCGCCGAGAATGGGGCACGCCGCGTTCAGGTCGGTGCGAACCGTGACGCTCTCTGGAAGCGACGGCCGCACGAGGTCGATCGACTCGCGGACGATGTCTCCGAGACCGACGCGCACCGGCTCGTGAGTCGTCTCGCGACGGCTGAACGTCAGAAGCTTGTCGACCAACCCCTCCGCGCGGTCGAGCCCCTGGGCCGCCTGCCCGAGCAGCGCCTGCGACGCGTCCTCGTCCGCCAGGTCGTCCTGCACGAGCTGCACGTAGGCCTTGACGGCGTGAATGATATTGGTGAAGTCGTGCGCAATGCCGCCCGCCAGCGTGCCGACCGTCTCCATCTTTTGCGCCCGCCGCAGCTGCTTCTGCGTGCGTTTGCGCTCGGTGAGGTCCCGGATGATGCCCTGCGCCGCGCGCTCGCCCTTGTACTCGACGGGCACGGCGTACGACTCGACAACCCGCCGCTCGCCATCCAGGCGCGCGATCTCATGTTCCTTGGGCGGCACCGTGTGGCCCTGGCGAACCTGCTCCAGGCGTTCGGAGAGGGCAGCCTTCGCCGCCTCCGACGTCAGAAATGAATGGAGGGAGCGTCCCACCACGTCGTCGGCCGCATCGGCCCCGACTAGGTCGACGCCGGCCGGGTTGACGTATTGGATGATCCCGTCGACCGAGATGTGAATCGCGTCCTGCTGGTTTTCCACGAGGTGCTGCCAGCGCTCCCGGCTCTTGCGGAGGGCCACTTCGGCCTCCTTGCGGTCGGTGATGTCTTCGACGATGCCGACGTAGACCGGCTCGCCGTCTTCCTCCGCGAGATGGGCGCTTTCGAGCACGTGCACCTCGTCGCCGTCAACGCGCTGAAAGGTGGACTCCCGCTGGACCACGCTGCCTTCCTCCTCGAGCGTCGCCTTGAAGGCCTGCCGGTCGTAGGTGCCCAGCGCGCCGTCCTGCAGGTTGTACGGGGCCAGCGCCTCGGCCCGGTCGACCCCGAGCATCTGGGCGAAAGCGTCGTTGGCGTAGCGGATTTCGCCGCTCGGCGTGGTTCGGTAAATGCCGACCGGGCTCCGGTCCATAAATTCGCGCCGCCGCCGCTCGCTGGCCTCGAGGGCCTCGGCGTCGCGATGCCGCTCGATGGCCACGCGGGCCAGCGCACAGGCCTCGTCGATCAGCGTTTGGAGGGACTCGGAGGGGCGAGCGGGACGGCTGTCGTAGAGCGCGAAGGTGCCCAGAATCTCGTCGTCCGAGCCAACGATGGGCGTCGACCATCCGGTGCGCAGGTCGTGGCGTAGCGCACGGTCGCGGAGGCCGTTCCACCGCGGATCCGTCTCGATGTCTTCCGTCACCACGGTGCGGCCGTGGTGAACCGCGGCGCCGCACACTCCGGCCTGCGGCCCGACGGGCAGACCGTCGAGGGCTTCGGTGAACGGATCGGGGAGGCTTGGCGCCGCACCGTGCCGCAGGCAATCCTCGGCGGCATCGTACAGCTGGACGGCCGCGACGCACGACGCGCACTCCGCCTCCACGGCCGTGACGAGGTCGGTCAGGATCTTGCGCAGAGGCGCCCCCTGCGCCACCTGCTGCAGGACGTGCGACTGCAGGCGTTCTCGATGCTCGGCCCGCTTGCGTTCCGCCATCTCGCGCCGGAGTTCCAGCTCATCCACCGCCATCGCTCCCAGGGCCTCCAGCTGGCGAATCTGCGCGTCGGCTGGGGACTGCGCGTCGGTGCCGAGGACGCAGAGGGCCCCCAGCACGTGGTCGTCCGGGCCAATGAGCGGGACGCTGGCGTAGAACCGAACGCCGGGCGCACGGGCCACGAGCGGATGATCGGCGGGACGGTTCTCGCGCGCGAGGTTCTCCACCACTTGGGGTGTGCCCGTACGAACGGTGCGCTGAACGAAACGCGTCTCGAAGGCGGCCTCCGGCCGGTCGAACCCGCGGGACGCCTTGATCCAGGAGCGATCGTCGTCGGCGAAGGTGAGCAGTGCCCGAGACACGCCGAAGAGATGCGCCGCCAGATCGACGATGCGGTCGAACGGCTCCTCCGGCGGCGTATCGAGAATGTCGTACCGGTGCAAGGCCGCCGCGCGCTCAGAGCGAGAGGCCGACGAGGGGTCGCCGTTGGGGGAGTGCGAGGCCATGGGGGAAGGTCAACGGGGAGCGCGCCCCGGTCGGTGGAAGGACGAACCTGAAGAATCACTGAGAGCCAAGATCCACGGTATAGTTACACACAACAGTCGTCAAGACCAACCCCAAGTGCATCTCATGGAGCTGGCTTGACCGGATCCCGTACGGTTTCAAGAACGCTTCGCCTCGCGCCGCCGACATGCACCGGGCTCCCCGGCGCCCTCCGATCGCCGGCCGGCGGGCACTCTTCGCAGAAGTCCGTTCGCGGTCCGGGTTGGAGACGCGGTAGGAATTACCGAAGGGGCTCGGAAAATTGTGCCCGTCCCCGAGGGCAAGGCGCCCCTGCGGGGGCTGCAGCGCCGTAGCGTGCCTTGGTAGGCTCTTTGAGAAATCCACAGGATGAACGACGCCAAACGTGGAGCCCGACCATTCTGCCGTACCCCCACTATGCTGCTTCGCCTTGAAAACGCCGCGGCCTCGATGACAGAGATGCAGCGGCATCAGGACCGCGTTGCCAACAATCTGGCCAATGCCGACACCGTCGGCTACAAGCGCGATCGTCTTTTCACCGCTGCCCTGAACGAGCGGCTGGATGCCGAAGGTGCACCCCGCAGTGACCGCCGTTTCGAGCAGGGAAGCGACTGGTCGGGCGGAACGCTGGAGGAGACGGGCAACCCGCTGGACGTGGCGTTGGGCGGCGACGGCTTTTTCGTCACGCAGAACGAGGCGACCGGCGAGGAGCGCTACACCCGAGCCGGTCACTTCGTCGTCGACAACGAAGGCACGCTGCGGACGCCGAGCGGGCTCGCCGTGACCGGGGAAGGCGGCCCCATCCAGCTGCCAGTAGACACCGGCGGCGCGATCGAAATCTCGAAGGGCGGCGTCATCCAGGTGGACGGCCGGCGCGTCGGCAAGCTCCGTGTGGTCACCTTCGACGATCCGCAGCAGCAGCTCCGCCGCGCCGAAGGTGCTGCCTTTACGGCAGACGGAGCCGCGCCGCAGGACGTCGAAACTCCGCTCATCCTTCAGGGCAAAGTGGAGACGAGCAACGTGGACCCCGTCGCCGAAATGACCGACATGATCGAGCACTTCCGCCTCTTCGAATCGCAGCAAAAGGCGTTGCGCACCACCGACAGTGTGCTGGGCCGCGCCACGCGCGACCTGGGCGAACTCTAATCACCCTCTTTCGAATCGCAACCGACCGTTTCCATGCCACGCTCGCTTCACACCGCTGCCCTGGGCATGAGCGCCCAGCAGACCAGCGTCGACAACATCGCCAACAACCTGGCAAACGCCAACACGACGGGCTACAAGCGTTCGCGGGTGGTCTTCCAGGACCTTCTGTACCAGACCGTGCAGGCCGGCGGCGAAGGCGAGTCGGACGCCGGCGCGGCTCCCGCCTCCCTGCAGATGGGACACGGCGCGACCGCCGTCGCGACCGTCCGCAACTTCACGCAGGGCAGCTTTACGGAAACCGGAAACGCCCTCGACCTCGCCATCAACGGCGATGGCTTTTTCCAGGTGCAGAAGCCGGACGGAAGCGTCGCTTACACGCGCGACGGCACCTTCACGCTCAGCGCCGAGGGCGACCTCGTCACGCAAACCGGCCTGCCCGTCGAGCCGAGCATCAGTGTGCCGCCGGACGCTGTGGAGGTCCACGTCAACCAGGAGGGCATCGTCTCGGCGCGCCTGCAGGGCGAGGCCGAGCCCATCGAGCTGGGACAGATTGAGCTCGCTCGGTTCCCGAACGCGGCCGGACTGCGCCCCAATGGCGGCAACTTGTTTGAGCAGACGGAAACGAGCGGGGAGCCGTTCATCGCTTCGCCCGGACGCGACGGCGTGGGCACCATCCGGCAGGGCTTCCTCGAGGAAGGCAACGTGGACGTGGTGCAGGAGATGGCCAGTCTCATCCAGGCGCAGCGCGCCTACGAGATCAACTCGAAGATGGTAACCACCAGCGAAGACATGATGCAAATTGCGAACAACGTGAAGCGCTAGACCGGCCCCCGCCTGCTCATCTGCTTCTTAGACCTCTTTCTTGCGCCACCGCTCATGCCCCTTCGTCCCGTGTCCATGTTGCTGGCTGTGCTGCTGGTCGCCTCCTGGGGCGCGGCCGCCGTGCGGGCACAAGATGCGCAGGGCGCCGTGCGCCAGGCCGCCGAAGAGGAGCTCGCGACGCGCTTTCCCGAGCGCGCCGACC
The DNA here is from genome assembly GCA_964345695.1 of uncultured Rhodothermales bacterium. Taxonomy (GTDB): domain Bacteria; phylum Bacteroidota; class Rhodothermia; order Rhodothermales; family Salinibacteraceae; genus CAYFSC01. The sequence goes on along the minus strand of CAYFSC010000021.1, from coordinate 8,443 downwards.
GCATGGCGGTGCGGGTGCGTCGCCTGGGCGGCACGATCGACGAAGCGATGCCGCTGCAACTCGACTTCCCGCAGCGCGGCCGCACGCCGGAAGGACCGACCCAGGTCCGGGTGCGCGCCCAAACCGAGGCGGGCCAGTGGACCGAGACCGGCTGGGCCCTGCTCGACATCGCCCATTACGACTCGGTGTGGACGGTCCGCAGCCGCCTCCGCGCGGGCGACCCTGTCCGGGCGTCGCACCTGGAGACGGCCTGGATCGAGACGACCGACCTCCGCGGCGAGCCGCTCCGCGCCGATGCCGGGCCCTCCCAGGGGGACGACGCGCCCCTCATCGCCACGCGCATCCTGGAGGAAGGACGCGTCGTGCGCCGCACCGACGTACGCCCGCCGTATGCGGTCGACACCGGCGCCTCGGTCGAGCTTCACTACGCCCGGGGCCACGTCGCCTTCCGCCTCACGTGCAAGGCGCGCGAGCCCGGATTTGCGGGCGATGCCATTCGCCTCTACTGCCCCGACACGCGCGCGACCTACCGGGCGCGCCTGGCCGACGATGGACACGCCGCCCGATGGATCGAAACTCTATAACCCACCCCCGCTCCCGATGACTCGCTTTTGCTTCTTCACCGGCCTTGCTGCAACGGTGCTGGCCGCCGCGCTGTGGAGCGCCGCCCCGGCAGCCGCCCAGTCGCTGTTCTCCGACCCGAAAGCCCGCCAGCCGGGAGACGTCATTACGATCCTGCTGGACGAGCAAACCGCCGCCCAGCGGGAGAGCGGCTACTCGGGCAGCTCCCAGTCCAGCCTCGGCGGCAGTGGCTCGGTGCTGGCCCCCGGCATCAGCAGCACGTTCTCGGGCGATGCGGAGATCAGCTCGGGCACCGACAACCGCAACGAGACGGTCCAGAGCGATCTGCTGGAAGGCACCATGACGGCACGCGTCGCGGGGATCGACGACTCGGGCAACCTGCTGATCAAGGGCGAGCGGAAGCTCAACGTGAACGGTGTGACCCACGTGATGCAGGTCGAAGGCACGGTCCGGCGGCTCGACGTGCGCTACGACAACACGGTGCTGTCGCACCAGATCGCCGATGCCAACATCAAGTACGACCAGTTGGGTGTTCGCCACCGCATCTTCGACACGTCCACAATGCTGAAGGTGGGCGCCACCGCCGCACTGGGCCTCGGCATCTTCCTGGGCATCCAGTAGCCGCCGGAAGGGTTCCGCTTGTTGTTGCTGACCCAATCATCCCTTTAACCACCCCTTTATATGCCGCGCTCCATCCTTCGCACGTATTGCGTGGCGATCCTGCTCGCTGCCAGCCTGTCGGTCCTCGCGACGGCCGCGGCCCAACCGACGGCCACGTCGGAGATCAAAGACATGGTTGTGCTGGAGGGCGCCTCGCCGAAGCAGCTCGTGGGCTACGGGCTTGTGGTGGGCCTCGACCGCACCGGCGACCGGGCCCGCGGGCGGCGCGGGGCCGCTTACACCGTGCAGAGCATCGCCAACATGCTACGCGAGTTCGGTGTGACGGTCAATCCCGACGTGCTGGGGTCGCGCAATGCCGCCGCCGTCATGATTACAGCCACCATGGACCCGTTCAACGGGCCGGGCAGCCAGCTGGACGTGACCGTGTCGGCCCTGGGGGATGCTCGCTCGCTGTCGGGCGGCGTCTTGCTGCAGACGCCGCTCCTGGATCCGAGCACCAAAAAGAAGTACGCGCTCGCCCAGGGACCGCTGGTGACCGGCGCCGCGCAGGCGTCCAGCCAGGGCACGAGCGTCAAGATTAACAATCCCAACACCGGGCGCGTCCCCAATGGGGCGATCGTCACCGCGGCGCCGCCCGTCACCATCAACGACGAGGAGGTCGGACTCGTGCTCCGGCGCCCTGACTTCACGAACGCCGACAAGATTACGGAGGCGATCAACGAGGTCTTTCCGGATGCGGCAGAGACGCAAGACGCCGGGCTCGTTCAGGTTCAGGTTCCGCAGGCCCTTACCAGCGCGTCGCAGCTCATGGCGGCGCTGGAGGGGATCACGGTCGAGGTGGACGCCCCCGCCCGCGTCGTGATCAACGAGCGGACCGGCACCATTGTGGCGGGCGGCAACGTGACGATCAGCGAGGTCATGGTGACCTACGGCGGCATCACGATCTCGACGCGCGAGGACCGCTTCGTGTCGCAGCCCAATCCGCTGGGCGAGGGGGAGACCGTGCCCTTTTCCGAAGGCAATGCCGAGGTCAGCCAGCGCGGCGCGCAGTCGGTCGTCCTCGCGCCCAACACCAGCGTCAACGAGCTGGCCACCGCGCTCAACGAGCTGGGCATCACGGCGCGCGACGTGATCTCCATCTTCCAGTCGATCGACCGCGCCCAGGCCCTGCAGGCCGAGCTGGTCATTCTGTAGTCACCGCATCCGCTGTTCCTGAACCTTCCCGCATGCCCATGACCGCTCCCGATTCCGCCGGACGTTCTGCGAGGCCGACGCCTGCATCCGGTTCGAGCGCGTCGCCCGGCCTCGGCGGCTTGCCGAACGGGCGCGACCCGCAAACGCTCGAAGAAGCCGCGACGCAGTTCGAGCAAGTGCTCGTCCGTCAGTTCGTCAAGGTGATGACGAAAGACATGTTTTCGACGTCGCTGGCTGGCGACGAGGGGCCGGGCTGGATGCAGAACCAGCGCGGCACGCAGCGCGACATGATGACCGACATGCTGACCCAGCATCTTGCGGCGTCGGAGGATCTTCCCATCGCGGAGCAGCTGATGAAGAAGTGGGGCGCGCCCGGCGATGCGCCGGAGACCCCGGCGGCTCCGCTCCGCGAGCCGGTCGACCCGCTTCCCGCGGCGCCGTCCGATCCATCCCCCCACCTCACAACCTCCCACATCGACCATGCCGCCTGACCGCATTGCTCCCGTGATTGACAAGCTGGTGAGTACGCTCCAGGACGAGGCCGCGGCCCTCGACGACCTGAACGCCCTGCTGGCCGAGCAGCTCGACGCCGTGCGCAGCAGATCGGCGGATGTGCTCAAGGACCTGGCGGGCCAGACCCACGAGGTCACCGCCACGCTCAACGAGCTGCGCAAGAAGCGCGCCCGCCAGACGCGCCTGCTGAGCCGCGTCCTGCAGGTGGAGACCGACGACCGGTCCGTTGCGGCGCTCATTGCGGCGCTGGAGCGGGAGGCGAACGCCCGCGAGAGCCAGCGCCTGTCGGACGTCCGCCGCGCCGTGCAGGAGCGGGCCCACGAGTCGCGCCACCGGGGCGAGACGCTGCAGTTTGCGCTGGAGTACGCCGCCGGGCTCAACCGAGAGCTGCTGTTTGCCATGCGCGACGCGGCCGACGGCGACGAAACGAAGACCTACACGGCCGCCGGGCAGTCCGAAGCCGCCGCGGCCCCGCGCTCCTTCCTCAACGCCACAGGGTAATCCCGTGAGTATCAATCCGCTGTACGAAATCAGCCGGCGCTCCTTCCGCGCCTTCAACGCGAGCATGGAGGCCGCGGGCCAGAACGTGGCCAACGCCAACACCGACGGCTACAGCCGCCGCCGCGTCACGCTCGAAGCGTCGAGCCGCGTCGCCCCGGGCCTCTACGCCGCGCCGAGTGGCACCGAGGCGACGGGCAACGGCGTCTCGGTAACCGCCTACGAGCGCATGCGCGACCGCCTGCTGGACGCCTCGGCCGCGCGGGCTCAGACGGGACTCGGCGCGGCGCAGGAGGAGGCGCGCATCCTCACGCAGCTGGAGGGCGCGCTCGCCACCGGCACCGAGGGCTCGTTGCCCAAGGCCATGGAGTCGTTCTGGGACGCCTGGAGCAGCGTGGCCAACAACCCGGAGGACCAGGGCGTGCGCAGCACGCTGCTGAGCAAAACCGACACGCTCGTCGCGTCTTTCCGGAGCCTCGACCAGGGCATCCAACAGCTGACCACCGATACGCAGGACGCCCTGGCCACGAGCGTCGACGAGGCCAACGGCCTGCTCGAAGAAGTGGCCTCGCTGAACGCCACCATCCGGGAGGCGCGTGCAAACGGCTCGCCCGACCTCGTGGCCGAAGATCGGCGCGACACGCTCGTCAAAGACCTGTCGAAGCACCTGCCGGTGGAGGTGCAGGAAAAAGAGGCCGGCTACACGCTCACCGTCAACGGCATGAACGTCGTGCAGGGCGACGAAACCACGCCGCTGACCCTCGCCTCGGCCGACACTGTCGAGTTCGGAAACACGGGGGTCGCCTTCCAGCCTGGCACCGAGGGCGGCGGAGAAATTGGCGCCCAGGTCCGCACGCTCACCCGCACGCTGCCCGACGTGCAGAGCGACCTCGACGCCCTCGCCCAAACGGTGGTCGAGGACGTAAATAACGTGCACGAAAACGGCTACGACCAGAATGGAGCTACGAACGTGTCCTACTTCGATCCGGCGGGCACGACGGCCGGAAGCATCCAGCGGGATGTCACCGATCCGGCCGAGGTGGCCGCGTTCGGCGCCGCCAATGCGCCGGGCGACACGACGCCGGCGCAGGACATCGCGGCGCTGTCGGACACGCTGACGCCGCGGGCCATCGACCTGGCCGCGGGCATCGGCGCCGAGGTGGAACGCGCCACGACGCAGGAAGAGTCGCAGTCGGCTCTGGCCGGGCACCTCGACAGCATGGCGCGCGGCGTGTCGGGCGTGTCCATCGACGAGGAGATGACCAACCTCATCGAGCACCAGCAGGCCTTTGCCGCCTCGGCCCGCGTGCTCCGCACCGCCGAGACGGTGATGGACACCCTGCTCTCGATCTAGCACCGCCCGCCCCCGCCACGCCCTCCCTCGAATCCCTCTCCTCCCAATGCCGACCGTCAATATCGCTCGCCAACGCAGCCTCTACTCCGACAACATCGAACGCCACACCCCGGCGCTGCAGCGCGACATCAGCCGGTTGCGCGAGCAGCTCACCACGGGGCGGCGCGTCAACCGCCCGTCCGACGACCCCGATGCCTTCGCCGTCGCCGAGCAGATGAAGCGGCTGGGGGGTGAACTGGAGCGGTACGAGGGCTCGATCGAGGCGGCCCGCCCGTGGGTCGACCAGACGCAGGACACGCTCAACCGCATGGCCGATCTCTTCGCCCGCGCCCAGGAGGAGGGCGTGCAGGCCGCCAACAACACGCTCTCCAGCGAGGACCGCGACGCCATCGCCGAGTCGCTGCGCAGCCTGCGCGACGAGGTGGTCGACCAGCTCAACACCACCCACAACGGCGAATACCTGTTCGCCGGCACGCGCACGAACGACGAGCCGTTCGACCCGAGCAGCACGCCGCCCGGCCAGCCCACGACGACCTACGCCGACATCGACGATGCACGCACCCGTCCCATCGGGCCCAACCAGGACCTGGCGGTGAACATCACCGGCGCGGAGCTGCATCAGATGGGCGGGGGCGAGACGCTCACGGGGGCACTCGACGACCTGATCACCGCCGTAGATAACGACGACCTCACCGGCATCCAAAATCAGCTGGACACCATCGAGCAGGCCCGCGACCACGTCGTCGACAAGGGCGCGAAGGCGGGAACCATCGGCCGGCGTCTGACGACCGCCAAGGAGCAGCTGGAGACCACGCGGCTCACGGTCGAGGAGCGGCGGTCGGAGGCCGAGGACACCGACTTCTTCGAAACGGTGTCCTCCCTGCAGCAGACGCAGACGCAGCTCCAGGCCGCCCTCCGCGCCACGGCGTCCACGCTCCAGACGTCCCTGGTTGACTTTCTCTAGCCCCCCGAACGCCTCGTTTCGCCGCGATGGGCCTGCTCAGGCCGCGGCGTCGTTCTTTCCGCCATTCGACCGACGATCCTGATGTCCGAAACGCCTTTGGAGACCGGCAACCTCCGCAGTCTGGAATTGCGCCTGCCTCCGCTTCCGCAAACCCTTCCCGAGATCCTGCAGCTCCTCCACGAGCCGGGCCTGACGGACCCCGACGCCCTGTCCGAGATCGCGCAGCGCGACCCGGCGGTCGTGGCGCGGCTGCTCCAGCAGATCAACTCGGCGTACTACGGACTGCGCCGCTCCGTCACCAGCGTCGACCGGGCCATTCGCATGCTCGGCCCCAGCACCGCCGCGGGGGCCGTCATCAGCCTGAGCATGCTTCGGATGCGCAAGCTCATGGAAGGGCCGGCCGGCACCTGCTTCACGCGCCTCGTGCGCCACAGCGTCGGCACCGGGTTCCTGGCGCGCTACCTCCTGCGCGAGCTGCCGGGCGGGGCGCCCGCATCATCGGCCGGTGCGGGAGGGGCGGACAGCGACGGGTTCACCGAGGGCCTGCTGCACGACTTCGGCAAGCTGATTCTCATCTACAACTATCCGGAGGAGGCCGTTGCGCTCTACGAAGAAAAGTCGATGGCCGACCATCTGGCCGGCGCCGAGGGGCGGGAGATGGAGCAGCTCATCTTTGGCTGCGACCACACCGAGGCAGGGGCCTACGCCGCCACCGAACTGCACTTTCCGTCGACGCTCGTGGAGGTCATCCGCCACCACCACGACCCGTCGGCGGCGCCGGGCCACGCGGCTTCGCACACCCTCCGCGCGGTGTGCGGCGCCAACCGCGTCATCAAGGCCCTGGACCAGGCCTTCATCGGCGTGCGTCCCTCCGAGACGGAGCCCGACTGGGACGCGTGCGTCGAGCACCCCATCTGGTCGCACTGGAACGGCGACGCCGGGGGCGACGGCAGCCGGCCGCTTCCCTTGCTCGACACGCTGCGCACCAAGAAGGACGACTTCGTGCTGTCGACCGAGCAGTTCCTGAACCGCCCCGGCGCCCCGGAGCCGGCCCAGTCCCTCGCGTAACCGCTCTTCCCGGTTGGCCACTCGCCGTATCCGCGCCCTCTGTCCCCCGTGGCAGAGGGCGCTTTCCTTTTGCGGTTCGCACGGCGTCAGGCCCAGGCCGTTGCGGGCGAGCCCCGCTTAAGATTGCGTCCCATCCTCCGATAACCAGAACAAGCCGACAGTATCTTCTGATGCCCGGCATCGGATTCGTTTTCTGTCCCCCCACGATCGCCATTCTGAAATGAGTGCCTGCCGCGACGACTCTTCGGGCTCCGGTGAGGAGGCCCGGCCTCCTGTCTCCGCGCATTCCGAGACGGACCCTTTCTCGCACCCACCCGAACTCCGTCTCGTGTCCGTGGCGGAGCGCGACGCGCCCGACCCGGCCCGCGACCCTTCCCTGGAGTCGTCCCCGGCGGCGGTGAACGGCACGGGCGAGGCGCTGTCGTCGTCTCAGGTGACCACGAAGCTGCATCATCTCCAGCGCATGGAGACGCTCGGCGCGCTGGCGGGCGGGCTGGCGCACGACTTCAACAACCTCCTGCACACCGCCAAGGTCTACCTGCAGATGAGCCAGGAGGACCTTCCGGAAGGACACGTCGCGCAGGACTACCTGGACCAGACGCTCAGCGGCCTGCATCAGGCCGAGCAGCTCGTCGACAAGATGCTTACGTTCAGCCGGCCCGATGAGACGGCCGCGCAGGAGCAGGTGCACCTCGTCACGCTCGTGCAAGAGGTGCTGGACCTGGTGGCGCCCTCGTTCCCGGACGCCCTGACCATCCGCACGCAGCTGGAGGATCTGGGCACCGTCGTGGGCGACCCGGCGCAGCTCCACCAGATGGTGATGAACCTCGTGATGAACGCCGGGCAGGCCATGAACGGCCAGTGGGGGGATGACCCCACGGTGCTCGGCGTGGGCGTGCAGCGCGTCAACGGGGAAACGGTTCGGGCACACCCGTCGCTGAACGATGACCAGGCGTACGTCCACGTGGCGGTGCGCGACACCGGCCCGGGCATGAGCCCGGAGACGGAGGCCCGCATCTTTGAACCGTTCTTCACGACCAAAGAACACGGCGAGGGCACCGGCCTGGGCCTGTCGGTCGTCCACGGCGTGGTGCAGGCCCACGACGGAGAGGTGGCCGTCGCGACCGAGTCCGGGGAGGGCACCACCTTCCACGTCTATCTCCCGGAGGCGCCCGGTCCCACGCCGACTCCCGCGCCGCAACCGACCGAGAACGGCGAGGCCCATGCGCGGCGCGTCCTGGTGGTGGACGACGAGGAGGCCGTGCGCGACCTGGAGTGCATCCGCCTGCAGCGCCTCGGCTACGACGTCCAGGCGCTCGAAGACGGACGCGAAGCCCTCGACGCTGTCGAGTCCGAGCCCCACGCCTACGACATCCTGCTGACCGACCACCGCATGCCGCGGATGAACGGCCTGGAGCTCACCCGCGCCGTGCGCCAGCGCGGCATGGGCCTGCCCGTGGTGCTCGTGACGGGCCTCGGCACCACCATCTCGGAGACGGAAGCTCGCGCCGTGGGCGTGGACACGCTGCTCCAGAAACCGGTCGACACCTCCGAACTGGCGGCCACGCTCGACGCCCTCACGTAGCGCCGGCAACCCATACGAACAACCTGGAGAGCCTCCGCCGCGTCCCGCGGTCGGGGGCTTTTGT
>CAYFSC010000020.1:0-27501 GCA_964345695.1 uncultured Rhodothermales bacterium | reverse complement strand
CGTAGCGAGCATGGATGCAGGTTGATTGAGGGGAAGCAGTCGAGGATTCCGGGCGACGCCGGCGCGCCAGGAACCGGGGGATGCGTCGGCTATCCAGTGCGGAGGATGCGGTAGTTGCGGAGACTCCACAGCACCTGCCCGATCACGACGCGAATCGTGGTCGCCAGCGGGATGGCCACCAGCATGCCGATGATGCCTGCCAGCTGCGCGCCGATGAGGACGACGAACAGGATGACCAGAGGATGCGCCTGGGCCGCGCGCGAGAAGATGATGGGCTGCAAGAAAACGTTGTCGGCCAGTTGCGTGAGCACCATGGCCATGGCCACGCCGGGAACGAGGGCAAAATTGCCCGTCTGCGCGATGCCGACAAGGGTTCCACACAGAAAGCCGAGGAACGGTCCGAAGTACGGGATGGTGTTCGCGACTCCCGTAAAAAGCCCAATCGCGATGGCGTTCTGCAGCCCCACCACCCAGAGCAGGGCCGACGCGATGATCGCGATTGACGTGCATTGCACGAGCAGCGCGCGAAAGTACCGGCCGATGTTGTCTTCGACCTTGTCGAGGATGGCGAGCGTAACCTCAAAGTATTTGTTCGGAACCAGGTAGAGGAGGCTGCGACGGATCTGCACGCCGTCTTTGAGCAGGAAGAAGGTGATGAAGGGGATAATGACGACGGCATACACGATGTTGGTGAACACCGCCACGGCCGAACTGACGGTTTCTGCCAGGCGCTCCCCCTCCATCAGGTCGCCGCCGACGAGTGCCGTGGCGGCCTGCCGGATGTTTTCTACGAGCACGCCCTGCTCCAAGGGCAACCGTTCGCGCAGGCGCTCCTCCATGTAGTTGGCCGCATTGGTAGCGGCCTCGATGCTCACCAGCTGCGACAGTTCCTGCACCTGGGCTGTCAGGAACGGCACGATGGACGTGACCAACACCCCGGCGACGGAGAAAAAGGCGACGAATGTGAGCAAGATGGCGGGGACGCGCGCCACCCCGACGCTCTGCATGCGATCGACGAAGGGGCGCATCAGGTAGGCGAAGATGCCTCCCACCGCCAGATAGAGCACGAGGCCGGCGAAGGTCCACAGCGTCCATCCGGCGAGAGCCACGCCGGCGGCACCGAGCGCGAAGCGAATGATGCGATCGAAGGTAAACGACGACTCCGACGGGGCCGAGGTGGGACGCTGCGACGGCTGGGCCGGCCAGCGGGCAGAGTCGCCCCGCGCAGGCGTCGACCGCTCGCGCTTCACCTCCGGGCGTGGAGTCGGCGTCTCGCGCGACGTGCCAGGAACGTTGGTCTCGTCAGCCATAAGGGCTCGTCAGCCACAAGGAAGAGAACCGGTGTAGCGTCAGCGGACGGCAGATCGGCCGTTGGTCAGCCGGTGCGTCCCTACCAGGTTCGATCGTCTACGAATTCGTCGATGATGCGGTACACTGTGTCGGACGTAAACCCGCGGCGCTTCAGGTAGCGATACAGTTTTTGCTTCTGACGGCGCGGGTCGTCCTCCTGAGCGATACGCGGCCACCGCTTTTCGGCATGCGACCGGGCGGCCGCGACGGGGTCTTCGTCGGCAAACACCTGTTCGACGGCAGTGTCGGCCAGGGACCGGTCAATCCCCCGCTCCCGCAATTCACGCCGGATGCGCTGTGGACCGTACTGCTTGTTGGCAAACCGGTTGCGTGCATAATCGTGCGCGTATGACTCGTCGTCAAGATAGCCGAGCTCTTTGATGCGCGCGATGACATCTTCGATGACCGGTGCAGAAATCTCTTCCTGCTCCAACGTACGGCGAACCTCCTTCTCCGTCCGCGGCTTGTAGGCCAGATAGTCGAGCGCCCGCTGCTTCGCCCGAATGGCCTGGTCCTCGGCCTCGACGGTTTTCTGCTGGTCGAGCGTAAGGGACGTCCCCTCCCGAAGTCCGTGCTTCGCCACAAGATCCTGATGCACGCCGAAGGCAAACTCCCCGTCCAGAAAGACCGACAGGCGGTCTGCGTCGTTTTTCTGAACCTTCAACTGGGTGATGGTCCCTACGGTAGAGGTGGTATTGGACATGGGCAACAGACTGGATCCACGAAGCAACCGGCGCAGGGTTTGTATGCCTTTAACGGCAGCGCGGTCCAAGAACGAACTCCGATGGGCGGTTGTCGGTGCGGCAGAACAGGCTCCGCGTCCTCACATTCTGCAATGCCCGTTGCGCCCCGATGCGCAACGTTCCCACCCGCTGTTACGGCGAAACGCAGGCGGGGACGCCGGGCGTGATGCGGCGGTGCAGCGAGTCGAGTGCGACGGCCGTGGCGATGCCGAGTCCTCCCTCAACGTTCGAGGTAGGCTCGCGGCGCCCGGGGTCGGTACGGCTGGCCGCGAAGTCGGCAAACGCGTCGTCGCCGCGGACGAGCGTCGTGGTCAGCCGGTGCTCGGGAAGGGGAGCGGCGGCGCTGTCGACCGGTACGGCGTAGACGCCGGTCCAGTGGTGCCGCCCGGCCCGCGTGCGGAAGCGGGCCTCCTCGCGCACCTCGGCGGATTGCAAGAAAAAGTCGACGACGCGCGACGAGAACTGGGCCGAGGGGCGGAGCTGGCCGCGCACCCAGTAGGTGCTGTCGTCCACCGGATCAGGGCCGGGAGGGCCTCGGTCTACGGGCCACGTGACGGTCACATCGATCGGGTAGATGTAGCCCTGCTCCGCTGGAATGTCGAGCGAGTCGCGCCGGACCGAGTCGACGAGCACGGCTTGCACCGGGTCTTCCGGGATTTGCAGGCAGACGTCCTCGATGGCAATCGGGGGCGGGGTCCAGCCGCGGGCTCGGGCCCGCTCGTCGTTCCACGCGGCCGACAGCGTAAAGGGGACGTTCGTCGGCACGCGCGTGCTGTCGTCTGCTGCGGCGTACTGGCCCGGCGCGCCGGGGACAGCCTGGTAGGCGTACGACGTTCCGTCGAGCGACAGCATCACGTCCGCTCCAGAGGCGGCATCGTCGGTGCTGTCCACGGGCACATCACGCGGTTGGATGGTACGCAGCGTCACGGTCGGCAGCGGGCGACCGGTTTCCAGAAACGCCTCGACGACCAGTTCCTGCTGTGGTCCGCGCTCGGCCAGGTCGCACCGCACAAGCAGCAGTGCGGCCATGCCCGTTGCCAGCACCAGTCCTATCCACCGTGTCACACGCATCGGCTCGGAAGATCTCGTTCGCAGTACACATCGCACATCGCTGGCGGGACGGGCGGCCCGTTCTACGCGTCCCTTTCTTTACACGTCCATTTCGATCTCGAACAGCGGAAGCACCGGCAGTCCTTTCTGATTGTCGACGGAGACGCCCGACGATGTGGGGAGGTAGGCCCGATCCACGACGTTGCTTCGGTTGAGCGCGTTGAAGAGGGTCAGCTTGGCCGTCCACCGCGCCGATAGAAAATCGAACCGGTAGCCGAGCGAGGCATCCAGCCGGAGGTACGGCGGCAGACGACCGTTGTTGATCTGCGGGCGGTACAGAAACGGCGTCGGATCCTCGACCGGGTCGCCCACGCGATACCGCGCCACGGGCACCGAGATGGGGTAGCCGCTCCGGGCCTCGGCCGCCAGGGTGGCCTCCCACGTACTGCCCGTCCAACTCACGGCACTACGGACGGAAAGGGGTACGTCGAGATCGGCCGGACGCCACCGATCGCCCGACCGCTCCGGCGCCCGTACGAACGTGCGTCCAGTGGCGACGCCGAACCGCACGTCCCACAAGCCTTGCTCCCAGAGGGCCGTCAGTTCGGTGCCAAACGCGCGCTCGTCTCCGCGGGTAAACTGGCCGCGCAGGGCGCCCACCTCGATGCCCGGTCCTTCGAAGCCTTCTTTTTCGCGAAAGGCATCGGCCGGCACGAGCAGGTTGCGGGTCCAGCGCGAGTAGCCGCTGAGCTCCAGTGTCAGTCCAGGAAGCGGCTGGCTACGAAGGCCCGCCCCCACCTGCGTGCCCGATGCCGGGCGAATGGTGCTCGTCGAGGGCACCCACCGGCTCGTCACCAGATCGTACGCCAGCGAGTACCGGTCGCGCAGCCGGTGCAGGTACTGCACGTGCATGCCAGCTGCAACACGCACCACGGCCAACCGCGGATGCACCGTATACCGGACGCTGAGGCGCGGACGCAGGTGCACGTGGTCGCCGCCCGAGAAATAGCTCAAGCGCATGCCCGGCTGGATGGACCATTTCGGGGTCGGATTCCACACCTCCTGCACGTGCGCGACGGCCTGCACGGCGTCGAGCGGACTGTCCTGCGAGAGCGTATCGACGGTGCCGCTCGTGCGCTCGAGGCGGCTGTCGAGCGTGCTCTCGAACCGAAGCGCCTTTACGTGAAGCCCGGCCTGCAGCTGGTGCGCAACAGAGTGGTGATAGTCGACCTGCACCTTCAGGCCAACGTCGTCGAGTTCAACATCATAGTCCGAGCGGAGCGACGCCGTCGTGGTCGGCTGGATGAACGACTTCTCCTGCGCTCGGTAGCCGGAGTAGTACCCGGTCGAGGAGAGGAACACGTCATCGCTCAGGAGCAGCTGGTGCTGAGCGCTGACGATCCGGTTTTCCCATCCTTGTTCCACCTCGAAGAAGAGGTCGGTCGGGCGCAGCCACGACGAAAAGTCGAGCGAGAGGTCGAATGGGAGCCGCAGGTCCAGGTCGTCGCGTCCCTCGTAGTAGCTAAGCGAGAGCCGGTGTCCCGGCCGAAACCGATGCGTCACCTTCGCACTCGTGTCGTAGAAATAGTACCCCGTGCGCAGCGTATCGCGGCGGCCGCTGGCGTCGGTAACGGCGTGGGTTCGCCCGATCAACTTGTCGATGTACGAACGGCGCCCCGACACCATGAACGACGTTCGGTCGGACAGGGGCGCCTCGATCCGGAATCGGCCGCTGAGCACGCTAATGCCGGCTACGGCCGAGGGCTCGGTCCGGCGTCCGTCTTTCATTTGTGCGTCGAGCACCGAGGACAGGCGCCCCCCGAACTCGGCCGGAAACGAGCCGCGGTACAGTTTGGTGTCCTTGAGCGTGCCGGTCTGGAACGTGGAGATGAGGCTAAACGCGTGCCACGGATGGTAGACCGGTGCCCCGTCTAGCAAATACAGATTCTGGTCCGGATCTGCGCCGCGTACGCTGAGCCCTCCACCGACGACCCCCGACTTCCGGATCCCGGGCGTCCACTGGAGCGCCTTGAACAAGTCGGGCTCGCCAAGCGACGGGAGCTGTTCGATCCGATTCAGAGCGACGGACATCATGCCCGGCGGGCGGCTTTCGCTCGCCTCGCCGTTTCCGGAGTCGGCCCGAACGAGCACCTCGTCGGAGGACAGCGTTGTGGGTTGCAGCGCGATGGCGGCGGCTTTCTGCCCTGCCACGAGCGTGGTATCGACCGTCTCGAAGCCCAGAAAAGAGATGCGCAGCTCATACGGCCCCGGCGGCAGCGACGAAAAAACGAAGTAACCAGCGCGGTTGGTCGTAGTGCCGGCCTGTAGGTCGGCGAGCGTCACGTGCGCTCCTGGCAGCGTCTCGCCGGTATCGGCGTCCCGCACATATCCAGTGAGCGAGACCCGCCGGGCGTCGGGCGTGGCATCGTCACTCGTCTCCGTGCTGGATGCGGACGCAAGCACGTACTGCCCGCGTCGGATTCGCTCGGCGGCCAGCCCGGTGCCACGCAGCACACACCGGAGGGCGTTGCTCCGGTCGGTGCCGACATACGTGCAGGTGGCCGTGCGTTTGCGGATGAGGCGTTCGGCGTAGACGAGGTTGAGCCCGGTCTGCTTCCGGAGCTCGACGAGCGCCTCTTCAAGGGACACGTCCTCCAACGAAAGGCGGATGGGCTGCGCCTGGGTGCCGCGTCCAAGCGCACCAGCAATCAGCAGTCCAACGATGAGGACGACGGAACGGTGCAGCACGGAGGCCTTCGACGGAACAGTTGCATCGTACGATAACGGTCCTCCAACACAGGACGGATATATCTGTTCACCTAACGGCGGTTGAAGTTACGATGCTCGGCCGCGCGCGACGAATGGGACGAATGGAGCGACGCGTACACGGTTTGCCACTACTTGCTACGTGGAGCGAGACGGAAGCCGTCGGTGGGTGTGCCTCGCACCTCGGCATCGAGTGTCGTGGCGATGGCGCCGAGCACTTCCTCGACGGACTGGCTGCGGTCGAAGATGCCTGTCACCGCCTCATCGCCCAGCGCGGCGTCCACCGTCACCGACACGTCGTAATGGCTGCTCAACGCGTCGGCAATGGTTGCCGTGGGCGTTGCCTGGAAGACGAAGAGGCCGGTCCATGCCAGGGCCTGCGTCACGTTCACGCTCTCCGGTGCAGACGCCCCCCCGCTACGGTCGACGCGGCTCTTCTGGCCGGGGGCGAGCACGACCGACGTGGTGTCGTTGGGATCGGCGGGCCCCACCTCCACGCGGCCTTCGGCCAAGACGACGTTCGTCGATGCGTCGCTGGCCTCCACGCCAAACTGCGTTCCCAGGACAGTGGTGCGGGCCGTCGGCGTCGTCACCACAAACGGCGCGTCGTCCTGGTCCTGCACCTCGAAGAAGCCCCGTCCCTGTCGTAGCGTTACGCGACGGTCGAACGCCTCCCCCGGCGCATAGGAGAGCCGGGCGGCACCTACGAGCCGGACCTGCGAGCCATCCGCCAGATCGATGACGGTCGTTTCGCCCTCTGCAACCTGCACGGTGGTTTCGGGCGACGGACTGGGCCACACGAGGAACACCAGCGTGACCACGGCGGCCACCACGGCTCCGACAAAGACCCGGCGCGTCCATCGTTTTCCCTCTTCGCGGGCCGACGAGCGGCGGGGCGCGCGGTCGGTCCGCTCGGCCGGGCGGGCGTCACGGGCGCCCTCTCTTGCGGCATCCACAGCGGGCGCCTCACCGTCCGGCTCGACGAGGTCAAAGCCGTGCTCTTCCCACATCATCTCGAAGTCGGCCTGCTCCTCCTGAATCCGGGCCACGACGTCTTCGAGGGCCGGATGGGCCTCCAGAGCACGCTCCAGCCGCGGCCGGGCCTCGTTCAGCGCCTGCTGCTCGGCGGTGGTAAGCAGGTCCTCGCGTCCGGCATCCTCCAGAGCAAACAGCACGAGGATCCGGCACTCGGGCATGTCCGCCTCCAGACGCTCCCGAAGGTGAGCGCACACCTGTCGCCACTGCGCGAAGGCATCGGCCAGGTTCTCGTCCGTGTCGAGTTTTTCCCGGACCTGCTGCTGCCGCTCAGGGGGCAGTTCGTCGTAGAAAAGCAGGGCCTCGTAAATTTCGTCCATAGTCATAATTTGATTCCATCTAAAGCGTCCCGGAAGACAACGCGTCCTCCAGCGACCTCAACTCGTGCGGTCCCGATGGGGAGTGCAAATGGTGTGTACAACGAGGCCGCAGGTTCCAGCGAATGACCTGTATTGTGTGCATGCCGCGGTGCGGCCGCCAATAGTAACACGACGGCGCGAGGCTACAGTCCGAAGAAAAACACCATTGCGAGCAGCACGCCCAGCGCGTCACGCATCTTCTCGAATGCGCGTTTGACCTGCATCTTGATGGCGGCCTCGGTCGTGTCGATCATTTGGGCGATCTCCCGGTATTTGTATCCATATTCCCGCAGTTCCATGATGCGCTGGGCCTTCGGCGACAGCACGTCTAGCGCTTTCTCGACGTCGATGCGGTCGCTTCGGTCGTCGGGGCTGGTCGTGCGCTCAGGCGGAAGGTCCGGGTCGTAGAGCCGCTCTTTCATGTCGTAGCGCCCGCGGTAGAAGTCCTGCAGTTCATACAGTGCCGCTTTCATGGCAAACGCCTTCAGGCTTCCCGGCTTCTCCAGATCTTCCAGCCCTTCGTGGACGCGAACGAGCGTGTTCTGCACCAGGTCGTCGACGTCCGTGACCTTGCCGATCCGCTTGATAAAGTACCCTCGGAGCAGCGGCTCCAAGCGCTCCAGGAGGTCCGAGCGTGCGTGCTGGTCGCCGTCCTGAGCGCGACGGACCTGCGCGGGATCGAAGTCGGGGGAAGGCATAAAACGGGGATGGCTTCCGAGGGAGCGGCGAGCGGGGGAGCCATGCGTCGGCGAAGCAGTTGGCCCAACCTCATACCTAGATGTGAACCGGCGGGCCTTCGTTCCGTATATAAGCGTGTGTATCTGTAGAACACCGTGTCCCCTCGCATTTCGCACCGCCCGCCGTCATCCATGCGGGCCTGTAGCGTGCGGATGTGCAGCCTTCGCTGCGCCGCGCGAGGCGGCCTGGAGTCTCGATTTCACGCACTGATTCTCACTCACAGCTGAACGAACGACATGAGCCTGTACGATCTGCACGATGCCTCCCTGAACGACATGGAAGGGGAAGGCTTCGCCTACTCCGAAAAAACGGTTTATGGGAAAGCCTACAAGGGCGTCTTCTTCGGCGATGATTCTGAAGCCATCGAGCAGCTTGCGGATGAGGACTCCGACGATGCCACGTTCGAGGGCATCCTGTACGACCGGAGCCGCGAGCGGGAGAAGAGCTTTTCCGTGGAGGTGACCGATGTTATTAGCACGCCTTCGGGGGAGCGCGCCGACTTTGTGGCAACTGAAAAGCCGTAGCGCGTCACGGTCGCGGGATGGGTTCACTGGGGCTTCGTGTCCCTCAGCAGTGTTCCAAAGAAGCATTCCGAAGAAGCATCTCAAAGGCTGGGCCCGAGGGTCCGGCCTTTTCTATGGATTCTATGGACATGGGTCCATCGGTAGGAGTCTGCAGGGCCGAGCCCGGCACTACGGCGTGCGGCCTCGGTCGTGCCGGAAGTTGTAGGCAATACCGGCTTCGGGCGCCTGGTTCACCACGTCGTAGCCGCCGTACAGGACGACACGACCCAGATTGCCCACAAGCCCCACGGACACGATGGGATCGGCCTCGGTATCGCTGGCGGCTTCAATCTGCGCCCCAAGGCCGAGCGCCGGCTGCACACGCGACCGGAACACGTCGTAGAATCCGAGCGCCTTGAGCGTCAGCTCTTCTCGTCCGTCGTCCTCAATCACGGCGCTGTTGATGGCGGTCTGCAGTTGAACGCCGCCGCGCGGATGCGTGTAGCCAGCGGTAAGGCCCAGAGGTGCGTCACCCGTCCCGAAGAGCCCGACAGTTCCGCCGGCATAGGCGGCGAGCCCGACGCCGGCCGCCGCAGCGAGCGCGGGAACGAGTAGATCGTCGTCGTCCTCATCCTCGTCGTCTTCGTCGTCCCCGTTCGCGGAGCGGCCCGACCGGTCGGATGCGTCACCGCCTTTCTCCGCGCCGCCGTCGCCCCGATCGGTGCCGCGCGTTGTCTCTTCACCGGAGCCGGTGTCCTCCGCAGGTTCGCCGCGGTCGGCGCCCCGGTCGCGCGCCTCGCCGCGGGTGGGCGTCCGACCCAGGTCCTCGCGCGGCCGCTCGGTGCGGCGCATCTCCTGCCCGTTGCTGCCGCGATAGACGTAATAAGGATCGGGGCCGAGGCGCCACCCCACGGCCACGCGCACACGGGACCGGTAGGTGCTCGGCGCGGTCCGCGGGGCCGGGCGCCGCTCCTGCACATTCGGGTCGCGACGCTGCCCTTGGGCCGGCGCCCCGAAGGCGTTGAAGCCCATCCGTTCAATTCGCAGGTTGGCCAGCGTCACCCCCTGGCGCAGGTACCGCCGCGCAGCCGCGGGCGGGGTGTCCAGAAAGACGCGGTCGTAGCCGACGCGCACGTCGAACCGGTACTGTTGCGGCTGCGGGCCGAGTGCCATGCTATCGACAGCGACGATCATCTCGGCCTGCTTCTGCCCCGCTACGATGACGTCGGCCAGCACTTCTACGCTCACCATCCGGATGTCGCCCGGCCCCTCCCGGAGGCGCAGGACGTTGCCTTCGGTCAGCACGCGCGTGCCGGGCCGCCAGCTCAGCCCCAGCTGCCAGCGCGTCGCGGTGGAGTCGACGGTGTAACGGTATTCCAGCGCAAGCGAGTCGATTTCAGGAAGCAAGCGCGGGGCTCGAGGCCCCATGTCCCGAAGCAGACCGGACAGCGATGGCTCCGGCCAGTCGGTGAGGGTCGCAACCTGGACGTCGGGCGCCGGCGCCTGGGCACGTGCCGGCCCTACTGATGAGACGAGGATGCCTAGGACGAGCAGGGTGCTCAGAATATAGGGAATGGATCGGTGCATGAGCACAATCGGTCGGAGTGAATGCATTGGCGACCGCGTTGAAGCCCGCTGACAGCAGAGGGATAGGGACCTTCAGACGACGGACCGACTGGGGGGTCCCATTTTTTGCAGCCGCGGTCTTCTGTCAACGGTCTTTCCGCGGTCCGCCGCCATGAAATAAGCCGCACGAAGACGCGAAAATGTTTCACCCCGCGCGCTGCTCGCCGTCCCCCGCGGCCTGTTCGTGCTCTCGGATCACGGCCAAGAACGTGTTGCCGTACCGCTCCTGCTTGACGTCCCCCACGCCGTGGAGCTGCCGAAACCCGCGCAGCGTCGTGGGACGGTGCTCCACCATGGCATGCAGCGTGGTGTCGTTGAAAATAACGTACGGCGGTACGTCCTGCTGGCGCGCCAACTCCAGCCGACGCTTCCGCAGGGCTTCGAAGAGATCGCGATCCGGTCCCGTCTCGGGAAGCCCGTCCCCGGAAGCCCGTCGCGTTGTGGCGGACGCGGTACGCTCCGGCTCTTTGCGGAACGTCACCGTCGTCTCGCCGCGCAGCACAGGTCGGCACGCTTCCGTGAGCTTGAGTGCACCGTAGCCCGAAATGTCGACTTCGATCATCCCCTTGGCGGCCAGCTGTCGGATGATCGACTTCCAGGCCCGCTTCGACCGGTTGTCTCCGATGCCGTAGGTCGAGACGTCGTCATGCCCGAAGCGCTCGACCTTCTGGGTGTCCGCCCCGCGCAGCACGTCCGTGACGTGCCCGGCGCCGAAGCGCTGGTCGGTGCGCGCGATGCACGACAGCACCTTTTGGGCCGCGACGGTGCCGTCCCACGTGTCGGCCGGATGCAGGCAGTTGTCGCAGTTGTCGCACGTGTCCCCTTCCATTGCATCGCCGAAGTAATTCAGAATCACCTTCCGGCGGCAGTCGGTCGTCTCGCAGTAGCCAAAGAGCGCGTTCAGCTTGTGGTGCTGCGCCCAGCGGTGCTCCTCGTTCTCGGTCGACGCTTCGATGAACGTACGCATCCGCACGATGTCGGACAGCCGATACGCCATCCAGGCCGTGGCCGGGCGCCCGTCGCGGCCCGCACGGCCCGTTTCCTGGTAGTACGCCTCCATGGTCTTCGGGACGTCGAGGTGCGCCACGAACCGCACGTCTGGCTTGTCGATGCCCATGCCGAAGGCCACCGTCGCCACCACAATGAGGCCATCGTCGCGTAGAAAGCGGTCCTGATGCTCTTTGCGTTTCTCGTCGGAGAGCCCTGCGTGGTAGGGCAGCGCGTGGTACCCGTTGTCCGACAGCCAGCGCGCCGTCTTCTCGACGCTTTTTCGGGAGAGGCAGTACACGATGCCGCTGTCGCCGGCGTGCTCGGCATCGATAAAGCGCTTGAGCTGCCGACGCGGGTTGCGCTTCTTCGGAACGACGGTGTAGCGGATGTTCGGTCGGTCGAAGCCAGTGACAAACCGGTCGTCGTCCGACAGGTGGAGCCGCTCCAGGATGGCGTCTTGCGTTGGCGGGTCGGCCGTGGCGGTAACGGCGATGCAGGGCACCTGCGGAAACGTGCGCCGCAGCTGGGCCAGCTCCAAGTACTCCGGCCGAAAGTCGTGTCCCCACTGCGAGATGCAGTGCGCCTCATCGATAGCGATGAGCGCCAGGTTCGCCTGCCGCAGCCGCTCCACAAACCGCGGACGCACCGCCCGCTCCGGCGCTGCGTAGCATAGGTCGAGGGCACCGCGCTGCAGGTCCTCTTCTACGCGCCGCCGCTCTGACCGCGAGAGGCTCGAATTGAGCACGGCCGCCCGTACGCCAAGCTGCTGCAGCGCATCGACCTGATCCTGCATCAGCGAGATGAGCGGCGACACGACAAGGCCGGTTCCGGCGCGCACCATCGACGGGATCTGGTAGCACAGCGACTTGCCGCCGCCCGTGGGCATGACAACCAGGGCGTGCCCGCCGTGCTGTACCCGGCGAATGATGGTTTCTTGATGGGGCCGATAGGCATCGTACCCGAACACGGACTGCAGCACATACGTCGGGTCGCATCCGGTCACGTCCAGGGCACTCATTGGAAGGGGGCTTGATCGAACTGTTGCCTCAACGAACCTCCACGCTTCGTCCCTCGTGGAAGGCAAAAAGGGATTGAGAGGAAGTGGAACAGCGGTCCTACGGGTAGCTCCATCGGAGGATCGGCGATGGCGTTTGGATTTTGAGTGCGCTCATGTTTCGAGTTCCGGGTTCGAAGTTCTGAACCGTACGGCCTTCGGTCGCTCGTCGCTCGACGATCGCCCCTCGTGACTCGTGTCTCATGACTCGTACCCGAGCCCCTCGCATTCACATTCCAGCACACGCTTCGTAGGTTGGCAGCGCCCTCAGCCCCTTTTCCTCATCCCATTTCTCCCAACCCATGGCGTCTTCGAAGAAGGCCATCTACGCCGCCATCCTCGGCAACTTCGCTATTGCCGTTACCAAGTTTCTTGGTGCGGCCGTCAGCGGAAGCTCGGCGATGCTGGCGGAGGGCATCCACTCGCTTGTGGATACGGGGAACGGAGGTCTCCTGCTTCTGGGCATCCGGCGCAGCCAGCGACCGCCCGACCGGTCTCACCCGTACGGCTATGGCAAGTCGCTCTACTTCTACACGCTCATTGTGGCGGTGCTCATCTTTGGCCTGGGCGGCGGCTTCTCGCTGTACGAAGGCATCCTGCACACGCTCGACCCCGGTCACGGCAGTGCCGGCACGGTGTCGATCTTCGGGATCACCATCAGCGGGCTCACGCTGAACACGATTGTGCTCAGCGCCGCTATCGTCTTTGAGGGCCTGGCGTTTCGAACGGCATGGCAGGAGTTCAGCAAGCAGCGGGGCACCAAGGGCTTTTTCGAGGCCATCACGACGAGCAAGGACCCGACGACGTTCACCGTACTTTTTGAGGACAGCGCAGCCATGGCAGGCCTCGTGGTGGCGCTCCTTGGCGTGCACCTGGCCAGTGCGCTGCACCTGCCGGTCATCGATGGCGTCGCCTCCATCCTCATCGGGCTCATTCTGTGTGGGGTGGCGGCCTTCCTCGTTTGGGAGAGCAAGAAGCTCCTCATCGGGGAGGCGGCCGACCCCGAAATTCGCGACAGCGTCCGTGCGCTCGCGATGGAAGACCCGGACGTGGACGACGTGGTGCGCGCCCTGACGATGCACATGGGCCCGTACACGCTCATCCTCAACATGGACCTGGACTTCCGGGACGGTCTGGATGCTGAGGGTGTTGGCCAGGCCATCGACCGGATGGAGCGCACCATCCGCGAGGCCCATCCGGAGGTGAAGTACATCTTCGTGGAGGCCGAGTCGCTGTCTGATCGCGGCCGGGACGGGCGCCGCTCCCGTCCTTCGGGATAGCACGACAACGGGCGTCTGCCGTTCTTCGCACACGTGTTTCTCGATCTGTTCCTTGCAATTGTTGCGTCCAGTGCGTCCCATTAAGAATGTGGATTCTCTAGATTGCCGCTCCGCTTTTTTCTTCACCAACGGTGTCGGATTCATGTCGTTGTCGCGCGCCCTCTTCGCCCTTCTCGTCTCGGTTTCGGTGGTGCTCACGACCGGGTGCGAAACCCTGTCGACGTCGAACACCCCCCCACCGTCGTCACAGACGACGGCCGTCGACACTACCGATCTGGATCCGCGCATCGTGCGGCTGTACGCGTTTGAAGCCAAACTGCTGAGCACAACCGACAGCGCCCGCGTGGGAGCGATCCTGAACCAGGCGATGGCCGAGCTGGCCGGCCTGTTGGAGTCCGACCCCGACCTGATCCGGCGAACCGACGTGCGCGAACTCTACCGCGGCCTCACGGCCGAATACCGGCGCTATCACGGGTATTCCAACGATCCGGACTCCATGGTAACCGCCCACGGAAGCATCTTCGCGGTTCGCGCCAAGCTGTTTGCAACACTGGAAGACGTGAACGACCCGACCCTGCAGGGCGCGATGCGTCCCGACACTGCAGAGGTCGTGGAAACCACCATCCCGCTGACGACAAACCGGGTCGTCAAGCAGAGCATCGAGTACCTGAAGGACGAGCCAGAACGGCACTTCAATGTCTGGCTCCGGCGCGCGCAGACGTACTTCCCCATGATCGACCAGATCCTAAAGGAGGAAGACGTTCCGCCTGAGCTTCGCTACCTGGCTATGGTGGAAAGCGGGCTGAACCCGACGGCGCGGAGCTGGGCCGGAGCGGCGGGCATGTGGCAGTTCATGCGCGGCACCGCGCGTCAGTACGGCCTGTCGGTGAATGGCTGGGTCGACGAGCGGCGCGACCCGGAGAAGGCCACTCGGGCCGCGGCCCGGCACATGCGGGATCTGTACGAGCGCTTCGGCGACTGGCACCTCGCCATGGCGGCCTACAACTGCGGCGCGGGGTGCGTAGGCCGGGCCGTCCGCCGTAGCCCCGAATCGGATCCTTCGTACTGGGACGTTTACGACGACCTGCCCCGCGAGACGCGTGGCTACGTGCCTATGTTCATCGCCACGACGAGGCTGGCCTCCAATCCCGGTGCACACGGATTCGACACTCCGAGTCCCACCCCGCCTTTTGCCTACGACTACGTGGCGGTCCACGGGAGCATGCTGCCGCTGCAGGAGATCGCCGAACTGGCCGGCACGTCGGCGCGCGTCATTCGGGAGCTAAATCCAGAGCTGCGACGCAGCACGCTCCCCCCCTCGAAAGACATGTACTCCCTGCGGATTCCGGTGGGCAGCTACGAAACGTTTGCGGCGGCCTACGCGGAGCTGCCGGACAGGAAAAAGCGACCGGCTACCACCTACACGGTGAAGCGGGGCGACACGCTCTCAGAAATTGCGGAGGACTATGGAACGTCGACCCGTGCCCTGCGGCGGGCCAACGGCATCCGCGGCTCCATCATTCGGGTCGGGCAGGCACTCGTGGTGCCCGTCCGCGAGTACGACTCGGCGCTGGCCGGCACCAGCGACTCGTCCACTCCGGCCCGCGTGCAGTACGCGTCCGAGCCCGTAATTCGGGAGCTCGATCCTATCAACGCGCCCCGCGAATCCACCGTGGCCGACGCCTCCACCTCTTCGGACGCTGCACCGGAGGCCAGCGACACCGCTTCGAGCTCGCCCGCCGACGCCGCAGGCTCTCCGGACAACGGTGCGTCGGCGTCCTCCGAATCCGCGGCAGAGGACCGCTCGCTCTCGCCGTCGAGCTACACCGTGCGGCGGGGCGACACCCTCGGCGAGATCGCCGAGCAGTTCGACGTGTCGACGCGCGAGTTGCGGCAGTGGAACAACCTCGCGTCCTCGCGCATCCGCGTCGGGCAAACACTCCAGCTGCAGTCCACCGGCGGCTCCGGTGACGCGACGCTTACCTACCGCGTAGAACGCGGCGATACGCTCGGAAAGATCGCGCAGCAGTTTGGCGTGTCGACGCGCGAGCTTCGCGCCTGGAATGGGCTGTCGAGCAGCCGCATCATTGTGGGCCAGCGTCTCACCATTCATCGCGACGGCTCGGCAGCGGTTCACGTGGTGCAGCGCGGCGACACGCTCGATGCCATTGCACAAAGCTACGGCGTCACCATTCAGAAGCTGCGCCGGATCAACGGCCTTAACGGCAGTCGCATTTACCCCGGCCAGGAGATCAAGGTGACGGCAAACTGAGGGTGTTGAGGTGCTCGGGTGTTGAGGTGCTCGGGTGTGAAGATGTTCACGGATATCTCCGCCATTCGCGTAGCCCCTGAACACGCGCCCCCCTTCCCACCTAAACACCGTTCGCGTAGCGGATGCGGTAGATCGCGCCGCCCTGGTCGTCGGACACCAACAGGGAACCGTCGGGCATCCATTCCAGGTCGACGGGACGGCCCCAGTTGGTATCGCCCTGCAGCCAGCCCGTCGCAAACGGCTCGTAGGCGACCGCCTCGTGCTCGGCGTTGAGCCGGACGCGCATGATGCGGTATCCAATCTTGGTGCTCCGATTCCAGGATCCGTGTTCGGCAATGAGCACGTCGCCCTGATAGGAGGCCGGAAATGCGGGATTCGACACGAACTCCATCCCGAGCGGAGCGACGTGCGGCCCCAACTCCTGCACCGGCGCACGGTAGTTGGACGGGTCTTTTCCGCTTCCGAACTCCGGATCCAGAATGTCGGCGCCGTGCACATACGGATAGCCGAAGTGCTGGCCCGTCTCGGTGACACGGTTCAGCTCACAGGGCGGGACGTCATCGCCCATCCAGTCGCGTCCGTTGTCGGTGAACCAGAGCGCCTGCGTCTCGGGATGCCACGCGAACCCGACGGTGTTGCGCACCCCGCGAGCCACTGTTTCGCGCCCCGTTCCATCGAGGTTCATGCGCAGAATGGACGCGAACGGCGGCTCGGGGTCGCAAATGTTGCACGGTGCGCCAACCGGCACGTACAGCTTGCCGTCGGGCCCGACATCGATGAACTTCCATCCGTGGTGCTCTTCGTCCGGCAGATCATCTGCGACCACCACCGGCGCGGGCGGATTGTCGAGCCGGGTTTCAATGCTGTCGAACCGAAGGATGCGCGACACCTCCGCGACGTAGAGCGCCCCGTCGTGCCACGTCACACCATTGGGCATGGTCCGTCCGTTTGCGATTTCGTGCATGACGTCGGCCTGGTGGTTGCCGGTCGTGTCACGCAGTGCATAGACGGCACCGGGGCCCCGCGTCCCGACAAAGAGCGTGCCCTTTGGCGAGAGCGCCAGCGAGCGGGCTTCCGGCAGCCGATCAGCGAAGACCTCAATCTGAAACCCGTCGGGCAGCTCGATCTGATCGAGCTTCGAGCGGGGATCGCTTCTCTCGTCGTCGGGAAGCGAAATGCCGCAGGCGGTAACCATCGCTGCCATCGCCAGAATCAGAAGCGAACGTGGAAGCATGGGCGGGAGGCTTCGAAAGCGCTGAAGGGGTCGGGCACTCTGGAAGCAGGAGCGCTCTGTTCGGTTCCAGAACCCTCCGTCCCGCTACGCCGCGTCCGCGTCGGTCTCCTCTTCCGCATACACCCCCTGCACCATGGTAGCGACTTCATCGGCGCGATTGCGGTTGTACTCGAACGTCAGCTGCCGATAGCGAAACAGGTCGAAGAGCGTACCCACCACACAAAGTCCTCCGGTAAACAGATACAACAGCCCCATGCCGATCTCTTCCAGGTAGAAGCGGTGCAGTCCCGCGGCCCCGAGAAACCCGGCCACGGCCAGCAGGAGCACCGTCGTGGCGTCTTTGCGCTGCGCCCGGTAGATGCGCGCAAAATGGTCGGCCTGCTCTTCGGTCATGGACTTCATGAGCATGGCTGCGTGAACCTGCTCATCGCCTTCTAGCTCGGGCAAGTAGTGGAGGATCTTGGACATGAGTGTTCCGGAATTCAGGAGCGGAGGTCGGGAGTGCAGCAGGCTAAGGGGCCACGGGGGGCGAAGGACGGGTCCAGGCGTTGTACAGCAGACGACCGGAGCGGCCGAGGAGCACGGCGACGGCCGGGATTCCGAGAGGATGCGCTTGCACGGAGGCCGCGACGTGTCCCCGTGCGAGGTGGGCGATGCTGTGCCCCAGTCCGCATCCCGGGCACCCCTCGATTCCGAGCCGCCGGAAGAGGCACCAGCTCGGCTCGGCCGTAGCGCTCGGGTCCAGGGCCGCCATTGCCCCCACGCCCAGCAGCCACACCACGGGCTCCACCGGGATGCGGCGCACGTGCGCAGCGGTCGATCGAAACAGGATGAGAAGGGAGGTCATGATGCAACGGGGAAGAGAGAAACGTCCGTGCTCCCCCACATCACGAAGGTACGCGGGTGAGAGTTACAGCGGGCACTGCGGCTCCCTGCTTGTCGGTCGGATTCTGGAGACACGCCGTTGGGGGTCTTCAGTACTGCACCGTAATCGACATCGTCGGGCGGCGGCCCGGCAGCGTGCGTGCCGTCTTCGTGAATCCGGACGCGGTGGGTTGCAAGCCCCAGTCGAACACGTTCTGGCGGTCGAGCACGTTCGACACGTCGGCCCGGGCCTGCAAGGTGACGCCTTGCCAAGAATATGCGTACGACACCCCCAGCCCAAGCGCCGTATGTGCAGGAAGGACGTGTGCCGAGGGGTCGTCCAGATCATACGGATCCAGAGCAGGAGTGCCAGTGCGGAGCCGGTCGTAGTAGACGTTGCGGAACGCCCACGTTCGCCCCCAGATGCCGTGCCAGGACAGATGTGCGCTTAAGGCGCCGGTGAGCGTCACGTCGGCCGTGGCCGTCAGGCGATGGGGCTGGTTCCACGGCGTCGGTTCGAGGCGTCCGTCGAATCGGGAGGGAAAGGTTCGCTGGGCCGCGCTGAACTCGTAGTGCACCGTCCCGTCGACCCAGGGGCCGTCGTGGGTCACCGCCAGGCCCCCACCGTAGGCAAAGCCATGAGCCGTCCCGATGGCACGGGGGCGCGACAGAGCGGACTGCAGCTGGGTGCCTTCGCTGGCCGGTTGCACGGTGCCGTAATCCAGCGCCAGGAGATGCGGCTGATGCTTGTAGTAGCCTTCCACCTCAACGGTCCACGCCGTCGTCGGGCGCGCGGTGAGCCCGGCGGTGAAGTGATAGGCCGTGGGCGGCGCGTGCGCCTCCCCCACGGGCAACCAGAATCGCACGGAGGGTACCACCGACGTCGGGCTGGCGCTGCTCAGGTCGAAACGGTTGACGAACTGCCGGTAGAGTCCCGCCCCAACACGGGCGCTCACGTCGCCGAGCCCCGTGTACGATCCACGATGTCGAAGATTCACGCGGGGCTCGGCGAAGACCACGTCCTGCGCCGGCAGGTACGTCCATCGCAGGCCCACGTCGGCGGTCGTCTCGGCGCCCAGCGACACCGCGTCGGAGAGATAGCCGGCGATCTGCCAGTCTGTGCCCTGGTAAGAAAGCGGGCGCAGCAGGGTTTCGTCGAGGTAAAACATGCTGGACAGGCGCTTCACCTCTACAGCCCCGCTCAGGTGGTGCTGGCTCGACAGCCGGTGGTCCAACTTGGCGTCCAGGGTCGTCTCGGCCACGCGGTTCCGATCCGTCGGTTGTGCGGAGGCAGCTATTTGCTCGTTGAGCGCAGCCTGGGCCGTGGCGACAGACATGGTGTCCGTGCCGGGGAGGTTCATGTACGACATGTGGTAGCCTCGCTGCAGCGTGTGGCGGCTGCCGCGCAGCTGCACCGTGGCAAACGTGCGCGTGCCCAGCACACCTTCATACCGCAACTGCGCCGCGTCGTTGGTCCAGCGGTAGCGATCCTGCGCCAGCATCGCGCTCTCGGGCCCCGGGTCACGGGGAAGCTGCTCCGTCGCGAAGAACTTGGTCTGAATGGTGTTGCTGCCCCGATAGGCGGAGGCCGACAGGGTATGCGCAGCGCCGAGCGGCAGGCGCGTGGCGGCGTGAATGTCGGAAAATTGCACCTCCGAGTTTTGTGCGCGAGGCACAAAGGACACCGGCCCGTCGACGTCGAACTGCTCGGCCACGAGCAGCGGATCGACCGCGTTCCAGTCGAGCAGCAGTTGGTTGAGCGTCGGGTTGGGGTAAAGTCCCCACAGGCTTCCGCGCCCCGCGACGCCGACAGTTGCCGGACGCGCACCCGCCATCGGGATGTCGACGTGGGCCGACCCGTTGGCGCTGAACGGGTCGACGCGGGCCGTCGCGTGCTGCTCGCCCCCGGCTCCCAGGCGGTGGCTGGCCGAGAGAACGCCGGACAGCGCGCTTCCGTGCTCCACGCCGAATCCGGCCTTGTGAACCGTCAGGTCGCCCAGTGCCAGCGGGCTGAACGCTCCGATCAGACGGCGCAGGGTAACGGGATTGCGGACCGGCACCCCGTCGAGCCGCACCTGGTGCTCGCCCGAAGCGCCGCCCTGCACGTACAGGTCGGCCAGGGGACGCTGGCGACTCACCCCGAGCAGTCCGCTCGCGCCTCGAAGCACATCCGGGGTCCCGATTGCGTCTCTGTTCGTGGGAAGCCTACGCTGCGCCGCGATGCGGTGCGTCGTCGTTCCGACCTGTTCCGCCCGCCGGTCGTCCACCACGACCGATCCAGAGCGCACCGGCGAGGGGCGAAGCGAGACGTCTAGGTGGTGCTCCTCCCCCTCCTGCACGGCGACCGTGTCGACATCGGTCTCGTACCCCACATAGGAAACCGCGACCCGGTGCAGGCCGGCAGGCACCGCGGCGAACGAGAAGGTGCCCGACGACGACGTGGCTGCCCCTCGGTCCCCGTCATCCAGTACGACGTGGGCATTCGCCAGCGGCATTCCCGTTTCGTCGTCCACGACTGTGCCGGCGAGCCTCCCGGCCGGGGACCGTGGAGCCGTCGCGGTGAGCACGTACGTGCCGGCCTGGGTACGTGTGTAGGTGATCGGGACGTCGCTTAGCAGACACTCCAGCAGCGCGTCGGTGCTTGGCGCCGGCCGGGTGCACGAGACGCGGTAGCCGCGGATGAGCTTCGAGTTGTAGACCAGATTGGCCGACTGCGACGTAATGATGTATTCGAGCGCCTGCTTGAGCGCGACGTCCCGAAACGCCGGGACGTGCCCGGGATCGACCTGCGACTGGGCCGAAGCATCGTGCATACCGATGACGCCCAAAAGCAGGACGCCAAGGCAGGCGGCGACGCGCCCCAAACAATGTGTGCGTGACGGGGCTTCCATCATGCCGCGGGGGGTTATCGCTCGTCGAGGCGTGACAAGACGTACCCTTGGACCGTTCTTGTGTACTGGAGGTGAAGGGCTTCACACATATCTCCCAGAATGGTTTCCACATCCGTCTGGGACCGATAGTACAGAGTGACTGAATCAGCCGGCACGCGGGCGTCGACCTCGATGCTTGTGCCGTAGCGCCGCTCCAGGGCATCCACCACCGTACGCACCGGCCGGTCGATGACCGAGAAGCCCCCGGAGCGCCAGGCCAGCATACGCTCCACCGACGTATCCCGCGGCGCAGTGGGCGGTGTGGCCCCTTCAACCCGGGCCGCTTGGCCCTCGGTCAGCGTGACGGTGGCCGCCCGGTCCGCGCGGCTCGCCAGTCGGAGCCGTCCCTCCACCAGCGCCACCTCGGTCCAGTCGCCGCTCCCGGAGCGCCGGGCTCGCACATTAAACGACGTTCCGAGGACATGCACCTGCGCGTTCCCCGTTTCGACGACGAACGGACGCCCCGTTGCCTGCACCTCGAAGAAGGCTTCGCCCCGGAGGGTTACCGCGCGCTTCTCGGCGGGCCAGAGCGGAAGCACCGCAAACCCGCGCTGGTAGTGCAGGGTGCTGCCGCTGTTGAGGTGCGCGGTCGAGCCGCCCGGCAGCGTCACGGTGTGCTGCTCTCCAGAGGGTGCCGAGACCTGCACGGGCTGCTGCCAGAAGAGCGCGCCGGCCAGGACCGCGGCCAGGAGCAGTCCGGCCACGATCCGGACGGTGCGCCCGACCGCCCCATGCCGGCCGTGCTCGACCGCCGCCCGGTCGTCCTCGAAAGACGGCGACGCGCCCTCCCGGATGTGCGCTTCGATCCGGCTCCAACCGCGGTCTGGGTCCGGATCGAGGTCCGGCACCGACGCCGACGGGGGCAGGAGCCGCCACATCGCACGCAGTTCCTCGGCCTCATCGTCGGGCAGGTCCGCGAGGCGGGCCTCCAACTCGTCTGGAATGTCGTGTCGGGAAGAGTCGCTCATCATGCCGTTGGTCTCCTTGAGGGATGCCACCGGTCCGGCCTCTTGCCGCGGGATTCACAGCAAGCTCGGATCGTAGGCACGGACGTGCTCGCGCAGGCGCTGCAGGGCTCGAACGATGTGGTTGTTGACGGTCCGCGGGGAGATGCCCATCACCGCTGCGATCTCGTCGTGGCTCAGGTTGTCGAACCGGCTCAGGCACAGGGCCTCCTGCTGCCGCTCCGGAAGATCGTCGATCCAGGCATCGAGACGGCTTTCCAGCTTTTCGGCGTCGAGCGCACCCTGCGGATCGTCTTGCGCGGGAGCCATGGTCCGCTGAATTTCTTCTTGCTTCGATCGTCGGTTCTTTTCGTTGCGCTTCTGATTGTAGGCGCGATTCCGGACGATGCGGTACAGAAGCGCCTTCAGCGACCGATCGGGGTCGAGGTCGCTCCGCATGTCCCACACCTCCATGAAGGCCTGCTGGACCACGTCCTGCGCCGCCGCCTCCGTCCGAACAATCGAATGCGCATAGCGCAACAAGGGCGCGTACTGCGCCCGGTACAGGCGTTCAAAAGCCGTCGTGTCGGAGTCACGAATCTTTCGGCACCACCGCCGCATCGTCGCCTCCGTCGCTGTATGTGATTGCCTGGAGTCCGCCACAGTATGCGTGCTGTCCGAGTGCCACCGCCGAGGGTCCGCGACGCCGTGCACAATCGCATGGTAGTGCACGTGTCGTGGCTGCTATGACCAGCGGGGGCTGCTCCCGCCCCTTCCTTTTGCATAGTCTTCACGCCGGTCGATTTTCGTACGATTGGGTCCTATGTTGGATCTGCGTCATTGTACTCACCTGCCTTTGTCTTTGTATGCGTACCCCTGCTGGCCTCATCTTCGCCGTCATTCTCTCCCTTCCGTGCCTCGTGCGGGCCCAGCCGGCCCCTTCGTCCTCGCTCACGGTGGAGACCATCATGCAGGATCCGGATACGTACGTGGGCTCCTGGCCGTCCAACGCGCGCTGGCACGAAAGCGGCGACGTGTTGTATTTCTCGTGGAACCCGGGCGGCGACTTTCCCAGCGACTCCCTCTACAAAGTGCCCCGCGACGGCGGCGAGCCGCAAAAAGTCCCGCCGGCAGAACGTCGGTCGAATCCGCCCACCTTTACCGGCTGGCAGCATGGCGAGCACGTCTACACCGCCGACCGGCAGCGCAAGGTATACGCCGCCGACGGCGACCTCGCCCTCTACAATCGCGACACGGACGCACAGACCCGCCTGACGGACACTCGGGCGCGCGAATCCAATCCGCGCTTCGACCCGGACGGCGAGCGCATCCTGTTCCGCCGCGACGACAACCTGTTCGCGCTGACGCTGTCTTCGGGCCTCGTGCGTCAGCTCACGGATTTGCGCCCTGGATCCGAATCGCCCGAAGAGGACCCCACACCGCAGGAGCAGTTCCTTGAAGAACAGCAAACGGCCCTGTTCGAGACGCTGGCGGAGGAGCAAACCGAAGACGAACAGGCCGAGGACGCTCGGGAGCGCGACCGCGCCGCCGACAATCCGCCGCCGACGTACCACTACGGCAGCCAGCGTCCGCAGCAGCTGCAGATCGACCCAACGGAGCGGTTTGTGTCGTTCACGCAAACCGACGACCCCTCGGAGGCGGAGGAGACAATCGTGGCGGACTACGTGACCCTCTCCGGCTTCGCCCGATCGCTGGAGGCGCGTCCAAAGGTCGGCATCCCGCCGGCGGACTTTTCGCTTCACATCCAGGATCTGCAACGCGATACGACGTATGCGATCGACCTCCATCAACTGCCCGGTGCGTACGACGTGCCGCAGTACCTGCAGGACCAGGACGTGGAGATGGACTCCAGCGAGGCGAAGCGGTCGCTCTACAGCTACGGCCCGTACTGGAGCGGCGATGGGGAGCACGCCGTCCTCGTCGTCCGCGCCGACAATAACAAGGATCGCTGGATCGTCCGTCTCGCCCCCGAAACGGGCGACCTCACGGTGCTCGACCGCCAGCACGACGAGGCCTGGATCGGTGGCCCTGGCATCGGATCCTACGGCGGACCGGGCACCGTCGGCTGGATGCCGGACAACCGGCATTTCTACTTTCAGAGCGAGGCGACGGGGTGGAGTCACCTCTACACGGTGGACGTCGAGACCGGCGAAACGCAGCCGCTCACGAGCGGCAAATTCGAGGTGTCCGACCCGCAGCTCTCGCGCGACGGCACGACGTGGACGTTCACCAGCACCGAGAAGTCCGCCCACGAGCGCCACGTCTACCGGATGCCCGTAGACGGCGGAGCCCGCACGCGGCTCACCGGCGAGGCGGGCATGTACACCGCGGCGGTGAGTCCGGACGGCGACCGGCTCGGGATGCTGTACGAGTATACGAACGCCCCACCTGAGGTGTACCTGCAGGATGCCAGGGAGCAGGCTCCCAAGACCCGAATCACCACGTCGACGACCGAGGAATGGCAGTCTTACGACTGGCGCGACCCCGACATCGTGCGCTACGAAGCCTCCGACGGCGTCGACGTGCCCATGCACCTCTTCCGCCCCGAGAACCCGAATGGGGCCGCGGTGCTGTTCGTGCACGGCGCCGGATACACGCAGAATGTGTATCGCGGCTGGAAGTATTATTTCCGCGAATACATGTTTCACAACATGCTGACCGACCTCGGCTACACGGTCGTCAACGTCGATTACCGCGGCTCGGCGGGCTACGGGCGCGACTGGCGGACGGCCATCTACCGCTACATGGGCGGGCGCGACCTCGGCGACTACGTCGACGTGTCCGGCTACCTGAACGACACGTACGACATCGATCCGGAGCGCCAGTTCATCTACGGCGGGTCGTACGGCGGCTTCATGACGCTGATGGGACTCTTTACCGCGCCCGACGCGTTTGGCGGCGGGGCGGCCCTGCGCTCGGTCACCGACTGGGTGCACTACAACGACACGTACACGTCCAACATCCTCAACGACCCGCAGACCGACTCGCTGGCCTACGCGCGCTCCTCGCCGATCTACCACGCGGAGGGCCTGGAGGACCCGCTCCTGATGCCGCACGGCCTCGTGGATACGAACGTGCAGCCGCAGGACATCTTCCGCCTCACGCAGCGCCTTATCGAGCTGGGCAAGGAAGACTGGGAGCTGGCGATCTATCCCGCCGAGCCGCACAGCTTTACCGAGCCGTCGAGCTGGACGGACGAGTACCGCCGCATCTTCGAACTCATCGAGGAGAGCGTCGGGCCGAAACGGTGATGGAGTCAGCGATCCTGTCGCGTTCCCTGGCGAGAGGGAATGGGATTACCGCACCACCGTCAGGCGCTCGGTGCGCATCTGATCGCCGGACTGCAGGCGCACGATGTAGAGCCCGCTCGACAGCGTGGCGGTGTCGATCTGCACCTCGCGCGTCTGCGCGGCGGCGGGCGTGCCGCGGTACAGCGTCGCCACCTTCTGGCCGAGCACGTTGTACAGTGTGACGGTGGTCTCCGCTGACTCGCGCACGGCGAACGAGAGCGTGGCCCGGCCTGTCGCGGGATTCGGCGCTGGGGGCGTGAGGTGCATGGCCGCGTCCATCTGCACGTCCACACGACGCACGTCACTGAGGTGGGTCGTCCCATCGACATCTACCTGTTCCAGCCGGAAGCGGTGGGTGCCGGGCGCAAGATCGCTGACCCGAAAGCGGTAGGACTGGCCCTCGTCGGTGGTGCCGGCACCTTCTACGAATCCGATCTGCGCCCACTTTTTCTCGCCCCCATTCTCTCGGCCTCCCTTTCGCAAAACCCGGAAGCCGGCGTTGTTCGTCTCGCTGGCGGTTTGCCAGGTCAACGTGACTGCAGCACCGTCGCGCACAGCCTCGAAGGCAGCCAGTTCGACGGGCAACGCCGTTTCGGGCTGGATGGGGATGAACTGGTAGCCTTCGTCCGGCTCGTCGGCCCCCTGGAACCCGCCGTTGAATTGTCCGACGACACCCTCGTACGTAAACGTGCCGGTCGGGATGGGCTCGCCGATGATGTCCGTTTCCTCCGCATCCTGCACGCGGAACTCGAACGTTGTGCCTGCGCCATCGGCAACGGTGTATGTGGTGCCGCTCTCGAACATCCCGCTCGCGTCGGTAAACGACAGGCCCGTCACGCGAACGAGCTCGCTCTCGTAGGTTTCGCCGTCCGGCGCCTGCAGGTCGGCCAGCGTCACGTTTTGCGGGGCGGGAGACTCTCCCTGTCCAAGGATCTCGTACGAGGTGAGATCGCCGCCATTGATCTGCAAGAGTCCGCTGAACGCGGACAGACTTCCCGCAACGCGAATCCGGGTCCCCGGCTGGATGGTGCCCTCCTCGATGTCCTGCTGAAACGCATCGCTCAGCCCACCAAAGGTTTGGCGCACCACGAGACCACTGGCGCCCGTCGGTCCGCTGTCGTCCTGCAGGCGGGCGTAGGCGCCGAATGCGCGGGTCACGGTGCCCTCGATCGTGACGGCTGCACCGATGCCCTGGTTGCGCGCCTCGATGATGGGAATGGCCTCGCCGCCCGGCGTGCCGCCCCCGCTACCGTACGCGCGATCGGCCAGGGTCGAGTCGACAACGAACGGGTTCAGGACGTTGCCCTGGAAGCTGGCCTGGATGAGATTCCGGCGCATCTCGGTGGCGTCCACCGGATCCTGTCGGTGCCAGGCGAGCAGGTCATCTTTCTGCACTTCGTAGAAGGCGAGATCGGCCCGGTTCGGATACACCGTCACGAAATAAAAGACCGCGCGCGCCACGTTTCCCTTGAACGACTCGCGCGGCTCGAAGCGCCCGTTTGGGCTGGGGTTGCCGCAGTCGTTGCCGATCACCTCGCTGTAGGCATCGCGCTCGTCGGTCGGTGGCGGCGTGGTCTGCACGTCGTCGTTCCGGAACCAGCGTTCGGTCTCCGCGTCGTCGATGTCGGTGTACGGATAGTTGCACCGCGCCGAGTTGACCTCTGCGCGGGTCGGTGCCAGAATATGGAGGTCGCTCCGGGCCGGCTCGTCGCCCGATCCTTTGCTTTGGGGCCACAGGTGCTCGGCGTTGAGGCCTCCGTCGAATGCCACGCCACTCGGGTCGTCGGCATCGGGCGGGACCGTCGCCTGAAACCCGCTGTAGACGCCTTCCACGAAGCCCTGGTCGTTGTAGATGGGGGCATATAGCGAGTCCCGCGCCCGGTCGAGGCCGAGGGTCGGCGGATCGCTGAACGTGGCCTGCAGCCGGTCGATCAGCACGTCGCCGCTGTCACCGGCGGCAATGACGCCCTGACCCTGGGCGTCGTCGAGGACCCACAGCGTAAAGCGCCCCGGCGACGCGATGCCGCCGTCCTCGGATGCCAGCACGATCTCCAGTCGCTCCACGCCCTCCGTGTCGTCGCCGTCCGCCACTGCCTGCAGTGAGAGCGACTGCGGCACCGGATCGGCGCCGGAGAAGGTGAGCGTTTGCGGGCTGTCAAAGCCGGT
This sequence comes from uncultured Rhodothermales bacterium, assembly GCA_964345695.1. GTDB lineage: Bacteria > Bacteroidota > Rhodothermia > Rhodothermales > Salinibacteraceae > CAYFSC01. The sequence continues at coordinate 286 of CAYFSC010000020.1, read as the reverse complement.
CACGTCCGTGCCGTTCGTGGCGGTGCTGGCCTCGCCCACGCGGGCCGTCACCGACACGGGTGCTCCTCCCGTATCGAAGGCCCGAACCGAGACCTGCACAGGGCCCCCGCCCTCCTGGGCCCGCGCAAACTGCCGGGTGAAACTGAACGAGGTGGCGACTTGAAGGTCGCTTTCGAAGATCGGGATGAGCTGAGGCTCGCCCCGGAATTCACCGACTACTCCGGTGTAGTCGAACGTGCCGCCCGGAATCTCCGTGCCGCCGAGCTGGGTCTCGTCGTCGGTCTGC
>CAYFSC010000019.1:24637-27685 GCA_964345695.1 uncultured Rhodothermales bacterium | reverse complement strand
CGCATCCCCGTCACGACGACCCGACCACGCACACCCGACGCTGATATGGCCTACAAAACCCCCGGCGTATACGTCGAAGAAATTTCCCTCCTTCCGCCCTCCGTCGCGCAGGTGGAGACGGCCATTCCGGCGTTCATCGGCTACACCGAGCAAGCCACCCGGAACGGCCAGAGCTTGACGCACGAACCGACACGCATCTCGTCGCTGCTGGAGTATCGTGAGCTGTTCGGCGGGCCGCCGGAGCACGACACGATCTCCGTCACCGTCGATCCGGACAACAACTACGCGGTTGGCCCAGTGGCCTTCTCCAGCGAGCAGCGCTACTACACCTACGACAGCGTTCGCCTGTTCTTCGACAACGGGGGCGGCGACTGCTACATCTGCTCGATCGGGGCGTACGGAAGCATGAGCGATGCCGACTTCCAGACCGGCATCGATGCGATCAAAAAGGTCGACGAGCCGACCATCCTGCTCATGCCGGATGCAACGCTGCTCGCCGACGACAACCAGTTCTACAGCCTGCAGCAACGCCTCTTGCGCCAGTGTGGAACGCTGAAGGACCGGGTGGCTGTGCTCGACCTGCTCCGCTACGAGCCCGATTCCGATGCGAACGAGATGACGAAGGTCGCGGCGTTCCGCGACGCCATCGGGATCAACAATCTGAAGTACGGTGCCGCCTACTTCCCGTGGCTCGTTACCACCTATGGCGTGGAGGTCGACTTTGCCACGTTCCGCGACAACGTAGAGGATGAGAGCAGCACCAGCGTTGCGCTGGAAAGCGTCACCGCCGATGCCACGCTGAACAGCTACGTCACGGAAGCCAGCGCGGCGGTCGACGACGCCGACACGCTCGTCACCGAACTCGACAGCTTCCGCGGGGCCAGCTTCGACACGTTCGAAGACGAGTACAAGGATCTGATCTCGGACCTGCGGAGCGCCATTGCCGCCAGCAGCGTGGATGCGTCTGCTCTCAACGACGTGTTCGATGCCCTGCGCACGCTTGTCGAAGACCTGAGCGGCCTGGCCGATACCTTCGACCCGGACGGTGAGCTGCACAAGGCCCTCGCCGCCTTCAACCGCGACCAACTGGCTCCGCTGGCGCAGGAACTGATCGGGCTGGAGAAGAACGCCGACGTGCAGAGCGTAACGGGCGAGTCTGACAGCGACGTCAACACCGACTGGTCGTTCGTCGACACCGCTCCCTGGTTTACGGACGACAGCGGCTCGCAACTGACGGCCGGCGACATCGGCGCCGATCCTGCCGATTTGCTTCCCAACGTCCCCGATCCCGATGTCACCAACGAGACCGTGGCCCGCGCGGTCATCCCACGGACCGACACCGTCTTCGGCCGTTCGTCGGGCCCGTCGCTGCTCAGCTTCATCGAGGGGGCGCACGAGGCGGCCGAGACACGAAAGGAGCAAACGCAGCAGCTTCTCTATCAGCAGCACCCGATCGTCGCCAGCATCGTGCGCGAGATCAAGCGCGAGATGGCAACGCTTCCGCCCAGCGGCGCAATGGCCGGCGTCTATGCCCGGGTCGATCGCACGCGCGGGGTGCACAAGGCTCCGGCCAACGTGAGCGTGTCGAGCGTCGTGGGCCCGACCCTTGCGCTCGACGACGCCGACCAGGAGTCGCTCAACGTCGACGTCAACGCCGGCAAGTCGATCAACGCCATCCGCGCCTTTAGCGGACGTGGCACGGTTGTCTGGGGCGCGCGCACCCTGGCCGGCAACGACAACGAGTGGCGCTACGTGCCCGTGCGGCGCTTCTACAACACCGCCGAAGAGTCGATCAAAAAGTCGACGGCCTGGGCCGTCTTCGAGCCCAACGACGCCAGCCTGTGGACGAAAGTGCGTGGCATGATCGTCAACTACCTGATTGCGAAGTGGAAAGAAGGCGCACTGGCGGGCCCCACGCCCGAGCAGGCGTTCTTCGTCAACGTCGGGCTCGGGCAGACGATGACCCAGCAGGACATCCTCGAAGGACGCATGATCGTCGAGATCGGCATGGCCGTCGTGCGTCCGGCTGAGTTCATCATCCTGCGCTTCTCGCACAAGATGCAGGAAGCCTAGCGGCCCCGTCCCGCCCCGTTTGCATTCTCCTTCCTCTCGTTCTGACTCCCCGAAACCATGGCATACCCCCTTCCTGTCTTTCACTTTGAAGTCGACTGGGGCGACGAAGACGGCAGCGTGCGCTTCTCGGAAGTGACGGGCCTGAACGTCGAGTACCAGGTCATCGAATACCGCGACGGCACCGAGAAGGACTACATCATGCAGAAGATGCCTGGCTTGAAGAAGGCCGGCAACGTGACGCTGAAGCGCGGTGTGATGACGTCCGACAATGCGTTCTGGGACTGGGCCAACTCGGCGAACCTCAACACCGTGGAGCGCCGCGACGTCACGATCAAGCTGCTCAACGAGGCCAGCGAGCCGACAATGGTGTGGAACCTGCGCAATGCGTGGGTCACGAAGGTGACCTACCCGGACCTCAAGGCCAGTGGCAACGAGGTAGCCATCGAGCAGATTGAACTCGCCCACGAGGGCGTGGACGTCTCGAACGAATAGCATCCGATTGGACTCCGCGTAAACGATTGCTCGATGCCGTACCCGCCCCCCAGCTTTCACTTTCAGGTTCAGATTGGCGATCAGCCGCCGGATGCCGACCAGCGCTTCCAGGAGGTGACGGGGCTCTCGGCGGAGGTGACGACCGAGGAGGTCAAGGAAGGCGGACTGAACACATACGCCCACAAGCTGCCGACAGGCGCCAAGTACGGAAGCCTCGTGTTGAAGCGCGGCCTGCTCGTCGACTCGGAAGCGGCCGCGTGGTGCCGGCGAGCCCTCGAGGGGTTCATCTTCGAGCCGAGGCTGGTGCGAGTCGTCCTTCTCAACGAAAACAGCAAGCCGCTTTCCGCCTGGACGTTCGACGGAGCGTATCCCGTCAAGTGGTCGGTCTCCGACCTGAAGGCGCAGGACAACGCTCTGGCCATCGAAACGCTGGAGCTTGCCTACCGCGCCTTCCGCAGCGACGAAAGCCGCAGCGACGAAAGC
>CAYFSC010000019.1:0-24537 GCA_964345695.1 uncultured Rhodothermales bacterium | reverse complement strand
CCGCAGCGACGAAAGCCGCAGCGACGAAAGCTGAGAACGGGCGGCATGAGGCTGTTCTCGTACTTCCTCACAACAACTCCGCTCAACCATGCCGATCGAAATCCGAGAACTGGTCATTCGTGCCACCATCGAAGAGGAGTCTGCCTCCCCGCGGGAGGCTACGCGGCGGCCCGACGCCGAGGCATCAACCCCGGCCACCGTCGAGACGGCCGTGCGCCAGGTGCTCGAGATCCTGCGGCGGCGCACCGAGCGATGACGCGGTCGCGCGAGGATCAGACCGACGATGCCCGGCTCCTTCTTTCGGGTCGGGCGTTCCAAATCCACCCTTCCTGTACATCTGACCGGTGCCTCCCGTGGCAGAAAGTGGCGAGCTCAAAAAGATGGCGATCGATGCGCATCGGAAGCCCGACTACTCCGATGCCCCGGCGAAGTCGTTCACCGTGATGTTCAACCCGAACACCTACACGCAGACCTACGAGGTGGAGTATGAGGACCGCCAGGGACAGGGCGACACGTCGAGCCCGCAGGTGTACGGGGCCATCAAGCCGCAGCAGTACACCTTCGAGTTTTTGTTCGACGGCACCGGGACAGCGCCGATGCCGGAGTCGCTGAAGTCGATCGCCCGAACCGGCTCGACGGCCGACACGAATCGCTACGACGTTCAGAAGATCGTCGACGCGTTTCTCACCGTCACCGGCAAGCACGACGGCGAAATCCACCGGCCGCTGTATCTGCGCCTGTCGTGGGGGTCGCTGTCGTCGAAGTGCGTGCTGGCAAGCGCTGAGATCACCTATACGCTGTTTCGGTCGGACGGGACGCCGCTGCGGGCGAAGGTCAAGGCGACCTTCTCGGAGAACGTGGAGGACACGCTCCGGGTGGCCGAGGAGCGCGAAAACTCGCCCGATCTGACGCACGTCCGCACCGTGCAGGAGAGCGACCACCTTACGCTGATGACCGATCGCCTCTACAACGATCCGAGGTACTACCTCCAGGTGGCCCGGGCCAACGGACTCAAGAACTTCCGTCGGCTGCAGGCCGGTGACGAGCTGATTTTCCCCCCGATTCGCGAGCGCACGTCGTAAGCAACCCACTGCCCGATGCCCGTTGAAGACCGCCAAATCCCGACCCAGGCGCCGGCCGACCGGCCCACCTTCACGCTGTACTCCGACGGCAGCGAGGTGAGCGGCACGGTGCAGGTGTTCGGGGTCGTCGTTACGCGGCGCGTAAACCGGGTCGCCGAGGCGGTGCTCCTCATCCACGACGGCAGTGCCGCCACCGAGGACTTCCCAGTGAGCAACGCCGAGGAGTTCGCTCCGGGCCGCGAGATCGAGATCCACGCCGGGTACCACTCCGACGAAGAACGGGTTTTCCGCGGGCTTGTCATCCGCCACGCCATCGAGGTGCGGCGCAGCGCCGGATCGATGCTGCGGGTCGAGTGCAAGGATGCTGCGGTGACGCTCACCGTTGGACGCGCGAACCGCTACTTCTACGAGGCGACCGACCAGGACGTCATCGAGCAGATCGCCAGCGAGGCCGGGCTCGACACCGAGGTGGCGTCGACGTCCGTCACGCACACCGAGCTCGTGCAGTTCAACGCGCTCGACTGGGACTTCATCGTTGCCCGTGCGGAGGCAAACGGGCTGCTCGTCACGACCGCCGACGGCACGCTACAGGTGGCGCCGCCGGATCCGGACCAGACGCCCCGCCTCGCCCTCCGCTACGGCGGCAACCTCATCGCCTTCGAGGCCGCGATGGACGCGCGCGATCAGTCGGAGTCGGTGCACGCGTTTGCGTGGGACGCCGCCAATCAGGAGCTGATGGACATCGAAGGCAGCGGCGCGTCGAACGGAGCGCCCGGCAACGTCGCGCCCGCCGACCTCGCCGGCGTGGTCGGGCTGCGCCAGCTGGATCTGCGCCATGGGGGGCAGCGCTCGGACGTCGAGCTCCAGGCCTGGGCCGACGCGCAGCTCCTGAAGAGCCGGCTCGCCAAAGTGCGGGGCCGTGCTCTCGTGCAGGGCTACGGCGAGGTTCAGCCGGGCGACGTGGTGGAGCTCGCGGGCGTGGGCGACCGCTTCAACGGCACGGCCTTCGTGGCCGGCGTGCGGCACGAGATCAACGTTCGCAACTGGGAAACCGACATCGAATTCGGACTGCCTCCGGAGTGGCTCATGGACGTGTTCGACGACGTCCCCGCGCATCCGGCGGGCGGCCTCCTTCCGCCGGTCGAGGGCCTGCAGATCGGGCTTGTCACCGCCCTGGAAGGCGATCCCGACGGCGAGTACCGGGTGCAGGTGCGCATTCCCATGATCGATGCCGCCGAAGAGGGCGTATGGGCGCGCATGGCACTTCTGGACGCGGGCGCAGATCGGGGCACGTACATTCGTCCGGAGATGGGCGATGAAGTGATCCTCGGCTTTCTCGGCGGCGATCCGCGCAACCCGGTGATCCTCGGCGGGCTGCACTCCAGCGCCGCGGCCGTCCCTATTGAGCCCACCGACGACAACCACCAAAAGGGCATCGTGACCCGGTCCGGCATCCGCTTGGTGTTTGACGACGAGACGTCTGCGGCGACCCTCGAAACGCCGAACGGAAACACGGTCGTCGTGAGCGACGATGCGGGCAGCGTGACGCTCGTCGACGAACACGGCAACACCGTGCTGCTGGACGCAGACGGCGTCACCATTGACAGCGCCGGCGACATCACGCTGAGCGCGTCTGGCGATGTCACCGTCGAAGGCACCAACGTCTTGCTGTCGGCCAATGCCGACGTGACGGCCGAAGCCAGCGCCAACGCGACCCTCTCCGGGAGCGCGCAGACCGAAATCACCGGATCCATCGTCAAGATCAACTAACGATTATGCCGCCTGCGGCCCGCGTCACGGATGTCAGTACCCATGGAGGAACCGTCGTCGGGCCCGGGGAGCCGACCGTGCTCATCGGCGGGATCCCGGCGGCTGTCGCCGGCGACAGCCACTCCTGCGTGCTTCCGCCGAATGCGCATCAGCCCACGGTGAGCCCGTTTCCGGCCGGGAGCGGCACCGTGCTCATTGGCAGCAAGCCCGCCGTTCGGGTCGGCGACGTGTGCGCCTGCGGAGCGGCTCCGGCCGTCGGCGAGCCGACGGTGCTGATCGGCGGATAATCCTCACCAAACCTGCAAGTCTCATGGCAACCAACGTTCCGTTTCTCGGCAGAGGCTGGAGCTTCCCGCCGACCTTTCGCGACCGGGGGCGCGCGGTGGACATGACCGAGGACGTGGTCGACATCGAGCGAAGCTTGGACATCCTCCTTTCGACGCGGATCGGCGAACGGGTGATGCGGCCGCGCTACGGCTGCAACCTGGATCGCCTCGTGTTCGAGCCGCTCGACGCCACGCTGCGGTCGACCGTCCGCGATCTCATCCGGACGGCCATCCTCTACTTTGAGCCGCGCATCCTCCTCGACGACGTGATCCTGACCTCGGTGCCCGACGAGGGTCGGCTCGACATCGAAGTGCAGTACACCGTGGCCACTACCAATACCCGCTACAACTACGTCTATCCCTTCTATCTGGAGGAAGGAGTCGAGCTTCCGTAAGGCGACGCCCGCCCCGCCTGATCGTGCTGATTGCTTATGCCCACGCCGTGCTCCCATTCTCATCCTCTTCCCCGTGACGGCACCAGCCAGGCCGCGCGGATGCTCGCGGCGCTGCGCCCGTCGTCGGCGCAGGTCGACGAGCGGGACGTGGCCGACCTGCTGGTGTACGCCACGCGCTACGCGCGCCTGGTGCGCTACCACACGCCGAGCAATGCGCCTGCAGGATCGTGGGAGGCCTTTCTGGAGCAGGATGTCAGTACGCTCGTGGCCCTCATCGCCACCGCCGACCCGGCTGAGCTGCGCAAGACGTTCGACGCGACGCGGGCGGACCTCCAGGCCCTGCTGGCAGAGGCCACCGGTCCGCTGGACGCCGCGCAGACCGCGTCCGCCAATGCAGCGCTCAATGCGCTTTTCGACGCGGCGTTCGCTCTGGCGCGCCGCGTGGATGCCTGGCTGGGGGACGCCCCTGCCGGGGTGCAGCTGCGCACGGCGCTGGACCGGCTGCTGCAATCTGCGCTCTCAGACGCGTTGGCCCGGATGCTGGCTTTCGCGGCCGCCACGCACACGGCTCAGGCGCACACGCCTTCCGGCCCACCGCAGGTGGAGGTCCCCGCGCCCCATTCGTTCGACACGGCCTGGAATCTGTCGGACATGCCGACGGACGTCGACGTCTTTGCGTCGGGGGCGGCCCGCACGCCTGCCGAGCTGCGCGCCGCGGCTGAACGCCTGCAGACGGCGTTCGACTCGGTACACGAGTCGGTCGTCTACCTGGTTGATCACGCGCCGTCGTACCTCGACGAGACGCTGGCGGAGTACCCCGAGCACGAGCCGCACGTCGGCCTCTTTCTGGCCTTCCTGCTTCTCTTCCGCACGGCCCAGGATCACCTGAACACCCTCACGGAGCGGCATCTGACGTTTTACTACCGCGAGGTGCTGGAGCTGGACCCGCGCCCCGCGCAGCCGGACTCCGTTCACGTCGTGTTCGACCTGGCGCGGACGTTCGACCAGCATCGGATTCCGAAAGGAACCGTGCTGAAGGCCGGCAAGGACCCGTCGGGCAACGACCGCCGGTACGCGACGGACCGGGAGCTGGTGGTGAACACCGCCCAGCTGGATCCGGAAGACGGGCTGAAAAACGTCCGCATCGAGACGAGCGCGGGCCCGGTGCGCGCGGGAACGCGGGGGCTGATTCTGGTCTACGACCTGATCGACGTCAAAAATTACGGCGCAATGGAGGCCGCCATCGCCGCGCTTCCTGGGTCCGTCGTCAAGGTGCTCAACACGCTGTGGGTGGCCGAGACGACGGCGCGCCCCGAGGCGGCCCTGGCGTCGCTCGACCGGGTCACCGACGATGATGACACCATCCTCGTGGTCGATCCGCTGCTGGGCGCCGTCGCGTCCAAGAACCTGAAGTCCGGTCTCCGTCCACCGTCCGATGAGGCCCGAGACGCGGGCCTCTCCACATTTCTCGTTGCCTACGACGTCCACGAGGACGATGCCGCGCGAGACCGGCTGCGCCGTGCCCTGCAGATCGCCGGGGCCCGGGCCGTGCAGGAATCGCTCTATCGTCTGCGCATGCGAGGCACCAGCGCCGACCTTCTCGACACGCTGGAGGCCGCCGTTACGCCGGACACCGAACTGCTCGTCATCGATCTGCTGCGTGGCGAGGTGGAACACCGGGGGGTTCCGGAGGCCGCGCTCCCGGTTCTGCAGACGGCGTTCGCGGGGCCCGGCTCGACCGTTGCCACCGGCGAAACCGCGCGGGTCGTGACCGCGATCCACGCGAGTCCGGTGGCCGACAGCGCCGACGGCCTCGGGGCCGACATCACGTCCGAAAGCGGCATGTGGCCGGCCTTCGGCGACGCCTCCCGCCCACACGGACGTACCGGATTTGCCGTCGCCTCCGATCTCCTCCGGTTGTCGGACGGTGCGCGTCGGATCCATGTCGCCTTCCGGATGGATGCGCTCTCGCCCTTTGTGGCGAGCGATCCGGCCCGCGCTCAGCGTGAGCTTCAACATAACGTCACCGTCCGGGCCAGCGGCGCGGCCGACTGGATTCCGGTCACCATCGACGAGGTGTCATTCGTACAGGGCGGCTCTCCGCTGCTCGGCGCCGACAGCCAGGTTCGCTTCGCCCTGTCGATCCCGCCCGACGCCGATCCGGTCGTGCCCTACACCGCCGCGCTGGACGCCGACACGGCATACGGCGCCTTCAACACCGCGGCACCGCTTCTCGACATGACCTTCGACCCGGACGGTCTCTCGGCAGCCGAGGGCTTCGACCTTGCCCTCGTCGGAGAGGTTCTGCCGTACGACCCTGCGGCCGGATACCGGATGGGAGACACGGCGTCGATCGGCCGGCAGGTGTATCAGGCCGTGGTCGATGCGCCGTCTGGCTCCCCGTCGGTGAGCGTGCCTGAGGAGTGGCGGCGCGTCGGCACCATCGAGGACTTCGACGACACGCACGTCTACCGCAAAGGCGATGCGGTCCGCTTCCAGGGCGACGTGTATCAGGCCCAGGTGGACGACGCGCAAACCTCCCGGCCCGACGCGCCCGGCAGCGCCTGGCGCCGGATCGAGCCGTCGTTTGCCTACAAGTATTTCGACGGCGGAACCGTTCGGGGCGTCCACCTTCGCGTGGACGTGGAGGGCGCCGCGGCGCTGCTGCTAGAAAACGACCAAAGCGTGCTGAACGCCGGCAAGCCGTTTCTTCCGTTCGGGGCGCGGCCCGTGAGCGGAAGCCGATTTTACGTGGGCAGCGCGGAAATTCTGCAGAAACCTGTCACCTCTCTATCACTGTCGCTGACGTGGGGCGGCCTGCCGGACGAGGCGTTCTCGGACTACTACGCCGAGTACGTGTTGCCAGACACCGACGGATCGCCGTCCGGACCGGTGGACGACAACCATTGGGTCCAGGTGGAGACCGAAGTTCTACAGCGGTCCGCATGGCGGTGGGTCGCGGATGAAACGACGGTGCCCCTGTTCGCCAACGCGTCCGGCACGCCACACGCCGAGCGGAAGATCGAGCTGACGGTCGATCCGGCGTTGGCCGCGCCGCAGGAACCGGCCGACTTCGACCGCCTCCGGCCGGAGCGCGCGTTCGGATTCCTCCGCTTCACGCTCGACGGATCGTTCTACCACAACGCGTATCCGACGTATCTCTCGGAGCGGGCCATCGAGAAGGCCACGGACCCCCCCGTCGAGCTTCCCAATCCGCCGTATACTCCGACGATCGACACCCTCTCGGTGTCCTACACGGCCGAGGTGTCCATTGATTACGCAGCCGAGACGGCGTCAAGTCTGAAGCGGCGACGGATACAGCTCTTTCAGTCGTACCCGTTCGGCCACGTCGAGATTGCCCCCATTGAGGACGATCCTGGCTCCGGCCTCCACGGCACAGGGTCGCTCGTTCCAACCTTCCGGGTGCAGCCCGACGAGGACACGGCACCGATCGACGTCACGGGGGCGCTGTATCTGGGCGTCGCCGACCTCGACGTGCTGGAAACCCTGTCGCTGCTCGTCCAGATCGCCGGCGGCAGCGCCGACCCCGACGTGCCGGCGCCCGACGTGCACTGGTCGTACCTGTCGGCCAACGCCTGGCATCCCTACGCCCCGACCGAGCTGCTTGCGGAAGAGACCGAGGGCTTCGCACGCTCCGGCATCGTCCGGCTGGCGACACCGCGTGCCATGGATGAGGCGCATACGCTGCTGCCGGGCGGGCTCCGGTGGGTGCGCGCCGCCACTTCGGGGGATCCGGCGGGCGTCAACCGTCTTGTCGCGGTGCTGATGCAGGCCGTGCGGGCTACCTACCAGGCCGACGACGGCGATCCGGCGCACCTCGCCACGGCGCTTCCGGAAGGCACCATCGGCAGCCTGCAGGAACGGCGCGCCGCCGTGACGTCGGTCGCGCAGCCGTTTGCGTCGTTCGGTGGACGGCTCTCAGAGCAACCCGATGCCTATTCCACCCGCGTGAGCGAGCGCCTGCGCCACCGCCAGCGCGCCCAGACGATCTACGACTACGAACGGCTCGTGCTGGCCGCCTTTCCGGAGGTGTACAAGGTGAAGTGCATTCCGCACACCGACGACACGGCGCACCACGTGCCGGGGGCCGTCACGGTCACCGTCGTGCCCGACCTGCGTGATCAGAATGCCGTCGATCCGCTCCGGCCGCGCGTCGGCACGGGAACGTTGGATGCCATCCGCGACCACCTCGCCGGCCACGCCAGCGACTTCGTCCGGATTGCGGTGCTCAACCCGCTGTTCGAGTCGGTCCAGGTGCGGGGCCGCGTGCAGTTCCGCACGGGCCGCGATGCCGGATATTACCTGTCGGTGCTGGAGGACGACGTCGTCCAGTTCCTCTCGCCGTGGGTCTCCGGAACGGCCGATCTGGCGTTCGGCGGGCGCATCCATCGGTCGAGGATTCTCGACTTTATCGAGGAGCGCCCCTACGTGGACGCGGTCGTCGACCTCCGGATCGACCAGTACGTGAACGACGCTCTGCACGCCGAGGACATTGACGAGGCCGCCGCAACGACGGAGCGATCCGTTCTCGTCTCGGCTGCCACGCACGCCTTTTCCGAACTGACGCTTCCTCCCTGCGAGGCGGCGCTCCCGATCACGAGCTAACCCGTTTGCATGCTCGACACGCCGGTCATCGACAAATTTCCGGACCTGAAGCCCAGTCAGGACTTCGCGGCGCTGCGGCAGGCGGGCCTGGACTCCATCCAGGCGCTGTCCCGTCGATGGTGGACGGACTACAACGTGCACGATCCGGGCATCACGATTCTGGACGTGCTCTGCTACGCGATCACCGACCTCGGCTACCGGACGGACTACGACGTGGCCGATCTGCTGACGCGCGAGCACCGCGGGGTGCCGGAGAACGTGGGCACCTTCCACACAGCGCGCGCGGTCTTTCCGACGGCTCCCGTCACGTTCATGGACCTGCGCAAGCGGCTCGTGGACATCCGCGGGGTGCGCAACGCGTGGGTGGCTCCGCATCGAAGTGTGGTGTACGGGCTCGATCGAACCGCGGAATCACTCGTGTACCCGGCGTCGGGCGCAAACCCGTTGCCGCCGATGAACGGCCTCTACGACGTGTTCATCGAGTACGAGGACTTTGTTGAGGATCATCGCGACGTGAAGGCCGGGCGTCCTGTTCCCGAGGTCGATCCCGAGGAGGCCGCCGCCTACATCGCGCCGCAGGGGCGCGGTCAGGCCTTCCGGGTGGAGCGCGATCTGACGCTGGCCTCCGTCACAGTGTACGCCCGTCCCGCCACGGAGCCGGCAGACGGACCGCTCGCCGCGACGCTCACGCTGGAGGATGCGGACGGCACCCCGCTGGAAACCGTCCAGGCGGAGATCCCGTGGCCGCCCGCTGCGTCGGAGACGGACACGGCGTCGTTCGTGCAGGTGTGCATCCCCCTCGGCATTCCGCTGACGGCGGGCCGCACGTACCGGCTCACCGCGTCCAGCCCTGAGATGCACCTGCTGCGGGAGCCCGAGGGCGGCTATCCCTACGCGGTGGACGGCGTGCTTGCCATTACATCGGGCGTGCAGGGCGGACGCGAACTCGCGCCGTATTACTTCTTCTACGACTGGACGCTGCGCTACGCCATCCCCGGAGACGCCCTGCTCACGGCCGCCCGCGTCACCCGCGACGACGTGCAGGCCGAGGCGCGCCGCCGGCTTCACGCCGACCGTCGCCTGGGCGAGGACCTCGCGACGCTGTGCGAGATGTCGACTGAAGAGGTGGCTGTCTGCGCTGATTTCGACGTCGAGCCGAGCGCCGACATCGACGCCATCACGGCCGCGGCGTTTGACCGCTTGGAGCAGCACGTGTCGCCGCCCGCACACTTCTACACGATCGACGAGCTGAAGGCGCGGGGCAAGACCGCCGACGAAATCTTCGAGGGGCCGCTCCTCGACCACGGCTTCCTCGACCACGACGAGTTTGCCGCTCGCGAAGACCGGTGCCGGGTCCGGGCATCGGACGTGATTCAGATCCTGATGGACCTGGACGGGGTGACCGCGGTGCGGCAGGTTACGCTGCTCAGCTTCGTCGACGGCGAGGTGCGCGCACGGGACGAGTGGGTGCTGGAGCTGTCGGACGATCCCCGGCGCGCCCCGTCGTTCGCTCCGGATCGGTCGCGGTTTCTGTTCTTTAAACGCGATCTGCCCTACTACCCGAACCGGGAGCGCGTGGCCACCTTGCTTGCGGAACGCAGGGCGCGCGACGGCGCCTCGCGCCTTCGCGGCCACCAGGACGACCTGCCGGTTCCCACCGGCGAGGACAAGGCGCTCCGCGACTACTATCCCGTTCAGAACGAGCTGCCCGCGACCTATCAGGTGGGCCTGCGCCGGGTGCCCGAGAACGCATCGGCCCGGCGCAAGGCGCAGTCCCGCCAACTGAAAGCGTATCTCCTGTTCTTCGAACAGCTGCTGGCCAACTACCTGGCGCAGCTTGCGCATCTGGACGTCCTGTTTTCCTGGACGTCGACCGACGCGCGGACGTACGCCAGCCAGGTGGTGCGCGAAATTGCGGAGATCGATGCGCTCTACGTCGCGGCGCCAGTCCACGCCGAGGGCCCTGCGTGGGATCTGCAGGCCGAGCTCGATGCCATCGCCGAGGACGCTCCGACGCGCCGGGATCGCCGCCGCCGCTTCCAGGAGCATCTGATCGCCCGGCTCGGCGAACAGTTCGTGGACTACAGCCTGCTCCTGCTCGCGAGCGACGACAGCGGCGCCCAGCGCGTCCTTGCCGACCAGCGGGCGTTTCTGGCGGAGGCGCCGGCGCTCAGCCGTGAATCCGGGCAGGGGTTCGACTACTGCGCCGCAGGAGAGCCGTACGCGTCGACCGGCTACCAGCGGCGGGTGGAGCGCCTGATTGGCGTCCGCCGTCTTGCACGGCGGGGCGACCGCTTCCGGATCACCCGCACCGACGGCGGGTGGCGCTTCGTGCTCGCAGACGCGCCAGGGGCTGCGGTCTGGTTCGAAAGTGAAGTCGTGGCCACGCGGTCGGACGCCATCGATTTGCTCGATCAGGCCGTGGACGCCGGGCTAGATCGCGCGCGTTACGCCGCCGTGCCAGAGGCCGATGGAATCTATGAGCTGAGCCAGGGACCAGGCGGCCCCCATCCTGGCACCGCCATCGGGCGCACGACCGGCCCCGGCACGCTCGACCGTAGCGTTGCCGCCTTTCAGGCCGTGGCGATCCAGGGCGGGTTCTGCACCGACGCCGCCCCGCCGCTCACGACGAACCGCATCGCCATCCGTCGCGCCGGCGATCCCGACGCGGCGCGCCCGTGGTTCTTCGTCGTCACCGCCCCCGACGGACGCGTCCTCTTCGAAAGCATTCACTGCGACGAACGCGAGGCGGTCGAGGCCCTGCTCGACGACGTGGCCGCGCTCGGCGCCGATCATCGCAACTACGAACCCTACACGCCGGATCTCGGACCGCCGTATTTTGCGCTCGTCCGCCGCTGCGACGAGGCCACCGTCGACCCGGTGGGGCGCCTGGACCCCGCCGACCTCGACCCGGTCGTGGGCACCTTTCTAGCGGTGGCGGATGCAGAGGGTCTGCACGTCCTCGAGCACGTGCTCCTGCGTCCGCGGACCGCCGGCGATCCGCTCCTGCCCGTGCAGCTCAACACGCCGGGCGACTGTCGCTGCATCGAGGTCCGCGATCCGTATTCGTTCCGCATCACTGTGCTTCTTCCGGCCTGGCCCGAGCGGATGCAGGACATCAAATTCCGGCAGTTCGTGGAGGAGACCATCCGCCTCGAAGCGCCTGCCCACCTCTACCTGCGCATCTGCTGGATCAGCCTCGCGCAGATGACAGAGCTGGAGGCCGTCTACCGTCCGTGGCAGGCGCGGCTGCACGCCCTGTGCGACGTGATGGGGCTTTGCTGCGCCGCGGGGGATCCCGATCCGCGCCGCCCGCCCTGTCACGATGCTGATGTCGTCGCAACGCGCACGGCGGGGCCGAGCTACGACCCGTGCGAGGAAGCCCGCAGCGGCGCCCATCCGCTGCCGGAGGCCGGCGCCGGGGAGCGGCCCGAGGCCCGGGCGCGCGACCATGCCTTCCGCGCCGCCACGCAGGATCTGATCGAGGTCCTCTACGACCTGGACACCGTCTACCCCCTCGCGCGTCTCCACGACTGCGAATCGACCCGCAGCGACACGCCGCAGGTGACGCTCAACTTCACGAAACTGGGGACGCTGTGACCCCGCGCAACGGCCATGACTGAACTCACCTATCCGAACTTCATCGCCAACCAGGTTCTGACGAACCGTCAGCTGAACGACCTGCGCGACTACCTGGACGCGCAGACGCGAACCGGCCGCCTGCGGACGGTCGGGACGGGCATCCTGTGCGGGCTGGCGTGGCACCTGGACGAGGGGACCGGCGAGACGCTCCTCCGCATCGAACGGGGGCACGGGCTGACCTCGGCCGGATACCTTCTCTCCCTCGATCCAGGCGACGGCGATACCGGGGCGGTCGAGTTTGTGGGAGCGACTCGCTACTGCGATCCCACCGTGGATCCCGACGCAGAGCCAGACGACGAGGCCGCGTGTCCGGTCCCCCTTTATCCGCCGTGGGTCACGGGCGTCGATCCGCCGCGGCACATCGACCTCGTGGAGCTCGCCACGCGCGAGCAGATGGCCCAGGCCCCCGACCGCTTCGCGCCGCTGACCGCCGGCGACCTCGACGGCCGGGCGGTGGTGCTGTACCTGGAAGCGGTCCGGCAGGAGCTGGACTCCTGCATCGTGACGAGCTGCGAAGGCATGGGGGAGGACATCCACTTCGCCGTTCGCGCCCTGCTGGCCCAAAAGGACGACCTGGATGCACGGCCCGGTCCTCGCGACTGCCCGGAGGCGTTCCCGCCGCTCTATCTGCCACGGTTCCACGCGTTTGTGCGAGAGACGGAGGCCGGGTCCCTTCCGGAGATTCGTGGTGCCGGTGAGATCCATCGGGCGTTTGTCGAGGCCGTGACGGTCGGGACGGAGCAGCTGGCCGAACGCATCGAAGCCTTCTTCCACCGGTACGGGCGGCGCTTCGACCTCGACCGCACGGCAGCCCGGCGCGCCCTGACCGGACTGGAGCGTCTCCGCGAGGCGATGGGAGATGAAGAACGGCGGCTCGGTCCGGTTCTTTACGACCTGCTGCGTCTCCTCTTCGACGCCGTCAATGCCGTGACGCAGCGGGCCTGCGTGGCAACGCGTTTGTGCGGGGATTCGACCGGATTCGACCGCCACCTCCTGCTCGGCAGCCGCGACCAGGACCGTGGGTACCGACACCTCTTCCGCCCGGCCCCGCCGTACCAAGCGGAGGGCGACGGAGACGAGGACGTGGCCTACCTCTTCGAGCGCCTCGTACGAATCCTCGACAGTCTCGAGATCGAACGGGGCGACGGCGAGTTTGACGTCCGTCTGCTTCCCAGCGGACTGCCGGGCGAGCCGATGGCTACGCGGGCCGTTCCGCGGATTGTGAATCCGGCGGCTGTTCGCCGCTTCTGGCCCGACGATCGGTGCTGCGACGCGCGACCGCTCATCCACGCACACCTCTTCCCCGACGACACCCACGACGACCTTCCGTTCTCGGTGGAAACGGTCGAGGTCGATGCGCGCGTACCGACGCTGTACCGCCTGGAAGGGCACCGGCGTCGCGACGCTCGATCGGGAGTCGAACAGCTCGTCGCACTTCGCCGGAGCCTCAACGTGGAGTTTACGATCGTCGTCCTGGGGTTCAACGAGATGGATGATCTCGCGGAATGGATCGCATCGCTAAGGGAGCGCGGGATCGAAGGCGTGATGGCCGACGTCTACAGCGACTTTGTGCGAGCACGTCCGGGTATGGAGCCGCTGCACGGCGTTCCGCCCGGCGGCACCCTCGTTCTCGTCGTAGAAGACAACGTTGTCGTGACCGACTTCGCCCTGCACTGCTGCACAACGGCAGCAGAACGGGTCGACACGTCCTTCCTGAGCGGCATGGTCGTGGGCGAAGGGCCGATGGAGGGCGTGACGGTACCCCTATCCCCGCCGCGGGCCTCCGACTCGACCGTGCAGACCAATGAGGACGGCCGCTTCGACTTCGGGCCGATCCCGCCCGGCACGTACACCGTCACGGCCGGGCGCGAGGGATTCCATACGCAGACCGTCACCGTCACGCTGGAGCCGGGCGAGTCCGAGAGCGTCATCCTCCTCCTGCAGGAAGCGGAGGTCCGGGTCGAGATCACCGGCGTCGTCTACGACGCGTCGGAGGCCGAGAACCGCATCGCCGGCGCAGAGATCACCGTCCTCACAGCGCCGGACGCGCAGACCACGACTGACGACGACGGACGCTTTACGTTCGCGGACCTTCCGCATAGGGCCACGCACCGGCTCCGGGTCGTGGCGGAGGGGTTTCAAAGCGCCACAGTCCCCGTGCCGTTTGGCCCGGACGAAAGAAGCCAAAACGTGGAAGTGCCGCTCCTTCCGGACACGGGATCGATCGGGGGCGTCGTCGTGGACGAGGCCACCGGCGAACCGATTGGCGATGCGCGCGTCCAGATCTCCGACGACGAGCGCACAACGATCCGCACCTCCGAAGAGGGCACCTGGCGGTTTACGGAGCTGGGACCGGGGACCTACGAGATCCGCGCCACGGCCGACGGCTACGGGCAGGAGACCGTCACCCGCCAGCTGGCGCCCGGGCAGGAGATCACCGACGTGGAGATTGTGCTGCCTGCGCTCACGGTAGGCGTGGCGGTGCTCCTTTGCGGCGGCAACCATCCCGAGGTCGAGGGTCGGGGGGACGGCGAGGGGGTGCTCGACGCCACACCCAGCCCGGCGCTGAGCGCGCGGTTTGCGCCCGTGCCCGGAGAGCACGAGGTCGAGGTCGTGCGGGGCGACAACGTGATCGCTTCGGCCACCGTCTCTCTCGCCGATGAGACGGGCCACGTTGTTGTTGTGACGGGCCAACTGGTCGAAGGCGAGGCGGTGATCTCCGCCATTCCCCTCGGTCCCGGCCAACCCATCCGACGGGGCGTCTTCGTCCGCTTCGCAAACGCCTACCCGGAAGACTCCGCGGCCACCTTTGTGGTGAACGGCTCTGTCGCCGCCGAGGAGGTCGCCTTCGGCACGGCAACGGGCGGCCGACGCATCCCCGCCGCGCGTGTCGACGTCGCAGGAGAAAACCGCGCCGGGTCGCGCTCCGGACGCCTGGACCTGTCGGACCAGACGGGGCGCTCGGGGACGGTCGTGCTCTGCCGCGAAACGCTTCAGTACGTCGGCGACGACGGACGCCTCATCTCGGCCACCACCCCCAACCGCTGACTGAACCATGGCTTCGCAACGGATGCATCGCATCGTGCGACCTGTGCTCGACGTGCGCGTGCAGGGGGGACAAGGCCCGGACGTGCTTGATCGCATTCGCTCACTCTGGGACACGGCGTGCGTCCCTGCATTGGAGGCGGCCTGCGACGCCGTCGCTCCCGGCGAGACGGTGCGCATTGATCGCCTGGAGATGGATCTGGGCACCCTCTCGGCCGATACCCTGGACACGGATCTCGCCGAGCGCCTCCGGGATACGGCCATCGAGACGCTGAAGCAGAGGGTCCGCGACGACAGCGCAAACGCCGGGCGGAGCCGCTGGCGGCAGACTCTTCCGGCGCCGGTTCGCGCAGCCCTGCGCGGCCTCCCGCCAGATGCAGCGCCGGAGACGACGCACGGGTTCGAGCGGGCCGCCTACCTGCTAGGCACAGGGCGGTGCCCGTGGTGGAGCCCCTCCGACGGCGATCTTGATCGCGTCCTGCGCTGCCTGCTGGACGCGGACCCGGTGGCGTGCACAGCGCTTGTGCGGGCCGCTCCGCCGGCCGTTGCAGCTTCCCGCCTTGCCCGCCAGGGCACCCTCTCCACGCTGCAGCGCCTGGTTCGCCGGTTGGGCCACGAGGATGCGATCGCCCTCGCGAAGGCCTGGACGGAGGCGCTCGCCGTCCTCCACCCCGACCGCGATCCGGCGTTCCTGCAGACGGGGGTGTGGGACGCCGTCCTGCGCGCGAGCCTCGAGCCCAGTAGCAGTGCGACGACTGAGGCCGTCCGCCGATCGGTGTACGCGCAGATCGCCCACGCGATGCCACGTCTTACCGCTGTAGAGGCCACGGTCTGGACCCGGCGTCTCCGTCGGCTCGACGCAGCCCTTCGACCGCCGTCGGTTCCAGGCCCCGATCCCGTGTCCGGACCCGATGCGACGACCGACGATCCGGTGGCGGAGAACGATCCTGCCTCGCCCGCCGCGTCGTCCTCGCCGGAGCACTTGCCCTCCGATGCCCCGGCTGACGGAGACGACGAGACCCGCTCCCCGAATGCAGATCGCTCCCCTCTGGCCGACACGGAGCCGCCGTTCTCCAATGCCAACGATCGCAAGAAAAAGGAGCGCAACCCGTGGGCCACACCGGGCGATGGCCTGCCGGGACCTCCGGAAGAGACGCCCCTCCCCTTTGGTCCGAAGGAGCATCCGGACGGTTCCACGTCCCCTCCGTCGGAGGGGCAGCATCCTCGTGCCGACGGGGGTCAGAACTCCGAGGTCGCGTATGTGGACGACGCAGGACTCGTCCTCCTGGCTCCGTTTCTGCCTCCGTTTTTCGAGACGCTGGGTCTGGTGCGCGACGCGTCGTTTGTCGATCCAGAGGCGCACGGACGCGCGGTGCTGCTCACGCGCTTCCTGGCGACCGGCGAGGCGGACAGTGCGGAGCCCGTCCTGGTCCTTGCCGCACGACTCTGCGGATGGCCTGTGGCCGAACCGCTCCCCCGCCGGTTCACGCCCACCCCGGAAGAGAGCGCCGAAGCGTCGGAGCTTCTGGCGTCGGTCATCGAACACTGGGCCGTGCTCAAGAACACCTCTGCCGAGGGGCTGCGCCACACCTTTCTGCTCCGGGACGGAAAGCTGGAGCGGGAGCCGCGCCAGTGGCACCTAACTGTCGATCGGCGCGGCGTGGACGTGCTGCTGGAGTCGCTTCCGTGGGGCCTCTCGATCGTCTCGCTTCCCTGGATGCCTACGCCCCTGTTTGTGTCATGGTAACCACCGCCCATACGTCCACCCCCGCCGCAGCCAACGCCGAAGCGCTGGCGCCCGACCTCGCCTGGCTGGCGCACGTCATCGACGTTCGGCTCGGCGAGATCGACGCCCCTGCGGCGACGGACATCCGGGCGCTGCCTCCTCCCTCCTTCGACGGCCACGCGTCGCCGTACGCCAATTTCCTGGTGCACTACGACGCAGGAATTGTCGAGCGGCTGGCCGTGCTGTTGGCGCTGGCGCCGCATGTTCGACCCTCTGTGCTCGATGCCCTGTTCACACCGAACGGCGCTTCGCAGCGAGGGCATGCCGATGTGGGCGGCCTGCAGGGGCGGCAACATGGCGGCTTCCTGCCCACTGGCGAAACGCTCCTGTTCCTCGCTGCCGGGCGCAATCTGGCCGTGCGCTTCAGGGTCCAGCGTCTCTTTGAGCGCGACCATCCCTTTGCGGCCCACGGCGTTCTGCACCTCGATGGAGCGCCGCCGGGCGAACCGCCCCTGGCTGGCGCCCTGCGTCCGGGCGACGAGATCCGCGACCTGCTCACGCAAGGCACCCTGCGCACGCCAGATTTCAGCCCGTCGTTTCCGGCGCACCTTCTCACGACGCCCATGACGTGGGACGACCTCGTCCTCACGCCCGACACCCGAGAGGGCCTCCGCGAACTCGAGGCATGGCTCGACCATTCCGACGCGCTGCTCAACGGTTGGGGTCTCGGTCGGCGCATCCAGCCGGGCTACCGGTGCCTGTTTCACGGCCCGCCCGGCACGGGGAAAACCCTCACGGCCACGCTGCTGGGAGCGCGGAGCCGGCTCGACGTCTATCGCATTGACCTGTCGATGGTCGTCTCGAAATACATCGGCGAGACAGAAAAGAACCTCGAGCGCGTGTTCCGCCGCGCCGAACACGTGCCGTGCCTCCTGTTCTTCGACGAGGCCGACAGCCTGTTCGGGAAGCGGACCGACGTGTCGGACGCCCACGACCGGTACGCCAATCAGGAGGTGGCGTACTTGCTGCAGCGCATCGAGGACTATCCGGGCCTGGTCGTGCTGGCGACGAACCTGAAGAGCAACCTCGACGATGCGTTCCTGCGGCGCTTCCAGGCGGTCGTCCCGTTCCCGATGCCCGGTCGGCGCGAGCGCGCGGCGCTGTGGCGGATGGCCCTGCCCGAGGCTGCGTCCCTCGAAGAGGGAGCTACCGTAGACACCCTCGCCGAGCGCTACGAGCTGACCGGAGGGGCCATTACGAACGTCGTGCGGTATGCTTCCCTCTTGGCGCTGGCCCGGGGCGATGCTACCCTCCGCCGTACGGATCTCGTGGACGGAATCCGACGCGAAATGACCAAGGACGGGAAAACACTCTAACATATGCTCGGCGCGCAATCTCCAGCGCGCTTTCCTTCCAGACCCGCTTGCCACCATGTCCAGCCTGGCGACGACCGAGAGTACGAGCACCGCAGCGGCCCGGCGTGCCGCCATGCTGCAGCCGAAGCTGACGGTCAACCGACCGGGCGATGCCTACGAGCAGGAGGCCGACCGCGTCGCCGACCGCGTCGTAACGACGGGAAGGAGCCCCGCCGCCGTGGCGTCGGTGGCGGGGGGCGACGGTAGCATCCGTGCAGCCGCCGCCGTCCCGCGCATCTCGCGCCTCCAACGCCAGGGTTCCGAAGAAGAGGAGCCCCAAGCTCACGTGCAGCGGCAAGAGGAGGGGCAGGCCCGACTGCAACGGCAGGCGGAGACCGAAGAGGAGACGCTCCAGAGGCAACCGCAGGAAGAAGAGGAGGAACTCCAGGCGCGGGTGCAGCGCCAGATCCGCGATGAGGAAGACCCGGTACAGGCCCGGCGCGTGCCGTCCCCACGCCCCGACGTGGCCGACAAGCAGCAGTTTCCCACGTTGGGCCGGGTCGAGGATACGCTGTACGCCTCGAAGGGTGGCGGTGAGCCGCTTCCCGGCGATCTTCGCATTGAAATGGAGGTCGATCTCGGCGCCGACCTCACGGACGTGCGGATCCACACCGGCGCCGCGGCGCATTCCATGACCCGGGAGATCAACGCCGAGGCATTCACCCACGGGCGCGATATTTACTTCAGCGAGGGAAAGTACGACCCAGACTCGCTCCGTGGCAGGCGGCTGCTGGCCCACGAGCTCACCCACGTTGTTCAACAGGGCGCTGCGAAGCAAAAGCTGGCGCCGGAGGAGGTTCGGCAGAGCAATGCGGCGAAGGACGCACCGCTCCCCGATCCGCGCGATACGCCTGCCGTCGAAGCCGAGGTGCAAACGGAGGAGACGGTGCAGGAGGCGACCGCCGCCACAGAAGAGCAGAAGAAAGCGGAGACGCAGTTCGATGAAGCGCCCTCCGCGACGCCGCCGACGGCCCAGCCACACGCCGAGGGCAGCGCCGCACCCGCCCCGAGCGTTGCGCCCGGCACGACGGAATCAGCGCCCGGCGGGAAGATCGGAGACGCTCCGGAGGCCCAGGATCCAGCGAAGAAACCTACGAAGAAAGAGGCACCCGCAGAACAGAAGACGGCTGGGGTCGCCACCGGCGCGAAGGGGGCCGCTAAGAGCCCGAAAGATGTGAAGACGAAAGGTGCGGGTGTGGGTGCGTATCTGCGCCAGACGACGAAGGCGGCTGTCGAGAGCAAGAGGCAGAAGCTGACGAAGGTGGCCCAGGCCATGAAAACAAAAGATCCGGCATCCGAGAAACTGAAACAGGCCGAGAAGGCGCAAGAGCCTCCCGCGGGCGAGGCTGCGTCGCAGGCGCGTGGCACGAAGGTGAAAGCCGTAGACGAGGCATCGCCGCCCACGCCCGGTAAAGAGAAGGCCAAGCAGGAGCTCGACCGTGCCATGGAGCAGGCGCTTCCCGCCACGCTAAAGGAAGTCGATTCCTTCAAGGAGGAAGGCCGCGGGCGTATCGTGGGCAACGCCGTAGCGGGTGTCGTAACGACGGATACGAACGCGGTGCAGGCCACCTACGAAGAGGTCGACAACCCGCCGGAGCCGGAACCACCGCCGGAGCCGCAGGCCCTCCCGCCGGTCGAGCCCGCCCCGCCGGCGCCCGCGGTGAACCTCGGCGACGGCGTCGTGGGCGAGGTGCAGCCCGAACACACCGACCTGTCGCCGTTCGAGGCGGAGTCCGACACGATGCTTGAGGAAGAAGGCATCACCCAGGAGCAGCTCGACAGAGTGGACAACGGCGACCTGGCCGAAGCGAAAAAGGAGCGCGCGGGAATCAAGCAGACGGTTCGCGAGGCGCCCAATGCGGTCAAGTCCGTCGAGAAACGGGAGAAGGCGCGCGTCCAGCAGGAACTCGCGAACGAGGAAGCGGCCGGAAAGGCCCAGATGGAGGCGGAGCGCCAGAACGAGCTCCAGGCCACGAAGGACAAGCAGCAGTCCACGAAGACCGCCCTGGAGCAGAAACGCGCCGCGGTGGCCGCGAAGATCAACGGGATCTACGAGACGGCCAATCAGACGGTCAAGGAGAAGCTTGAGGCGCTGCAAACCCAGTCGCTCAAGCGGTTCGACGAGGGCCAGAAGAAGGCCACGACGCGCTTCGAGGACAACGTGAACCGTCGCATCGAGGCGTTCAAAGACGAGCGGTACGGCGGAGCCACCGGATGGACGCGCTGGCTGCACGACAAGCTTCTCGGCATGGACGACCTGCCGCAGGTCAAGCGCATTTTCGAGGACGAGAAGGCAACGTTCGTCGCCGAGATCGACCGGCTCGTTGCGTCCATCACGAAGGACAACGAGCGCGTCATCGAGGACTGCCGCACGATCGTGGCAACCGCCCGGACGAAGATCGAAGAATTCGTGGCGTCCCTCGGTCCGGAGCTGCGCCAGACCGGGCAGCAGGCCACGTCGGACATGAAAGCCAAGCTTGATGCGCTCGACAAAAAGGTGGAGGCGAAGCGGGAAGAGCTTCAGCAAACGCTTGAAGAGAAACGGTCGGCCGCCATCGAGGCGATCGAGAAGAAGATCGAGGCGATGAAGGAAGAGATGTCCGGCGCGCTGGCCAGGCTGGGCTCGCTGCTCCTCAACGCCGCACTGAAGTTCTTCAAGTGGGCGCTGTCGTCGGCCGGGTACAGCCCGGACGCGATCATGGGCATTCTCGATAAGGGCAAGGCAGTGCTCACGGCCATCGTCCGCGAGCCGGTCCCGTTTGTCAAGAACCTGGTTGGGGCCGTGAAGAAGGGGGTGCTGCAGTTCAAGACCAACATCAAGCAGCATCTCGTCGGCGGCCTCATCGAGTGGCTAACGGGCGCCCTGTCCTCGGTGCCCATCCAGCTGCCGGACACCTGGAATCTGAAGGGGATCCTGTCACTTGTGCTCCAGATTCTCGGCCTCACCTACGACCGCATCCGCGCCAAGCTCGTGAAGCGCGTCGGCGAGAAGGTGGTGAGCGCGATCGAAACGGGCGTGACTATCGTCCGCCGGCTGATCACGGAGGGGCCGATCGCACTGTGGCACATGCTCAAGGAGAAGGCCGCGGAGATCAAGCAGCAGGTGATGGACGGCATTCGCACCTGGGTCATCACGAACGTGGTGAAGCAGGGCATCATCAAGCTGCTCTCGTTCCTCAATCCGGCGGGGGCGCTCGTGCAGGCCGTCCTGGCCATCTACAACACGATCATGTTCTTCGTGGAGAATCGCGACCGCATCGTCCAATTCGTGAAAAGCGTCTTCACGTCGATCGGCGACATTGCGCAGGGGCGGCTCGGTGCGGCTGCGTCGTACGTCGAGCAAACCCTGGCGCGCACCATCCCCATCATCCTCGGCTTTATCGCCCGTCTGCTGGGTCTCAGCGGCATCGGCACGGCCATCACGAAGGTGATCGAGAAGATCCGGCGACCCGTCGACAAGGTCGTGGACAAGGTGCTCGACAAGATTGTGGCGATGGGGCGCAAACTCTGGGCGAAGGCCAAAGCGGGCGTTGGAAAGCTCAAGGACAAGGTCGTGCAGTGGTGGAAGAAAGATCAGTCCTTTACCGACAAGAGCGGCGAGGGCCACAAGATTTTCCTCAAGAAGTCGGGGCGGCGCACGACGCTGATGCTGGCCAGTGCTCCGGAGCAGATGCGCACGCGGCTGAAGGCGCTTCGGGCGAGCGACGACGTACCGCCCGCCCGAAAGAAAAAGCTGACGACGGCCATTCAGCACACGACCGACCTGGAGGCCCTCCTGCAGAAGCTCGACGCAGCGGGCGCTCGCAGCCGAACCGACAAGCGCAACGAGGCCGAGATCGACACGCTGACCGCAGAGCTCGACGCCAAGATGAAGACGACGGCCGACGTCCTGAAAGACATCAGCCTGCAGGAGGAAGCCGATCTCGCCAGTCTGCCCACGCCGAAGTATTCGTTCACCACCACAGGGGGCAAGGCGAAGACGGCCGAAGTGGAATACCTGACCGCCAACCGTCCGATGGGCGCCGAGCCGGGGGCCGATCCGCAGGGATGGGCTGCCCTGCAGCAGGGGCTAACGACGAGCGGCCAGCACTGGCGCCGCATGCACCTCGTGAATCACCGCCTCGGCGGCCCTGGAACCGCAGCGAACCTGGCACCAGGGACGCAGAAGAACAACAGCACCCACGAGAAGCGGTTCGAGAGCAAGCTGAAGGAGAAGGTGGGCGACATGCCGGGCGAGAAGAAGCGCGATGCCGTGCTCTGGATGACCGGCGAGGTGACGTACCGCGGCAAGGAGGAGGCGCCGGCAAACTGGGCGAAAACGTATCCGGGCGGGACCGAACCGGACGTGACAGACTTTCCGAAAGCGATGTCCTTCCAGTCTGGGACCTATGAGAAAGACGACGACTCCTACGAGAAGAACGGCGGATCGACGGTTGCAACGGTCGACATCGACGTTCCCCTTCCGAACTGGACGCTGGTCGAAACACCGTCCCTCCAGTCGGCCTCGCCGCGCCGGTACCGGGGCATTGCGAGCAGCCACGCGTCCGACGCCGACGCGGTGTTTACCGACTACGTCGTCAACCGCATCATCAAGGCGAAGAGCTACGGGAGCGCCGCGGAGGTGAAGGCGAAGCTGCAGAAGGAGGCCGGCAACGCCGCTCGGCAAGAGCAAACGCGAGAGCGTCTCCGTCGCGCCGCCAACATTCTGCACGGCGTGGTCCAAGCCGGTAAAATGCAACTCGACTGATCCCGGTCCACCAGGGGAACGCAACGCGTGTCCCCCGCAGCTCTCTGCCGTCAGCCCGCACCGGAGAGCCGATCGTCTTTCGGGTCGTTTTGAAGCGCCTCTTTCATCCGCGTGCAGAGGCGGTCGACGCTGTCCTCGCTCCAGGTTTCGCCAGTCACTGCGTCCTTGATGGTGCCGCGCCAGTGGGGCGGGCCGTCGGGCGCCGGGTCTTCGCACCACAGGCGAAGAACGAATGTGCGGGAGGCGAAGGTACTCACGAGGGCAGGAGGCGCGCGATGGATCGGCGACGCCACGAAGATAGGGCGGGCTCGTCACGCCGCTGTCTCTTCGTTGTGTCCCCGAACGTTCTGGGAGGAGGCATCGGGCTGCAGCAGCTGCACGAGCCGATGCATCTGCCTTTCGAGAGCATCGACTCGGCAGCAGAGATGCTCCAGGAGCGGACGGATTTCCTCAGGGTCTGGCGCATCAGAAGACGGGGCTGGCGGTCCGAGGGTCGCTCCATTGCCGCGGACGGTGGGCTGTCCGGCCCGAATGTTCTGCACCAGATCAATCGTTTGCGGCGCAGGTGCGACGCCCAGTTCGTCTTCCAGCGCGGTCTCACACGCCTCGAACTGCCGAAGCGCCTCCGACCGCCGTCCGGTGCCCGCGTACAGCCGCATGAGTTGGCGGTGGGTACGCTCGCGCGCCCGATCTACCGCAAGAATACGGCGGGCGGCCTCCTGGCCCGTCTCGTACTCGCCTTTTGCAACGGCCCAGGCGAGCAGCTTGTCCAACAGTACCAGATGCGTTTGCTTCAGGCGAGCGCGCGGAACCACGCACCAGTCCGTGAACCAGTCTTCCAACAGGTCCCCCGTGTAGAGGTCGGTTGCCGTCTGAATCTGACATGCCTCCGACCGGGTCAGGACCGATCCCTGCAGGTCCCGCACCGCTTCGTAGGTGTGCTCAAACGCCCGGACGTCGGCCCACAGGCAGTCCCAACCGCCGATCGCGACCGTGTTTCCCTCCGTGGCGATGACCGGCTTTCCGTGCTCGGCCTCGCGCAGAGAGGCCTCGCGCAAGGACCGCTGCAGCTTCCACAGCGCCTTTCGCAGGTAGGCGCGCGACTTGGTCGTCGTGCACGTCTCTCCCCAGAGACGGCTCGCGACCAACTCCCGGACCAGCGACCGCTGCGGGTGCAAAAGAAGAAAGGCGAAGAGCTCCTGCGCTTTCCGGGCAGAAAGCCGGACGGGGGTTTCGCTACACTCCACGCGGAAGCGCTCGAAGAGGTAAACCTGAATCATGGAATCCTGGAGCCTGTCCCGACAACTGTGAAGTGCGCGCTCCCCATTTCGAGCTCTCCCCATTTCAAGGTGCATGGGGCACGTCGTTGCGCGCGGACAAGAGGATGCGTCTTGTGATTGTGAAGATAGCGCGTATCCGCGAGAATTGCTGCTCGGTACGTGTCATGCACGACAGGTCGCGCGGCGGACCTTTCTCCATGCCGCCCTCATCGCCAGCGGCGTAGAACCACCACAGCGAAGAGACGGACGTTGGCGTCGTCATCGTTCCGGTACAGGTCCGCAAGCGTCGGGACCGCGTCGGAGAAGTCGATTTTTTCTCGTAGAACGTGGCAAAGTACGTAATGTGCTGGAGCGCCTGGGCCTGGATCTGCGAATCGTCGGACGCCAGCGATGACTTGAGCTGCCGGCCGAAGTTGGTTCCCCAGGCCGGAGGCAGGCGGTTCCGCCGACCGCTCCCCTGGAATTACGAGATTCGGTAGGGGT
>CAYFSC010000018.1:14258-28017 GCA_964345695.1 uncultured Rhodothermales bacterium | reverse complement strand
GCAAACCGTAGCGTGCAGCAGGCGTTGGATTGTATTGATCTGCTGTTGTCTCGCATCCATCGACACATCATTGGCCATGACTGCACGCCGCACAACGTCTCCGCAGACTGTTCTCGTGAGCGGGGCCACCGGCTACGTGGGCGGCCGCCTGGTGCCGCGCCTCCTGCAAGCCGGGTACGATGTGCGTTGCTTTGTGCGGGACGAGCGACGCCTCCGCGCCCAGCCCTGGGGCGATGCGGTGGACGTGGCCGTGGGCGACGCCCTCGACGCCGATACCGTCGAGCCTGCACTCGCAGATATCGATGCCGTCTACTACCTGATCCACTCCCTCGGCTCGGGAGACGACTTTGCGGAGCGCGACCGGACGGCCGCCAGCAACTTCCAGGAGGCCGCTGCAGCCCAGGGTGTCCAGCGCATCATCTATCTGGGTGGCATTCGCCCCAAAGGCGAACGCTCGTCGAAGCACCTGCGCAGCCGCATGGAAACGGGCGACGTGCTCCGCGACGGACCCGTGCCCGTGACCGAGTTCCGCGCCGCGCAGATCGTCGGCTCCGGTAGCCTGTCGTTCGAGTTGGTGCGCTACCTGACCGAGCGCGTGCCCCTGATGATCTGCCCGAAGTGGGTGCACACGCCTACGCAGCCCATCGCCATCCGAGACGTGCTCGCGTACCTCACGCAGGCACTAGAGACCCCGGAGAGCACCGGCGAAATCATTGAGATCGGTGGGGCCGATGTGCTGACCTACGGCGAGATGTTTCAGACCTATGCCTCGGCGCGCGGCCTCGACCGCATCGTCATTAACGTGCCGTTTCTTACGCCGCGACTGTCGTCGCATTGGATCGGACTTGTGACGCCGGTCTCCAACCGGATTGCGCGCCCCCTCATCGAGGGGCTGGACAACGAGGTCACCGTCGATGCGCCGGAGCGTGCGCGCCAGATGTTTCCGGAGGTGGATCCGATGGGGTTCGAAGAGGCAGTGCGTCGCGCCCTGCACCGTACAGAGTCCGATGACATTCCTACCGTGTGGAACAGCGCCCTCTCCTCCGCCGCCACATCCGGGAATGGCGTGACGCAGTCGCTCGAAACCACCGAAGGGCTGTATCGCGAAACACGTCAGGTTTCCGTTCAGGCCGCGCCCGACACGGCCTTCGAAACCATCGAGCGCCTCGGCGGCGACACCGGCTGGCTGTTCGCCGACTGGCTGTGGCGACTGCGCGGATGGTGGGACCAACTGACGGGCGGCGTCGGCTTCCGCAAGGGTCGTCGCCACCCCACCGACCTGCGCGTCGGCGATGCGGTGGACTTCTGGCGCGTGGAGGCCATCGATCCGCCGCGTCTCCTGCGCCTGCGTACCGAGATGGACTTGCCCGGCCGCGCTTGGCTTCAGTTCGAGGTCTCACCGGACGGCGAGGACCGTTGCACTGTGTCGCAGTCGGTCTTTTTCGAGCCGAAGGGGCTGTGGGGCACCTTCTACTGGAACGTCGTGGCCGTCCCGCACCGCTGGGTCTTTGCCGGTATGCTGCATGCGCTGCAGGCGCGCATCGAAGCGCGGGCGGAACACGAGACCGAGCCGGCCGGAGATCCGACCCTGGTCTCCTGACACGCGCTCATGCTGCCCTCTCCTGCCGATCCCCCTCGACCCCCAACACGGTCCTACATCGCAACTGCTTGCGCGGGCCTCGTCGCTTTTCTGGGTACCACCTTCCTCTGGTCGGCCTCGGCGCGCGTCGCGACCCTCGACCAGCGCCTGCTCCAGACGCTCACTGCTCCAGACGGCTCTCTGGCCGAAACCGCCGCCCGCTTCGTGACGCTCTGGGGCAGCGCGCCTGTCCTCGTTGGACTCGCGCTCGCCGTTGCCGTATTCTTGTGGCGCAGGGGAACCCGGCGCACGGCCCTCGTCTGGGTCGGTCTGTTCGCTGCGGGGGAAGCCTCAGTGTACGGGTTGAAGCTCCTTGTGAGCCGGCCGCGCCCGACGGCCCCCGGTCTGCTGGAGGCCTCCTTCAGCTACCCCAGCGGACACGCGTTCGGGGCGCTCCTTGTGTATGGAACCGCCGTCCGCGTTCTGTTTCCTCCCCGGCGACACTGGGCCAGCCGTCTGCTTCTGATTGTCGTGGGACTGCTGGTGACAGCCATCGGGACCAGCCGCGTTGTGCTCGCTGTCCACCACCCCACAGACGTCTTGGGCGGCTGGCTGTGGGCCGTTCCCTGGCTCGCCGTGGCGGCGTGGCGCGTCCGTTTGGAAGCGCCGTAACACGGACGCATTCGGTCGAACTTATGCGACGGTACGGGTCGGCCTCTCCCCCTCCGAGAGTGGCTTTTCTCACATGCTGTCTCTACCCCCTGCTTCGCATGTCGTACCTCCCCATTGAAGACTACGGCCTGATCGGCAACATGCACACTGCGGCGCTGGTCGGGCGCAACGGGTCGATCGATTGGCTCTGCTGGCCGCGCTTCGATGAGGCCAGCATCTTTGCGCGCATCCTCGATGCCGACGCCGGAGGCCACTTCCGCATTGCCCCGGAGTCTGAGGGTGTGACACAGCGCCAGGTGTACTGGCCCGACACGAATGTTCTCATCACGCGATTCGTCTCGGACGAAGGCCTGGCCGAAGTCATCGACTACATGCCCATAGGCCTTCCAAACGGCCACCCGGCCGAAGGCGCCATCATTCGCCGCGTCGAGATGGTTCGAGGCACCATGCCCATCCAGATGGAATGCCGACCGGCCTTCGACTACGCCCGTGCCCATCACCGCGTGCAGCCAGCGCCAACGGGCGGTGTCTTTCACGGCCCCACCCAGTCGATCGGCCTCGCGTCGACGCTTCCTGTCACCGCCGACGGCCCGGCGCTGCGGGCCACTGTGTCTCTCCGGCGCGGCGAGGCCGCCGCTTTTGCCCTCGCCGACGCCGGTAGCGAATTGCTGGAGTCGGAGACCTTCTCTCTCGATCTTGAGCGCACCCTTTTTGACACTACGGTCAACTCCTGGCACCGGTGGCTCGAACAGTGCACCTACGAAGGGCGATGGCGTGAAGAGGTGTATCGGTCGGCCCTCGCTCTCAAGCTGATGACGTACGAACCCACAGGAGCGATCGTTGCCGCCCCAACCACGAGCCTTCCAGAATCGGTCGGCGGGGTGCGCAACTGGGACTACCGCTATACCTGGATTCGCGATGCCGCCTTCACGCTCTACGCGCTGCTGCGCGTCGGCTTTACCGACGAGGCCGGGGCGTTTATCAGGTGGCTGGAGCAGCGCTGTCAGGACTGCGGGAGCGCCGACGGGCTGCAAATCGTGTACGACATTCATGGCAACGCATGCATGCCCGAAGAAACGCTCGACCACCTCTCGGGCTACCGCAACTCCGCACCCGTACGCATCGGGAATGCGGCGGCCGAGCAGCGGCAGCTCGACATCTACGGCGAGCTTATGGACGCTGTGTACCTCGCCAACAAGTACCACGCGCCCATCTCGTACGACTTCTGGAAAACCCTGCGCGGGCTGCTCCACTGGGTGTGCGATCACTGGGATCAGCCGGATGACGGCATCTGGGAGGTGCGTTCTGGCCGCCAGTCCTTCGTCTACTCGAAGGTAATGTGCTGGGTCGCCCTCGACCGCGGGTTGCGCCTGGCGGACAAGCGTTCGTTCCCGGCCGATCGCCAGCGGTGGCTCGACACGCGCGACGCCATCTATCGCGACGTTATGGCGAACGGCTGGAATGCCTCCCGCGAGGCGTTCGTTCAGCACTACGACAGCGACGCGCTCGACGCCTCGGCGCTCATCATGCCGCTCGTCTTCTTCATGGCTCCCAACGATCCCCGCATGCGAAGCACCCTCGATGCCATCATGGCATCGCCCGACGATGGTGGACTCCGGTCGGGCAGCCTCGTGTATCGCTACGATCAGAACCGGGTCGACGACGGGCTTCCCGGCCGCGAGGGCACCTTCAACATGTGCACGTTCTGGATGGTGGAGGCCTTGACGCGCGCCGGCCGCACCGACCCCGAGGCACTCAAGTCTGCCCGGCTGACCTTCGAGAAAATGCTCGGCTACTCCAACCACCTGAGTCTGTTTGCTGAAGAGACCGGCTCGTGCGGCGAGGCGCTCGGCAACTTCCCGCAGGCCTTTACCCACATCTCGCTCATCAGCGCCGCCTACAATCTGGACCGTACCCTCAACCGTGAAAGCTACGGACAACTGGCATGAGCACTTGCACACCTCTTCCCTTCTTCTCATCTTCAGATCCATACCTCTCGGTCAGATCCATGCTTCCCTCACCACCTTTCAACTCCGATGGCTTCCCCTTCCCTTCGCGTAGGCATTCTCACGGGCGGTGGCGATTGCCCCGGCCTCAACGCTGTCATCCGCGCGGTGGCCAAGAGCTTGATCCTTCAGCACGACGCCGTTGTCGTGGGCATTAAAGACGGATTCCACGGCCTCATCGAACGGGATACCGAAACGCTCGATTACGAGAGCGTGAGCGGCATCCTTACGGATGGCGGCACCATCCTCGGCGCCAGCAACAAGGCCAATCCGTTCGAATACTACCGGAGTGGCGGGGCCGACGTCTCGGCCAAGGTGGTAAACACCTACGACTCGCTCGATCTCGACGCGGTCGTAGCCATCGGCGGCGACGGCACCATGACCATCGCGCACCAGTTGGCAGACCTCGGGCTGAATATCGTGGGCGTTCCGAAAACCATCGACAACGACATTGTGGGGACGGATCGCACCTTTGGCTTCGACACGGCCGTCTCGATCGCCACCGAGGCCATCGACCGCATCCACACCACGGCCCAGAGCCACCACCGCGTCATGATTGTGGAGACGATGGGCCGCTACGCCGGATGGATCGCGCTCCACGCCGGGGTTGCCAGCGGCTCGGATGTGATTCTGATTCCGGAGATCGAGTACGAGATCGATGAGATCATCCGCGTGTGTGCCCGGCGAGAGCGCAGCGGGCAGCGCTTCACCATTATCGCCGTTGCCGAAGGCGCCACGCCGACAGGAGGCGAGCGCACCGTCAAGAGCGTCGTGGAGGACAGCCCCGATCCTGTGCGCCTCGGTGGCATCGGGCACG
Source organism: uncultured Rhodothermales bacterium (assembly GCA_964345695.1). GTDB lineage: Bacteria > Bacteroidota > Rhodothermia > Rhodothermales > Salinibacteraceae > CAYFSC01. The sequence continues at coordinate 22,943 of CAYFSC010000018.1, read as the reverse complement.
TGCTGGCCGAACAGCTGAAGCCGCACGTCAACAGCGAGGTCCGCACCACCATTCTGGGCCACATGCAGCGTGGCGGGACTCCGACGCCGTACGACCGAAATCTCTCCACGGCCTTTGGCGCACGTGCTGCCGCCCTGGTGGCAGACGAGGCGTTTGGCCAGATGGTGGCCGTGCAGTCCGGCGCCTTCACCGAGGTGCCCCTCGAATCGGTGGCCGGCGAGACACGCACCGTCCCGACCTCGGCTCCTCTCATCGCAGCCGGTCTCGCCGTGGGAACCTCATTCGGCGTGCGCGACCTCGATGCGCGCATGATCGCCGTGGACAAGGCCTCTCTCACGTAGGCAGCTTCGCCCTCCTCTCATGCACCCTCGTTCTCCGCCTCCATGCGTGTTCTTCTGACAGGAGCCACCGGCTACGTCGGGTCCCACCTCCTGCGTGCCCTGCGCCCCCGCGACGTCGAGGTACGCTGTCTGACGCGCGGGGCATCGCCTTCGCTTGTCGAGACCGGGCCCGCCATTCAGCACGTCACCGGCGATATCACACAGCCCGAGACGCTGGAAGGCGCCTTTGACGCGTGCGACGCCGTGATTCATCTGGTCGGCATCATTGAGGAGCACCCGTCGCAGGGCGTAACCTTCGAGCGCATCCATGTGGACGGCACCCGCAACGTCGTGGAGGCGGCCCAGGCTGCGGGCGTCGATCGATTCGTGCACATGAGCGCCAACGGCGCCCGTGAGGATGCGGGCACGGCGTACCAGACGACCAAGTGGCGCGCCGAGCAGATCATTCGGGAGGCCGGCTTCGCGCACTGGACGGTGTTTCGGCCGTCGCTTTTGTTCGGCCCACCGGACCCGGGCCGTCCCGAGTTCGCCTCGCAGTTGCTCCGCGATCTCCTCCGCCCCTTCCCGATTTGGCCGATTTTCGGCGATGGGCGCTACGAAATGCAGCCGGTGCACGTCACTGAGGTGGCTTCGGCTTTTGTCCAGGCCCTCTTGCGCACCGCGGCGGACGGCAACACGTATGTGGCGGCCGGCCCGACGCGCCTTCCGTACGTGGAGCTGCTCGACGTGGTGGCACGCGGCGCCGGGCTGTCGCCCCGACCCAAGCTGCCTGTGCCGATGGCGCTGGCCCGCCTCGGCGTATACACCGTCGGCCGCCTGGGCCTGTTGCCCATTTCGCCTGCTCAGTTCGACATGCTGGTGGAAGGCAACACGGGCGATGCCTCTGCCTTCTACGAAGACTTCGACCTCGATCCCACCCCGTTCACCCCCGACACGCTGACCTATCTTCGAGACATGTAGGGATATTAGAAATTGATCAGCGAGGACGCGCGAGCCGTTTCCACCGGCGGTTCCCTTTTGGCGCTTCCCTCCTCCTTTCTCGTACCGACCATCGATCTCTCAGAATTAGCCCCCACCGCCATGCCTACGACTGTTGCTGATCTCTCTTCTGCGCTGGACGCCTGGGCCCCTCGGGGTTCGGCACAGGCCTACGATAACGTTGGCCTGCAAGTCGGGGATGCCGCCCGAAGCGTATCGACCGTGCTCGTGGCCCTCGACATGACGCCCGACGTGCTGGCAGAAGCCGAATCCACCGGCGCCGAACTGATCGTGACGCATCACCCGCTGCTCTTCGACTCGCTCTCATCCCTCACGGCCGACGACTACGTTTCCTCCCTCGCGCTGCGTTTGGCCGAGCGTGGCATTGCCCTGTACAGTGCACACACCAATCTGGACGCGGCCCCCGGCGGGGTGTCGTTCGCGCTGGCCGAGCGCCTGAACCTGACGGACGTGTCGTTCCTCGACGGCCTCGACGACGTGCTGTACAAGCTCGCCACGTACGTTCCGCAGGATCACTTTCACGAGGTGCACAGCGCCCTCACGGACGCTGGCGCCGGGTGCATCGGCGATTACGATGGCTGCGCGTTCTCGACGGATGGCACTGGGTACTTCCGTCCGGGCGAAGACGCCGATCCACACATCGGCGAGGCCGGGGGCGAACTCACCTCCGCCAGCGAGCGCAAGCTGGAGATGGAGGTGCACCAGTGGGATCTCGCAGCAGTAGTGACGGCCCTGCGCGAGGCGCATCCCTACGAGGAAGTGGCCTACGACGTGTATCCCGTCAAGCAGAAGAGCACGCAAACCGGGCTTGGCGCCCTCGGTCGTCTGGAAGCGCCAGAGTCGCTTTCGGTGTTTCTGGAGCGCGTGGCCGACCGCCTGGAGGCGGGAAGCCTGCGCTACGCCGGCAACGAAGAGGCCTCCATCGAGCGCGTCGCGGTCTGCGGGGGCGCCGGGGCCGACTTTATCGGTACCGCCCGGGCAAGCGGCGCCGACGCCTATGTCACGGCCGACATTACGTATCACACCTTCTTCGACGTTCTGAACCCCGAGGGGAGAGCCGAGATGGCCCTAATCGATCCCGGACACTACGAGTCGGAAGCGCTGACTGAGGCGCTACTCCGCGACTGGCTTGCCGAGCGCTTCCCGGACGTGACGATTCGGCGCACCGATACCACGACCAGTCCGATGAAGCACTTTGCCAAAAGTCCGACCCCGCAGCCTCAAGCGTCGTAGGATCCGTCGGGCTCGGAGGGACTGTTTCGCTCCCTGTTTTTATTGCGTGAAATGGAAAAAAGAAATGGGGGGATGACGAACCTCGTGTTGGGCCGAGCGTGTTTCTCTGTTGCCTTCCACTTGCGTACGAACGAGCACAAAACCGATCCCTCATGCCCACGGCTCAGAAGAAGTCGACCGTCGAAGACCAGCTGCGCGCCCTGGTCCGGCTGCAGCACATTGACAACCGCATCGACCAAATTAAGAAGCTCCGCGGCGACCTGCCCGAGGAGATTCAGGATCTCGAAGACGAGAAAGCCGGCCTCGAAACCCGCCTCTCGAACTACGAGGACGAGATCAACCAGAAGAAAGTCGAGAAGCGTGAAGCCAGCGTTGACATCAAAGAGGCAGAAGGGCTGATCGACAAGTACGAGGATCAGCAGCTGCAAGTCCGCAACAATCGTGAGTACGACGCGCTCACCAAGGAAATCGAGACGCAGAAGGAACGCATCTCGGAGGCTCGACAAACGATCGAAGAGGCGGAAGAAACGATCGAGTCCCACGAAGAATCGGTCGAGGAGACCGAGGAGCGTCTCGAGGAACTCGACAAGGTGCTAGACCAGAAGAAGGGCAAGCTCGAGTCGGTGCTTCAGGAAACGGAGGACGAAGAAGCGAAGCTCGAACAGATTCGGCAAGACGCCCGAGACAAGGTCGACGACCGATATGTCAAGGCGTACTCCAAGCTTCGCAATCGCCTCCGCGACGGACGTGCCGTCGTCCCCTTGAAGCGAGGCGCCGCCGCCGGGTTCGCCGTTCCGCCGCAGCGGCAGGTCGAGATCCGGAAGCGAAAGCGCATCGTTGCCTGCGAGCATACCGGCCGCATCATCGTCGATCAAGACCTCTACAACGAGACGATCGACGAGATGAAAGAAGCGCTTAATGTGTAAAGCCGCGCAGCCCGGGTCGCCACCCGCTGCGCCATTTTTTATGCCCTCGGCGGCCTTTTATGCCCGTTGCGGTCGGGTGAGACTCCGACGGCGACCCGTCCTGCCCTCACGCGAGCTGCAACTCCCCCGAAGCCACAGCGTTTATGCAGTGTGTGCGTCGGGACGTCGCTCCGTCGCGGCCTCGGCCGGGGCGGTGAGGAAAGTCCGAACACCACAGGGCACCGTGCTTCCTAACCGGAAGGCGCCGCACCAATCCGTTGGCTGCGGTGACGGCACGTGCAACAGAGAGCAGTCCCGCCCCGACGCCGTCGGGGTCAGGGGTGAAAGGGTGCGGTAAAAGCGCACCGGCGCCGCTGGCGACAGCGGCGGCCAGGCAAACCCCACGGGGTGCAAGGCCAAGCCGCGCCGCACCGGGGGCAACAGCCTCCGGTGCCGGTGGCCCGCCGAGATCATGGCGCAGGTCGGCCGCTTGAGGCGCATGGCAACGTGCGTCCCAGATAGATGACGTTCTCCTCTGCGTCGAGACGTGTGACTCTCGCGCGGAGAAGACCCAATTCGGCTTACAGACGCACACCCGTCACACCCATTGAAACGGCAGCTTCCTGTGTGGAGGCTGCCGTTTTTTCTTGGGGTTCGTTGGACGGATTGTGCGTCAGAAGTACACCGAAACCCCAAGGGTCGCGCCCCGTCCTCCGAAGGACCAGCGGTCGACATCCCTGTCAACAGCAATGCTTTCGCCTCCTGAACGATCGAGCGTGATTTGTTCATACGAAACGTCGGCACTGTACTCGGCGGTCACGCTTAGATTGGAGCGGAGAAGCCACTCCACCCCGAGGACGCCAATTGCCCCCACACCAAACAAGTCCTCGTCGGTCCGTTCGTTTTGGAGATCGGACGACTCTTCGTTGCTGGAAAATGACACGAAAGGTCCGATCCCGACATACGCGTGGATGTCGTTGCTGCCGGCGACGTGCGACACGTAAATTCCTTCCACGCTGTACGACTGGAGATCCCGCTCCTCGCTTCGTCTCGAGGTCTCGTCTTCTCGATCCTCGAACCGTCCTTGAACGGATACCCCTACGCGGAGAGACTGCGTCGACGAGAACTGGCGTTTGATCGAAAGGGTGCTTCCCGAAAAGGACGCAAGATCAAAATCAGGGGCAATCGCAAACTGAAGCGCCCACGTCTCTGGAAGCGGTGCACGACCGTTGTCCTGCGCTCCGGCGTCATTCCATAGGACGGGACCGAGCAGAAGGAGTGTGGCTGCAGCAAAAACGCGCGCCAAAAAAGAAGGAAGGTACATCGGCAAATAAGGAGGTAATGGCGAGCAGGCATACGAAAGGCGGAATGCTCACACGAGCATCCCGCCTATACAGCCGCCGTGCCAGACGTAAACGTAACGGTCAGTTGCCACCTCCTTGCTGGCTGCCGTCCCCGCCCTGCTGAGGCACAGGTGCGGGCGCTTGCTCACCCTGTGCGGGCGGAAGCGCCTGCTGCTCCTGTTGCTGCTGTGTACCTTGCTGGGCCCGCTGCTGGATGACGCTCTGCTGCGGTTCCGCTCCGGTAAAGAAGTTACTCACGACGCACAGCACGATGAAGATCGTTGCGAGCGTCCACGTGGCTTTTTCCAACGTGTCCGGCGCCTGGCGGGAGCCCAGCACCTGCCGGGTGGCGCCGGACGAGGCGATCCCTGCAAGGCCGCCGCCGCGCCCGCTCTGGAGCAAGACAACGATCGTCATGAAGAGGCCGATGAGTGCAATGAAGACAACAAGGAAGCTAAACATCCGAAGCTATTCCGGTTCGTGGGTAACGGATGGACAATTTGTAAGGATAAGCGCGGCGTGAGTTGCGCTCAAGGTTTGTATCTGAAGAAAGCGCGAGGTTTCACAGTGCAGAGGGCCGATCGCGAAGGTACGCGGCCGCCTGCAAAAGGGCTGTCACCGTCTTCATGTCTTTCAAGGCTCCCTGCTCGGCGCGTTCCACAGCCTCCTCGAAATCCATCTCGACGACCTCAACGAACTCACCGTCGGCCAATTGTTGCTCGCCCGACTGCAGATCGAAAGCGAGGAAAATGTGGATAACCTCGCTGCTGTATCCGATGCACGGACACATGGAGCTTACGTGCTCGAAGCGTTCCGCTCGCCACCCTGTCTCCTCCTCCAGCTCGCGAGCGGCGACCTCGACCGGATCCTCGTCGGGCCGGTCCAGCTTTCCAGCAGGCACCTCCAGAAACGTCTGGCGCGGCGGATAGCGGAACTGCCGGACCAGCACGGTGCGGCCGTCGGGAAGGATCGGCACAATGGCCGAGGCCCCGGGGTGGTCGATCCACTCCCGCGCCGACTGCTGTCCGTCGGGCAGACGGACCTCATCGCGATACACCTCCAAGAGCACTCCGTCGACCAATTGCTCGGACGCGAGGCGTTCTTCGGTCAAGTCAGGCATTGCGGCGTGTGTGAACGTGAATAGGGGGAACGCCAGCCAAGCCGGCCGGTGCGGACGATTCCGTCTCGAGTTCAGGACGCTACCGCTCCGGGGTCGGGAGCCAGCAGCGCCGCAGAGGCAGCCACGATGCCCGCCGTTTCCGCACGCAGCCGACGGGGGCCAAGAGCCACCGCGCGGCCGCCAGCCTCACGACCGGCCCGCACCTCCTGCTCGGTGAACCCTCCCTCGGGCCCAACCAGAAGGCCAATGGGTTCGTCCCCCGGCAGCTCGCGCAGCGCCTTCATCACGGTGCGCTCGGGGTCTGCCTGCTCGTGGCAGATCAGCCAAGAGCGGGGCGTCTCCCACACGTCGGTCAGCGGCTGCGGCGAGGCAAGCGCAGGCAGCCGCGATCGCCCGCACTGCTTCATGGCAGCGATCATCAGGTTGCGCACACGCTCCGGGCGAAACGAGGTCGTCTCCGTCCGCTCGGTGCGCAAGGGGACCAGACGCGCAACGCCCAGCTCCACGGCTTTCTCCACGAACGTCTCGAAGCGGCTGCGCTTCTTGAGGAGTGCCATTCCGACGGTTACTTCTCGCTCCGGCTCGCCGACCTCCCGCTTCGTTTCGACGATGTTGCCAACCACCTGCTCCCGGCTGACGTGGTTCAGACGGACTCGGTGCCAGCCCCCCTCGCCGTCGACCACCACAATCTTATCGCCCGCTGTTTTTCGCAGGCTGGCGGCGGCATGTCGCGCCTCCGCTTCCGGAAGCACAACGCGGGCACCGCGGATCGAAGAGGGCGGAGCGTAGAAGGTTGTCGTCATGGGGGCGCAGGTCGATCCAGGCGCTCCAAACAAAAAGCTTCCCAAGCCTGGGAAGCTTTCGGTCGCGGTGGGGGAGGGATTCGAACCCCCGGTACCCAGAAGGGTACTCCGGTTTTCGAGACCGGTGCGTTCAGCCAGGCTCCGCCACCCCACCGAAGGCGCAGGCCACCAGGGGCCCGCGGTTGAACATCGAAAGGATGGTATTGGACGCTGTGCCACACGTTCCGCACCGCGAACCACACGGCCGCCAAAATGGCGTGAAGGTTGTTCGTTCCGACGCAAAGGCGCTGAGCGCTCCCTGCGCGCACGTCATTCCATCCTCTGGCGAATGAGGCGGTAGCAAAAAAGCCGCTGGCGGTGAAGATAGAACATACATCTCCAGTGTTTGCGGCTGTTGGGCGACCCACTCATCGGCCCACGAGGCCGCTCCGGCCGCCACGCCCTCGGCAACGATGAACGTGGTGACGAACACCGCCCACCGGGCAAGAGTCTCTCCAAAGTCGAGTTAGGAACCTGGGGCCATGATGCCGGAGTTTGTACGGGTGACACCGTGACGCTGTGCCGAAAATGCGCAGGGTCCTTCGGGGAACGATTACCGCAGAACGATTACCGCAGCCTGGCTTCCGCCCCCCTTCCATGGCACCCGCCGACTTCGACGCCCCCCGTTCCGACCCTCCCGACGCACCGACCGTCACCCCAGGCATGCGACGCGGCTTTCTCGTTCTCGTCGGCATCTTGATGGCCCTGATCTGCGCCTGGGCACTGGCCACGACGCAGTGGCTGCTCGGTGGAACGATGGGCGGTCTGCTGGTAGGCCTCGGATTCATTGCCTGGGCCGACGACCGCGACCGGCGCGATCTCCCAGCAACGTCGATATGGACCTGCGGCGCGGTCATTCTTGCGCTCGTGGGACTGGCGTTCCTCGCGTCGTTCGTGTGGCGAGGGATTCATATTCTGGCGCCGTAACACCAACCGTCAACAAAGCGTGCGGACCCGGGATCACCCCATCTGCTTCCGCACGATCGACGGCACCTCCGACAGCACGTCCTCCAGTTTCTCGGTATCGCGCCCACCGGCGGCGGCGAGCTGAGGGCGTCCCCCGCCGCCTCCGCCGAGACGCTGCCCGAGCGTGCCCACGAGGTCGCCGGCCTTCAGGCCTTGCCCGATCAGGTCGTCGGACACGGTGGCGACGACGTACACCTTCTCGCCGTCTTCCCCTTCACTGCCGAGAACGCCGACCGAGCCGCTGCCCAGCTTGTCACGGAACTGGTCGCCGAGGGCCTGGAGGTCGTCCATGCTCGCGCGGTCGATGCGTCCGGTAACGACCCGCACGCCATCGACCTCCGTGGCGTTGTTGGCCACAAAGTCGTCCAGCTGGTTGGCCAGTTGCCCACGGCGGAGCTGCTCCACCTGTTCAGCCAGGGCGTCGCGTTCCTCTTGAAGCTGCGCGATGGCCTCGTCGAGCGATCGGTCGAGCGAGTGGAACTGGCGGCGCGCCCGCTCGAACGCCTGCAGCTTCTGCTCGACGTGCTCCAGGGCAGGCTGTCCGGCGACGGCCTCCACGCGGCGCACGCCGGACGCGACGGAGCCCTCCGACGTGAAGCGGAAGAGCCCGATCTCGCCGGTGGCCTCCACGTGTGTGCCGCCGCACAGCTCGACGGAGTCGTCGGGGTCGAACGTGATGACGCGGACGCGGTCGCCGTATTTCTCGCCGAAGAGCGCCATGGCCCCGCGCTCCATCGCGTCGTCGATGGGCACATCCCGCTCCTCTTGCTTCGGGATGTTTTCCTGAATGCGGGCGTTCACCTGTTGCTCGAGGTCGAGCAGCTCCGTTTCATCCAGTCCTTCAAAATGGCTGAAGTCAAACCGCAGGCGGTCGGGCGCGACCAACGATCCCTTCTGCTGCACGTGATCGCCGAGGGTGTCGCGGAGCGCGGCGTG